>VMSP01000075.1 GCA_013792135.1 Desulfocapsa sp. | reverse complement strand
TATGACATGGTTCACATTCAAAGTAACTCCTCCCTCATATTTGTAATATGAATCTTCTATCAGTTGCGGGAGGTGTTGTCCAGGATATAATGCAACTTGTCGATATTGTTTTGTAAGCGAGTTAGGATAAATTCACCCTGGTTCTTAAGTAGCAACTAGAAAAGTCCGTTTAGCCCCCCCCCCTTTTTTTTTGTATATATTGTTTCTGCGCTAACTGCTTGTAACTCTATAATAATATCATGATTGTTCATTGCTAAAGACTCCAGCCAGTTAGCGTGTCCAAACCCCATTTCATGGCCATCTCCATTTCTGCCCGGCTTGGGAAGAGGGCATTCTTTTAGAGGAGACGTAATAAAACATGGAGTCGACTTGAAATTAAGCTGGAAAATAGTGTATTAATAAATATTAACATGACAATGATGGATGGGGCGCCCTTTTTTCTAGCGCATACTAAGAAAGAAACTTCTTATCACCACTTTATCATCTCATCTAAAATGCACAAAAAACTGCCATTCTCACTGACCGTATTTTTCGCTGTATTTTGCACGATAGCCTCGGGGGCTTATGGCCGCGACAGTGACGGATGCCTTACCTGTCACCAGTATCCTGGCCTGGTTCGAATAGAAAAAGGAGATAGGCTGAAAGTCCTTCATATTGATGAAGAAAAGTATGCCCAGTCGGATCACCGGAGCTTGGCCTGTCGCCAATGCCATGTACAGGTGAATAAGGTGCCGCATACCGATGACACCCGTGTTGAATGCAACAATAAATGCCATGTCTCCCCAAAAGACAAACAGATGCTTGAAACGTATGATTTCAAATCACTGCACAGCCGTGAACAATCTTATATCCGCAATTCAAATGATCATTCATCGTGCCGAGTCTGTCACTCTCTTTATCCCCATCACAGCAACAATTTGGTGAGGGCATTTCTGAACATGCACACCGGTTTTATGTTCTGCGAAACATGTCATATCAATAACAAAAAATTCAGCGAACTGGGTTATGAATGGATCTCCTCAAATAATATTGAGTTTGTTGGTGAACCTTTCGGTTCTTACTTCAAGCCCCATCCCGATCAGGCTCAGCAGGGGAAAAATGTTATTTCAAGAATTGCTGTATACCAGACCAGCAAGGGTAAAAAAGAGTCGCTCATCAATACCCATGATGTCAGCAACGCTCAGTTGTTTTTAAAGGTTCAGGATAAAATGGAGGCAAGCATCAGGAAAAAAGAACTTGATGATTTTCATAAAGATGTGGCTAAAAAAGAGGTCAGTGTTGCCTGCAATGGATGCCACGCCGCAAAAGGGATCATGGATTTTGAAAAACTCGGCTTTGATGAAAAAAAGGCCGATCATTTGGTCAACATTGATTTGAAGGGTTTAGTGGATAAGTATAAAACATTTTTTTTCCCACACCTCTTTCCCAGATAGAAAAAAAGCATGAAAAAGCATAACGACCTGTATCTCCAGTGGCGTCAATAAACTTGCCGGATCAGTGCAGGCGTCAGTGTGGCCGTGCTTCTCGCCGTCTGGTGAATGTAATTTCAGGTGATTCGTTGGTGTCTGATTGGCGGTTGGTTGCGATAGTTGAAGACAATGTCTAGACCTGCCAGTTAAGGGCACTCCAGCCATTTAATTGCCTCATCCCTTTCCTGAAAAACTCTTTTATTCTCTGTGTCTTCGGTCATTTTTTTAAGAGTCATTACCGTCGACATTTGACCTTCTGATATCTCGTCACCAATTAATACAGCTGTCTTTTGCTCAAGAGAATGAGCACCGATTTTTTGCGCCCCCAGGAAGGAATATGAAAACCGATTTTTATTATTAACAAGAAGCCTGTAAGGCTCTGTCCTTAAATCGTGCCAAAATATTCGTCCTTCCTCAGCACACTTTTCATCAATGACAGCACCTTCGTTGACAGTCACTTCAAAAATCTCGTCTGATAATTGCTCTATTTCACAGAACGATAATTTATATTTCATAGTTGTCACTATCTCGTTATTCGTGCGGAATGGTAATTTTCCCTCTTCAAGGAAACTGCCATCTCCATAGTAGCATTGTGAAAGTTTGTTAAGGGGCTGAGGGTGCAAAATGAAGGGTATCTTTTTATTTCTTCTCCAGGGACTTGATGTAGAGCAGGAGCGATTCCAGCTTCTCACCTTTTGTATCAAGTTCCTTTCCTCCCAGAGCCCCAGCGATGCAGGAGTTAATCATCCCGGCGAGATTCTCGTTTTTGCCGGCTTGCTCAAGACCCTTGCCGTCTGGATGGCAGGTGGCGCATGTCTTGGCGTTCCCTGCGCCACCAAGGGCTGGATCAGAAAAGAGCTTCTTTCCCATCTTCAACCGATGCGTTATCACCTGCCCAACTGTTACCTGTCATGATGGCAATGCACAGTAATGTGGCCACGTGTACAATCTGATTTTTACGCATAGTGTGTCCTCTTGGTGAAATTAGTTGATTTGATAAATGCCGATCATCGGCATTTATCCCGTTTTCTCCAACATGTTGTATTCATCCGGTTTTTTTCGTATGGCAGTCGTTACAAAAGATGGCTATGTTCAAATATTATCATAATGCTGGATAATTCGAAAATTAAAATTCAGACCAGCGTTGGCCGATTTCAGCGTCACGATACCAGTCCATGAGGGCGCGATAGTTGTCATCATCAGCGGGTGGAGACCAAGGTGCGAAATCATCTTCTCGGAAGGGAGCATAGGGTCCATGTTTTACCTCAAAGATAACGCCGCCCGTATCGAGCGAAAGCACTGCGTGCCAGCATGCCGTAGGAGTCTCGATGACGGAGATACCCTCACCTAAAACGGATCGGTCAATCACTGCACCCGTGTTATCAAAATTGAGCACCACAAAGCGACCGCGCAGTGATGTGAGCAGCTCCCACGACCCAGCGTGACGATGGGGTCTGATATAGGTGTCCGGCTCCATGGCGATAGCCAGGCGTTGGATCGGGTCCGACAACTCGGCATGGAGATTGTGATTCATTCGTTTGCGCGGGGAGAGCTGAGCCTCATCGCTGAGGCCGGAAAGACGGTCGTAGCTAAGTTTATTCATGATATGTGTATGTTTATAGAATGGTGGAAGTGAATAAGATTTGGTGCTGCATTTACGCGAATGTTGCACCAGAGATGCTTTGGTCTTTTCTGGCAGTTTAATTGCCATTTTTACATACGCCAGAACTCAGTTCGGGATCCACTCACCTTTCATTTGGAAGCATTGTTTTTCGGCCGCTGCGGCAACCCCACCTTTTGGCTTGATGCCAAAGCCCGGGAAACTGGCGTAGTAACGAAAGTAGGATTCGTTATCTTTGCCTTTGTACATGAGACAAGAGCCCACACGTCCCTCGGTTGGGCAGGTGCCTGCCAGGAATGTCATTTTTTGCCTTGTACAGGATTTCTCCACATTCGTAGCTTTGTAAGAGGATCCGTTAAATTCGTTACAAAACCCGCTAGCGGTGTTATTGCAACTCCCCGCGATTATGGCGTTAGGACTTCCAGCAAAACTCCAACTTGGAAATGATAGTATGGCCACCATAACAGACACATGAAGTGATATTTGCATATAGAAACTCTCCTGAATTGTGTAATTGTGTACGTAGTTATCTGATTTCAGGTGACAAATCAGTTCGTTTTGAGAATTTATTCCGGTACATTTCTTTGTCAGCTTCTTTTATGACATCGGTTAACAGGGACCCCGGTTTGTACACTGCGCTTCCGATACTGAGCGAGAGTTTAGAATCATTTTCTGGATTCATGTTATTCCATTCATCGAGGCCTAGCATAATTCGTTCCTGAAGTCGCCCTGCAGACTCAATGCTGTCAGGATGCATAACTACCAGAAACTCATCACCACCATACCGAATAAGAAGATCCGACGATCTTACTGATTTTCGAAGAATTTCGGCACATCCATTGAGAATTTTGTCCCCATATTGATGACCATATGTGTCGTTGAAATTCTTGAACTTATCGATATCAATCATAAAAATAAGCAAATCTTCTTTTCGTCTCTTTGCTTTCTCGATTTCACGCGGGATACTCATTTCAAAGTAATTCCTGTTAAACAGCCCTGTTAACGAATCAGTGGTGGCAATTCTCCTCAGGTCAAACTGTTTTGCTCTCAAGCTATGAGTCAGGATAATGAGATGTTCCTGGATTTCCGTAACCGGATCTTTGCAAACCGCTTCCAAAAAGACATCACAACTCTGGCAATAGGTATATTTTTTGACAAATTGGTACTGAATGTCTTCGTTATCACTGCATGATCCGGCAATAATCCAGCAACGCCTGCACTTACTTTTATAGGCTGCACATTCTGTGTCAGAACAGTTTTTTTTCTCCCAGCATTTAACATCTATGCCTGATGAAATATTAGAAATCCATTGCTCCCATGATTGGTCATCTTCCTGCATGGATAATTCAACAAACGACCTTAGCTCTGTGCGGATTTTCTCAAAGGCTTTTCCGAGCGAACTATTTATGATCATTATACCTTCTCCTTTGAATAATGGTGATTTTTTGAGGTGCTAACGAATCTGTAGAAAACTCCGATTTGTCAGCGGACAGGGGAGGCTTGGGGACACAATACCCAAATAACTTTTAAATAAGTATTGTGTCCCCATAATTGTACTCGACAACCTTACTTCAATTCATCGTATCCATGGTAGCCACTTTGAAAGAGCTGCTTGTGGTTCATTATAAATTTCTCATAGCTCCAGTCGTCATCGGAGAGTTGATGGGCAGAATTTGCAGTCAGGACGTATGTGTGAGCTCACGCGTTCGCCTTTCTTGCAGATCGTCTCCACCTCGGCTCTCACGTAAAGAGGCCCTTCAAACTTGTCGAGACGGTCAAAAGCCTCCAATGATACATTGAAATAGACAATCCCCTCGACGGAACCCCCGTTCTGCTTGATGATCGCGGGATAGACTTCCCCGCACACTGTCTTCCGGACATAATGGGGAAGGGTGGCTTTCTGGGATCGGTATGTAGCGCCAGAAACCTGACTCATGATTTCTGTATCCATTAATGTGCCGTAGGCGAATAGATTCATAGCTATACTGTCCGTCTTACAAGCGGCTTAGCCCGATGTAAGATTTTTAATCGGCAATTATGTAACCTGATGCCGACAAAGTTCTTTTTGCAAGTGATAATTTTGAAGACTCTACCAAAATATAGTCGGTATTGAAGGTAGATACTGCAAAAATACTGATTTTTGATTCTGCCAATGCTGTCGATATTTTTGCTAAAATTCCTGTCAGTGAGAAGTCCAAGGGACCAAGCACCTTGAAACAAGACCAACCACTATTTGTATTTTCAGCCTGTATTTGGATAGAAGAACTACAGACAATGGATAGTTCTTCGTCGGTTTTAACGATTGCAAAGAAGATATTTTGAAATACTTGGTGGGGAATTTCACTTTCTTCGGACAATCGATGAATTGAAAATTGCCCTTCAAGCACTTTCAGCTTAAGATTATGCATGTTTAAATTCAGATTTTATTAAACACTAACGTTCGAATTCAGCAGACCGCCGTGGGGCTACTGCTTAACGTTATTGGTGATTATGAGATTGAATATAAACGTAAATTCGGCCTTGGTTACGGTTCTGCTGTAATGACTTGTTATAAGCCGCTAACGCTATTTGTAATGCTTCAACCATTCTACGATGGCGTTGTAGTCCTTTAATTCAAGATCGTATCGGGAGTTTTTGGAGTCCAAAACTCCTTTAGTGAAAAATGAAGTCGTAGCGATCATTGCGTTTGCAGCTTTCAAATCGTTTTTAACACCGCATAAAGATCTCACAACGTCAATGCCCACTTTTCGTTCAGGTGCATATCTTTTGCACTCAATAAGCCAGCTGGTTTTTGTGCTGGCAAGGTCCTTTGATATTGCAAAGATATCATACCCCCCGTCTCTTGTTGCTGGCGTAAGTTCAACCTGCCACCCAAAACCTGACAAGATTTCACAAATTAACTCTTCAAATTGCCTTGGCTTCAGTGAGTACATTAGACTTGGGTGTTTATGGAGATATTTTAAAATCTCTAGATTGATGCACGTTATTATTGGGATTAAATCTTGCTCTTCCCTGGTCTTAATAACCCATTTTTCTAATGCCCAATCACTGATTTCAAGGTCATGCACAGCGTCCCCAAGGAAAACTCCAGGAATGCAAGCTGTTATGATTTTATCTTGTGGGGTTAATTCTGTGAATTTCCCTCTCCAGCATTCCTGAGTTTTACCGTTGAACCGTTCTGTTTGTACATCAAAGACGTAACCCCAGTAAGGGTAGTCAGTTTCAAATAAAGCAAGCCACGAATCTGCAATAAATAGTTTCTGGGATTCTTCATTTTGAAGAAATCTAATTACAACCTCCGTATTTGCTCTGCAATAGTAAAGGAATTTATTGTCTGGTAGTGGGTATCCGGGAATATTGGCAATGATATCTTGACTAAACTCCAGAGGAAGATTCGATCTTAAGTCATATGTATGTTCAACAGGCCCAGCTTCAATAATAAAGTCCGAATAAATATGTTTGCCTGAATCATTCCCCAGAGCAGATAATTTATGAGTTAATTCTTTAAGATATTTTTGCGATGAATTCATTTTTGCTTATAAGATTCTGCCTAATATTTTTTTGAATCGTGAGCCATCCGTGTTTTTCAACATATCCTCATAACTTTTTGAGGATACCTGATGCGGCAGCTAATAACAATATCTGCACAAGAGAATGTTGCATCTCATGGTAGTCCTCAGGCCTGTTTACTCAGTTAATTCAAAGTGTTCGGTCGGGCTTATGAGCTGCAGGAGAGCATGGAGCAGCCGGCGCGGTTGCGGGCCCATTCCGGTCGTTTGCAGAAAAAGTGTTCCCGCTCGGGCTGTTCATCGTAGGGGCGGCGGACAAGGTCGAGGAGTTCATCCACCATGGAGAAGTCCCCGTTTTCGGCCTTGTCGATGGCAAGTTGGGCCAGATAATTGCGGAGGACATATTTGGGGTTGACCCGGTTCATGCGTGTTCTTCGTTCTTCGTCAGGCAGGTTGTCCTGGTGCAGCCGGGTGATATAGGTGTCGAGCCAGTTGTCGATGCGCCTTTGGTAGTCTTCGGTGATGGCCTCGGGCTGATACCAGGCGTCCCGGAAGGGGAGAAGGGTTTCGGGCGGGCCGGTGTGGTCTCCACTTGTCGGGATCGATGCCAGTTGCCGGAAGAAGATGGTCATATCGGTTTCGACGAGCTGGAGGATATCTAGTAGCTCGGTGATGATCGGCTCATCCGTCTTGGCAATAAATGTTGAAAACCCGAGTTTTGCGGCCATCATCTGGTTCCATTCCTTGAAGAACAGCTCATTGTACATCGCCAGCGCTTCCTTAAAAGGTTCGGCCTGATTGGCCAGGGGATAGATGGCATTGGCGAGCTGGAGCAGATTCCACTGGCCGATATGGGGCTGGTTGCCGAAGCTGTAGCGCCGGCCTTGACTGTCGGTGGTGTTGGGGGTCCAGTTGGCATCATATCCTTCCAGCCAGCCGTAGGGGCCGTAATCGATGGTCAGGCCGAGGATGGACATATTGTCGGTATTCATCACCCCATGGACGAAGCCGACCCGCATCCAGTGGACGATCATGGCGGCGGTGCTGCGGCAGATCTCTCTGAACCACTCCAGGTACACCGCTGTTGACGGCTCGCCGAGATGGGGGAAATCGGTGCGGATGGTATAGTCAACCAGTTGCTTCAAAAGGGTGGTCTCACCCCTCAGGCTGAGGATTTCATAGTTGCCGAAGCGGAGAAAGGATGGCGCTACCCGGCAGACAATGGCCCCCGGCTCATCCTGGGGATGGCCGTCATAGAACATGTCTCGTTCCACCAGTTCACCGGAGCAGATCACGCTCAGTGCCCGGCTGGTGGGCACCCCGAGATGGTGCATGGCCTCGCTGCAGAGAAATTCCCGGATCGAGGAACGGAGAACGGCCAGTCCGTCTGCTCCGCGCGAGTAGGGCGTAGGGCCGGCTCCTTTTAATTGTATTATCCAGCGCTCGCCCTGGTCGTTGATTACTTCTCCCAGGTTAATTGCCCGGCCATCTCCCAGTTGTCCGGCCCAGTTGCCGAACTGATGGCCGCCATAACACATGGCAAAGGGCTCCATGCCGGGGAGCAGTCTGTTGCCGGCAAAGACCTCGGTGAAAGATGGTGTTGCACAGGCCTCCTGGGAAAGATCAAGAAGCGCTGCAGTCTCACGACTGTAAGCAACAAGCTTTGGATCTGAAACCTGTGTCGGCTGGACGCGAGAGTAACAGGCACCTGTGACCTGGCGGCGATAGTTGTCCGCTTGCTGGTCTCCCGGCAGTTCCCGGACAAATTTGTTGTCAAACCTCAATGGTAATGGCACCAGTAACTGTTTCTCAGACTGTGTGGATGTCGGTGTTTTCATGGCTGGCTCGATTCGTTAATGATCAGCGGAACGCGGCAGGGGTGGAGAGGGAAAAACAAAGCCCTCCAGCCTGTTGGGGCGATGGAGGGCTTATGGGTTGAGGGGCTTGCGGGCATCAATCCTGCGAATTCATCAGCCACGCAGAAAAGCAAGCGCCGCCTTATAGTCAGGTTCCTGGGTGATCTCCGGCACCTGCTGGGTGTAGACAATCTTCCCGGCGGGATCGATCACGGCAATGGCCCGGGAAAGCAGACCTGACAGGGGCGGGCTGACAATCGTCACCCCGTAGTCCTTGCCGAAATCAGGAGAACGGAAGCAGGAGAGCGGGATAACATCTTTGAGGCCCTCGACTTCGCAGAAGCGCTGATGGGCAAAAGGAAGATCGGCAGAAACACAGAGCACCACAGTGTCTTTCAGCTCACCAGCTTCTTTGTTGAAGCGTCTGACCGATGCCGCGCATACCGAGGTGTCAATGCTGGGAAAGATGTTGAGAACAACGGTTTTCCCGGCATAATCCTGAAGTTTGCCGTCGGAAAGATCTGTTTTGGTGAGGGTAAAGGCGGGTGCCTGGGTGTTGATTGCGGGCAGGTTACCTACCGTATCTATCGGGTTTCCCTGCAATGATATCTTAGCCATGGTAATCTCCTTTTAATTTTTTGAAATGGGGATCGTGTACGCCCGAGAGGCCGTTACACAGATCCTCTGATTTTTATATCATAATGCTTTGTACTGTTGATTACCAGACAGGGCGGTTGAAATTATCGAAAAATAGTGGGATGTGCATGCTTGCGGGGATCTTTTTTTGAGTTTGTTCCCGGTTAGCACTCTTGTTAAAGGGGTGTTGTTCCGACAGTTAAAGATGTATTACAGAGCAGAAAAATATTATACTCAGTGGAGTGAGAGAGCTGTGAGGTGAAGGGTAGAGGTTGGATACCTTGAAATCAGCAGTAATCGCACTAGTGTATAATAATGTAAGATAACAAAAGAAAAGTTCCTGATTCATGGAGTTTAGTTAATGAGACATCTATTACAAACCGGCCAAAGAGGTTGTTACAACAGCAAAGGACTGGAGGTGCCTTGTGCCGGGAGCGGTCAGGATGGGGAATACCGGATAGGTGAAGCTTGGCCTGAAAACCGTTTTGAGGTGCAGGGAGAGGTCGTCCGCGATAATCTGACCGGCCTTCAATGGACTGAAGATGCAAACATTGGCGGTTTTCCCGTTAGTTGGCAGGAAGCACTGGACCAGATCAAGGTTTTGAACAAAGACGGGTATGGCGGCTTTGGGGATTGGCGACTGCCTGACCGTCGTGAGTTACGCAGTCTGATGAGCTATCAGACAAGGAAGCCATCTCTGCCTGTTGATCATCCCTTCCGCAATGTCTTTCTCGGCTGGTACTGGACTTCCACCAGCGCTGCCATCCATCCTGATTATGCCTGGTCTGTGCACCTTGAAGGGGCGCGCATGTTTTATGGCCAAAAGGACCAGTACTATCTCTTTTGGCCTGTCCGTGGCACAGGAAACGGGCTGTTGCCGGCGACCGGGGCGGACAGGTGTCTCGATGAGTCCGGCCAGGAAAGCCCCTGTTTGGGAAGCGGTCAGGACGGGGAGGTTCAGTCCGGCTTTCCTTGGCCGCAACCGAGATTTGCGGTCGAGGGTGCTCTTGTTACCGATAAACTGACGGATCTTGTCTGGGCCAGGGGAGCGAATGTGACACAACAAATCGTCACCTGGGACGAGGCGCTGCAGGCAATACGTGAGCTGAATCGGGATGGATATGGAGGCGTCAGCAACTGGCGGCTGCCGAATATTAATGAACTGGAATCGCAGGTGGACTGCCGCTCTCATTCTCCAGCCCTGTCTGTCGGTCATCCCTTTGGAGAGACGCAGGAGGGATATTGGTCATCCACAACCAGTTTTTTTGAAACCGATTGGGCCTGGGTCCTTTATCTGCACAAAGGGGCTTGCGGTGTTGGTTATAAGCCTGGCAAGACCTTTCATGTGTGGCCGGTGACGTCCCTGCAGGAACCATGAAAACCAAGGCCTGGATATAAGTTATGGAAGCCATGCTGCTTATTGCTGTCACCATTTTTATCATCATGGCCTGGCTGACCCTGGACATTGCACTCGGCAGTCTTAAACTGGGCAGTTTGGGCGATATTGGCCCGACTGCGGCCAAGGATGCGCCTCTGGTCTCCATTATTGTCCCGGCCTGCAATGAGGCGGAGACTATTGCTCCGGCCCTGGCCACCCTTCTGGCCCAGGATTATGTCAACCTGGAAATTGTTGTGGTCAATGATCGCTCCACGGATGGAACCGGGGAGATCCTGCGGGAGATGCAGCTGCGGCATCCTGAACTCATCGTTCTCGACATCGATGAGCTGCCGGAGGGCTGGCTCGGCAAACATCATGCCCTGCACTGCGGGGCCGCTCTGGCAAAGGGTGACATCCTCCTTTTTACCGATGCCGATATTCATATGCAAGCCACTACCGTGGGCCGGGCCGTCAACCGGCTTGAGCAGACCGGGTTGGATCACCTCTGCCTTATCTTCAAGAATAAGGCGAAAGGCTGGCTGCTCAACAGTCTCATTCTTGATGCGGGGAGCGGGCTCTTTCTGCTTTTTAAACCATGGCTGGCCGGCAATCCCCGGAGTAAGCGCTTCATGGGGGTGGGGGCCTTCAATATGGTCCGCCGCCGGGCCTATGAGCAGGTGGGGGGCCATGCTGCCATCAAAACCCATCCCATCGACGACCTTATGCTGGGCAAGATCATCAAGGAGGCGGGCCTGCGCCAGGAATGCCTCAGCGGTTATGATTTTGTCACGGTCGACTGGTACAATTCCACTGGGGCCATGATCGACGGTCTGATGAAGAATATCTTTGCCCTGGCCAACTTCAATACGGTTCTGGCCCTGAGCGGGGTCTTGGGGCTCGGTCTGCTCACCATCCTGCCGCAATGGGGGCTCCTGTTTGCTCATGGTCCGGCCCGGCTTTTCTTTGGACTCACCGTGGCCCTGCGTCTCGCCTTTTTCAGCCAGGCGGCCCGTCATAGCGGGTTATCTCCCTGGCTGGCACCGGCGGCCCTGATTACTCCCTGTCTCACGGTTTATATAATTCTCCGGGCTACCTTCCTTACCTTGAAAAACAACGGTATCCTCTGGCGGGGCAGCCATTATTCGCTGGATGAGCTGCGCCGGAAGAATCGTTCTCTCTTGTAAAGCATCAGGTTGGAGCAGTCAGGGGAACGGAAATGCAGGGAGTGAATGCGGCACCTGTCTGGCGTGCAGGGATGGCAAGAGGCTGTGATTATTCCCTGCACGCAGGACACGGTAAATTTATGCTAACCCTACATGCATTGAAGGGCTGTGATTCTTTCCGGTAATATTCAGGCAGCCAAGAACAGAGCCCACGTTAAATGACAGCTTACGCATTGCCTGGGCAACATTCCGTGCCCCCTTGCTTT
>VMSP01000107.1 GCA_013792135.1 Desulfocapsa sp. | reverse complement strand
CCCTCGCAATGCCTCCAGAGCGACCTTCGCTTTGAACTCGGGAGTATGGAACTTTCTCTTCTTCGCTTCACTCATATTGTCTTGTCCCTGGTGGTTACGTATAGCTTAAACTACTGTCTCAAAACTGGGGTCCACTATACTATCCCAGGTAAATCGGTACGGTGAAAGTGAAGGTACTGCCCTTTCCCGTGCACGATTCAACCCAGATTGTGCCACCATGAGCACGGACTATTTCCTTTGAGATGGCCAGCCCTAAACCTGTTCTCCCACTGTCGTGCTTGCTAACTTGAACGAATTTTTGAAATATCCGAGTCTGAAGTTCAGGCGGAATCCCAATTCCATCGTCCTCCACGGAAATATGGACGGTATCCCCGACCCTTTTTGCGGAAAGTCGTATGTAACTTCCTTGGTCAACATACCTCAGGGCGTTTGAAATGAGATTGGAGAGAACCCAGACAATCTTGTTAGCGTCTGCTCGAACAGGAGGCAGGTATTCTGTATTATCAATACTAAGCAGGACATTTTTCATATTGACTTGGCTTTTAAAAGTATCTCGTGCATGCTCAAACAATGTAGCGACCGGGATACTTTCAAATTCGAAATCAATTCTGCCTGCCTCAATTTTTGCCAGGTCGAGCAGATCGTGGACCATTGCTTTCATGCGATGAACCTCGTCATGGGCAGCCTCAAGAAGCTCTTTTTCTTTATCAGGAAGAAATTGAACAGCGTGCTCCAAGAGAAGATCGATGCCCATTCCCAAACTGGTGAGAGGAGTTCGCAACTCGTGCGAAGCGGCCATAACAAATTCGCTTTTGAGACGCTCAACCTCTCGTAACTGAGTTATGTCTTTCAGTAGCACAACAACACCTGAAAGTTTTTGATCACTCTGGCCAATTGCCGTCACTGAAAAGAGGTAATGACGCTTACTCCCCCCACATTGAAAAGTGGTTATCCTCTCATCGTCAGGAAAATCAGGCGGTTTTCCGGTTTCTATTGTTTCAGCTATTATCTCACACAAATTTTGTTCAGGAAAAATCTGCTTACAGTACAAAATATCCTTTTCGCTGAAATCGACATTGAGTATACGACAACCTGCCGGATTGATACCTGTCACCTTACATTCAGTGTCAAACACAACCAAGCCATCCTCGATACTGGCAAGAATCGCATCACCCTTATTTTTCTCAGCTATGATCCGGTGGATATTCATTAGATGGTATTGCCGAAGTTGAGCAGTCATCCTGTTAAATTCCACAGCAAGCTGCCCTAACTCATCTGTTGTTTCGACGGAAAGCTGAACCGAATACTCACCAGTGGATATTTTTTGAGCTGCATCAACAAAACGCCGTAATGGAAGGACAAGTTTTTCTGCAAAGACTAGACTGAAAACCAGAGCGGCAATTGATGCTATTGATGCAACAAATATAGTTGATCCGATCGCTCGTCGTGATATTTTGCCAGCTTTCTCGCTGACAATATACATGGTCTCTTCGTTCATGTTCCGTAGTTCCAAGCAAGTGGCTTTTACCTCGTTAAAAACCGGAAGAATTATTTTTTTATAGGTTTCAAGAGTCAATGTATGCGTGTGTTGACTCTGATCTTTCCCGCTGGTTAAGAGAATGAACTGATTGCGGTACTCGCTATAAAGTTTTTCGATATTAAGGACAACCTCCGACTCACCCTGCACGGAGATACTTTTTTTGGCGCGATTGAGCCCTTCCATGAAAAGGATTTCATTCTCGCGATATTGGGTTATACCTTTTTCAATGTCCCCCATGAACATCAGGAGTATGCCGCTATCTTGTTTTCCTAAAGCATCCTGCATATTTTCAACTGCCAGGATGCTTCGATAATAATCATGCAAAATTGCATCAGTTGTTTGCCCCAACGACCATAAGTTCAGGATCGCCCAGGTAACAACAAGGCCCATCAGGGTCAAAGCAACCCCATAGCCTACTAGTATTTTCTTTTTTAAATTCATTTACACGACTCCCTACCATAACCGCTCGTTCGATGGCCCTTTGAAGCTCTATAACGTTGCCAGGCTATAAGTGCTCCAGTAATGCTATTATGGTTGGTAAAGCTAAAGAATTTACGGAAAGATTATTGCTTGATCCGTGAATGTGTTTTCTCTAAATCGCCTTGATAGCCACTTTTTTCAAGCAATCTCATCTTGGCCTCTTGTTTCAAATCAACTGTGTAGCAGTCTGTACTGTAGAAGATATATGACAATTCCTGAGAAATAACCCAATGCCGCCAATCCCCCTATTTTTCGCGCGTACCAGAAAAAATGTATCTTTTCCAAACCCATGGCGGCAACACCTGCCGCTGAACCAATGATAAGGATAGAGCCGCCGGTTCCGGCACAATAGGCCATGAACTCCCAGAGGAAGCTGTCGGTGGGATAGGTCTCCAAACTATACATACCCATCGAAGCCGCGACTAAGGGGACGTTATCGACAACCGCGCTGGCCAGACCAATGAGGGTGACAATGATATCCATGCGTCCAACAGTATGATCAAGCCACTGCGCCAGAGCAGCAAGAATATGACTGTGCTCGAGGGTGGCAACTGCCAGGAGTATGCCGACAAAAAAGATTATACAGCTCATATCGATGCGCTTTAATGCTGCGACTAACGTAAGATGCTCTTTGCTCTCGTCGAGCTTTTTACGATGAAGTATCTCTCCGACCAGCCAAAGAATTCCAAGGCCGAAAAGAATACCCATGAAAGGCGGCAAATGAGTCACAGATTTGAATATCGGTACAGCAACCAGGGTACCGATGCCCATGAAAAACATAAAGTTTTGTTCAAAAAGAGTTGTTTGAATTTTTCGGCTGTTAGCGTTTTTCTTTGGCTCAATGACCTCTTTGCCGCGTAGGACAAAGCTCATCAGAGTTAAGGGGATAACAAGGCAGGCTAGAGAAGGGAGAAAAACCCCTTGCATAATGTGCAGTGTGGTGATCTGACCACCGATCCACAGCATAGTGGTTGTCACATCACCGATCGGCGTCCAGGCTCCACCGGCGTTGGCGGCAATAACGATGATGCCTGCGAAGAACAGTCGGTCTTCGTGCCGGTCAAGCAGCTTTTTTATTAGAGAAATCATGACGATAGTGGTGGTCAGATTATCAAGAATAGAACTGAGAAAAAAACTGACAAAGCCGACCAGCCAGAGCAGAGATGAAAGTTTTTTTGTTTTGATACGGGAGGTGATAACATAGAAGCCGTTATGGGCGTCAACAACTTCTACGATGGTCATGGCACCCATAAGAAAAAAAACAATCTGGGCTGTGGCTGCCACCGATTCATTTAGATTCTCGGCAACGAGATGATGGTCACCGCTCATCAAAGCGTAAACTGTCCACAACAGTCCGGCAGCAATGAGCGCCGTGGCTGATTTATTGACCTTGAGCGGATGTTCCAGTGCAATTGACGCATAGGCAATTACAAAGATGATGACCAGGGTAGTAAGCATGTCTTCTCCTTTAATTAATAACTTTAAAACTATTAGATGAACATCAAATATTAAGAGCCACACACCTAAAACGGCGGCGAACCAGTGAGCATAGATATTAAAGCAAATACTATGCCATTCAGTATTTGCTTGATATCATAGGGTATTTATAAAAATACAGCTATTTGAGGATTGAAAATTGAAAGGTCGGACGGGAGGGATCTTGCAAAATGCAAGGTTTTGTAAGAGGGAGACTACTTCAGATTCCGTATGTTTTTCTCCTTCGCCATAAAGTCGCTTGATCTATGCCGAGAATATCAGCCGCTTCCTGTATCAAGGGTGTTTTTTTCAGGACTTTTTTGATGTGGAGTTCTTCAATAGTTGATAAAGGTAAGAGATCACCGAGTACCGGGAAATTGTTGGTAGGAACAACTCTTTCCGGCAGATCTTCGACAGTTATCTGCTGACCACTTCCTAATATCACCGCCCGTTCAATGGCATTTCGAAGCTCCCGGATATTGCCAGGCCATGAATGCTTCAGCAATGCTCGTTCTGCGCCTCTATCAAAATCAATGATGCTCTTATGGTTGGCAAGGCTAAAGAAAGCACAGAAATCTTTTGCAATGGCCATGATATCCTCCTGCCTTTCTCGCAAAGGCAGAACGTTAACACTGATAACATTTATCCGATAAAATAGATCTTCACGAAACCGGCCTTCAGCTACACGCTGTTCGAGGTTGACATTGGTAGCCGTTATAATTCGCACATTAGCCTTTCGTGACAGTGTTTCACCGAGACGTTCATATTCTTTGTCCTGAATAAAACGCAACAATTTTGCTTGAATAGAAAGAGCCATGTCGCCGATTTCATCTAAAAAAAGCGTCCCGCCTTCACATACAGCAATACGTCCAGGACTCTCTTTCACTGCTCCGGTAAAAGCACCTTTGGCGTGTCCAAACAATTCACTCTCGAGAAGTTCGCTCGGGACGGCGGGACACGAGACAATCATCATGGGTTTCTTTGCCCTTGGGCTCGAATTATGAATGGTCCTGGCAAAGACGGATTTCCCGGTGCCGCTCTCACCACGTAGGAGAATAATGGCTTCAGAGAGAGCGGCCTTACGAAGCATCTCGAGAATCCGTAACATCTCTGGGTTGTTACTCTGCAACAAAACCTCTGGAGCAAATCTCCGACTGTCTTCCTTTAGAACGGTTATCTCATTTTCAAGATCGCGTATGTGCCCCAATGTCCTCACCAAAAGCTTCACCTGGGCACTGGTAAAGGGCTTTTCAATATAATCAGATGCACCCAGGCGCATCGCCTTGACAGCACTCTCGATTGTGGCATTTGCTGTTATGATTACAATTTTTAGCCAGGGCGATTCGGCCAACAATGGGAGGATAAGATCCATCCCATTTTCTCCGTCCAGCCTGAGGTCAATAAAGGCTATATCGAAAGAACACCTTTTCCCCTCCTTGAGAGCCTCCTCAGAGTTGGCTACTGCAACGACGGAATGGCCCTCTGTTTGGAGGCAATACGAGAGTGTCTTGCGAATATTTTTCTCATCATCAACAACCAGAATATTGAGAATTCCCTGTGAAAAAGTCATCAATCAGCAACCAGTTGAAAAAATGGAAAGTTATCAAAGTAGCAAACCAATGACAACCCAAACAATCTATTGAGGCAGCTGTGCCGGATCAATAGATACATTAAAAATCATCTCCACTACCGTTCGACCTTATCATATTTATTTTTTCTACTCTACTTATTCTCTCCATTCTCCGACTCCCTCCTAAAGACTACTGAAAAAAGAAAGGGAAGAGCCTGAGGGGCAGGATACGTGAATTGTATATATCGTATCACTGCTGTCTCATAAATTTCCCCAGAGCAATTTTTGTGGCGAAACCACATGTTGATTGCATGGAGGTTTAAATAGTTCGTTGAAGGGGCGACGGTCAAACAGGTTCATCTGCAATACCCGGAGAATTTGATACATTGCTCTGCCCAGTTTGGATTGGAATTTGAGATAAGCAACAAGCAGATAAACGCAGAGGGCAACCCAGATTTGGGTCAGTACGGCATTCTTCGAAGTTCCAAGAAATGTTTTGATCTTCAAGTGTTGTTTGATCCATTTGAAAAAGAGCTCGGTCTGCCAACGTTCTTTGTAAATTGCGGAAATTTCGCTGGCCTTCAAATGATGGGCATTGGTGATAAAATGATATTCCTGGTTGGAGTCCTGATCAATGTAGGCAACCAGACGCAACGGTTCATCAACGTCCTTTAAGGCAATTTGTTGATCGTTGGTAATGCCTTTTGCTTTTCGACCGGCACGTTTCAGGAGATATGCAGCATCTGCATTGCTTTTTAATTTTTTTCAACCTACATCAATTTTACGATAATCTTATCATATTCTGATTTGCCTATTCCAGGAACAGCTATCTTCAATTTATCACCTGCAACAACTCCGTGTCATTCTTACCTGCAGCCACTTTTCAAACTCGACAATCTGATAAGCGATGACGCCGGCCCCGAGGATTCTGAACCATGCCTCCATGGAGATGGGGGCGCTCTGGAACAGAGTATTCATGATCGGTAGATAGGTATACAAAATCTGCAGGAGCAGCATGGCGGCAACACCGACAAAGACCCACATATTGGTAAAGAATCCCAGTCGGAGAACCGATTTGGTCAACGAGCGGCAATTGAAGAGATAGAAGAGCTCGACAATGACAAAGACATTGACGGCCACGGTGCGCGCCTCGGCAACAGAGGCACCGGCTGCCAGTTCCCACTGAAAAAGGCCGAAAGAGGCAAGCAGAAGAAGCGCTCCCACCAGCAGTATCCGGCTGATGAGTTGGCCAGTGAGGATGGGCGTCTTGGGATCCCTGGGCGGACGGAGCATGATGCCCGGCTCTTTGGGCTCAAAGGCCAGCATCAGCCCCAGGAAACCAGCCGTGGTCATGTTGATCCAGAGGATTTGTACGGGGAGGATGGGCAGGGTGACGCCTAAGAAGATGGCGGCCAGAATGACCAGCCCTTCTCCGAGGTTGGTGGGCAGGGTCCAGACGATAAACTTCGTCAGGTTGTCAAAGACCCCGCGCCCCTCTTCGACCGCGGCCTCGATGGAGCTGAAGTTATCATCAGTGAGCACCATGTCGGCAGCCTCCTTGGAGACCTCGGTGCCGGTGATGCCCATGGCCACACCGATATCCGCCTGTTTCAGGGCCGGGGCATCATTCACCCCATCCCCGGTCATGGCCACGACATGCCCCCGGGCCTGCAGGGCCTCAACCAGCCGCAGTTTCTGCTCCGGACTCACCCTGGCAAACACCGCCGTCTTTTCAGCCGCATCAATCATCTCACTGTCGGACAGCTTCGCCAAATCACTTCCGGTGAGAACAGGAACAGCCCTGGCATCAAGCTGCACCGCTCCACCCAGCCCGAGTTGCCCGGCAATGGCAGCGGCCGTCAGGGCGTGGTCACCGGTGATCATCTTGATCCGGATACCGGCGGCCTGACACACTTTGACCGCGCTTATCGCCTCGGCCCGGGGTGGATCAATCATCCCCATCAGTCCAAGAAAGGTGAGGCCGGAGGCCACGTCTTCGTGGTGAATCTCCCGAGTGCCGATAGACATCTCCCTTGTGGCAAAGGCCAGCACCCGCAGGCCCTGGGCCGCCATTTTCTCGACATCATTCAAGACAGCATCGCCATGCAGCTCAACCACATCACCCTTTTCCCCGAGCATGGAAGTGCAACGGGCAAGGATTGCCTCCACCGCCCCTTTCATGTACACACGTTGCGGCGCACCGACCCCGGCCTCATGCAGGGTGGCCATATACTGATGTTCCGACTCAAACGGAATCGAATCAAGGCGGCCCATCTCTTTTTCGATGATTGATATATCTTGCCCACCCTTCCGTGCCGCCGTCAGCAGTCCCCCTTCAGTTGGATCGCCCTCCACCTGCCAGCTGCCTTCTTTTTCGACCAACATGCTGTCATTACAGAGGACAGCGGCCCGCAGACATTCAGACAGCGCGGGATAGACAGTGACATCAACGACAGCGCCGTCAGCATGAATCTGCCCGGCATAAGGGTTATAACCGCCGCCGCTCACCTCATACCAGGAGCCGCCGGCCATGATCTCTTTCACGGTCATCTGGTTTTCCGTCAGGGTGCCGGTTTTATCCGAGCAGATAACCGAGGTGCTGCCGAGTGTCTCTACCGCCGGCAGCTTGCGAATGATGGCATTCTTACGAGCCATCCTCGATACACCTATGGCAAGGGTTATAGTCACTGCCGCCGGCAGTCCTTCGGGGATGGCACCGACTGCCAGCGCGACAGCCGCCATGAACATGTCAAAAAGGGGCTGGCCGCGGAGGAGTCCCACGCCAACGGTGATCACTGCCAGACCCAGGATCGCATAGAGCAGGATATGACTGAAATGATCGATCTTGCGGGTAAGGGGCGTGGCCAGATCCTGGGCCGACGAGATGAGCTGGGAGATGCGGCCCACTTCGCTGTGATCCCCAGTGGCCGTGACAATGCCCGTTCCCTGGCCGTACGTGACCAGAGTTGAACCATAAGCCATGTTCTTTCGATCGGCCAGACCCGTATCATGCGCCAGCTGGTTCACGGATTTTTGCACCGGCACCGACTCGCCGGTGAGCGCTGATTCGTCGATCTGCAGATCACGTATCTGAAAAAAGCGCATGTCGGCCGGCACCTTGTCGCCGCTCTGCAGAAAGACAATATCGCCAGGCACCAGATCGATTGAGGAAATGCGCGTTTTCTCTCCCTGGCGCAACACCGTGGCCTCGCTGGTCATGGTCTTAGCCAGGGCAGCCAGGGCATTGACCGCCTTGGCCTCCTGGATAAAACCGATTATGGCATTCACCACCACCACCCCGAAGATCACCCCGGAATCGACCCATTCCTGAAGCACAGCGGTTATAAGACCTGATGCAATCAGGATATAGATCAGCGGCTGATGAAACTGCAGCAGAAAGCGCTGTAAAGGACCTTTTCCCTTCTTGCTACTGATCGTGTTGGGGCCGTACTGCTCCATGCGGTGCTTGACTTCGAACAAGTCAAGACCTTTTTCCGTATCAGCTTCCAGCAGCTCCACCACTTCATCCATTGGCAGATGATGCCAATGCTTACCCAGTAAATCATTCATGCCTTACTCCTTGACTCTCGCCGAGTCTTTGTTAGTTATTTCAGTTGGGCAGCCAGCCGTTTTGCTCTTTTGCCCGGCGCAGGATGGCTTGACAAAAAAGAATGGTTATTGCCCAAGGTAGCAAGTTTTCTCAGGGCGGAAACGGCTGCCTCGGACTCATGCCCGGTATCTATGAGAAAAGCAAGGCCGTAATCGTCCGCCTCTCTCTCTTCTTTTTGAGAGAACTGGGCATTCAGCAATTTTTCGGCAAAGCCGCCGATCTGAGAGCGGACGATATCGCCAACCTCATTATTCATGGATGCAGCACCCTTGCGGACCGCCCGGCCTGCATAGGCAAGCCGTATCTTCTTGCGGACATGATCCTTCATCACATGCCCCACCTCATGACCAATGACAAAAAGCAGCTCACCGTCATCCATCATGTTCATCAGTCCACTGTAGATACGGATTGTGCCGTCAGCCATGGCAAAGGCATTTATCTCAGGGGTTTCGTACACCTTAAAATTAAAGACAAGACCATCCTGTTTAACATGCTGGTCAGTGAGCTTCTTTAAGCGCTGTGAGTAGTTGTTTTCACTTGCGGCAATTTTGTTTTGACTGTCCGAGAACTGTGCGGTCTGCGCTGCCAGCTCTCTGACCGTTTCATCGGAGAGAGTAGCGGCCTTGACCGCATCAATGCCTGCCTCGGTGGCAAGAAACACATCAAAATCTTCACAGCCACTGGTCAACAGAGACAGGCAGATCAGGAAGAGTATTGTTAGTCGCTTCATATTTGATGGTCTTGTAAAAAGTCTGACAACAATTTGAGCCCGAAAATCTCAAGCGACCAGAATTTCGTTGGTCGCTATCGTGAATTTACCAAGATGGCCGTAAAAATGTTCTTTGACAATCTGGATCAACTCCATCGACCTTCT
>VMSP01000036.1 GCA_013792135.1 Desulfocapsa sp. | reverse complement strand
AGGGGTCCCATCAACCGTGGAGTCAATATCAGAAGTACCAGCAGAGGCTAAACCGGGGCAGCGCCGACCAGCTGTGTTTGAAATTGAATGTGTAGCTTAAACTCAGTGCATAATTGTCTTGACTCAGGGGTCCACTTTAGGAAGGACGAAACCGCTGTGTGTCGGAACGCGATCCTTAAGCAGGGGAACAAATGGGATGAGAAGAAGAAAAACCACGATCGCTATTGCCACATATACCCACCAGGGTATTCGCGCGATACGATTAATCCAACCGCAATCCGTGTCTGTATCCGGCGTCACGATCGTTATCTCTGAATCAGGTGATAAGTCATTGCTTTCTTCGGGCTTCCTAAAAAAAACCTTTCCAACGAAGGGCCATCCCATCCAATGCGTCAAAACTACCTTTTCCAGACAGCTTTCGCAATTATTTTCACGCTGAAACACTGAAACACTGAAACCAACAACCTGGCATTGGACCAAGATAGCCAAGACCTTTTTCGTCAAAAAAGGGCAATATTCTCCAAAATTTGGCTACAGTATCCCGCAGCAGACGATTATCATGCCTGCACATCGATGAAAGTCCCCTCATCTTCTGGCCACCCATCATCGAAAGGTACAACAACTACTTCCGAACATTTTTTGGAGGTGCTGGTGGACCACGCTTTAGCAGATTTAGATTTGCCTTGGCAAGCCTCGGTTTGTGACCACACCTCGTCGGTTAACCTTCTTCCTAAGTATCAAATAAACAAGGTAACAGATTAGCTCGGATCTTTCTCCCAAATTGCGTCAGATTAAGTCTGAATAACTACACTTTAGAGGAGAAAATCAGCAAAACAAAAATTTCAAGCGGATCTCCATGCCCTGTGCATCCTGTTGATTGTGATTCCCCTATCGTTTTCCTCAAAATCGTCAAGCTGCTGCAGGAGCTGCACTGTTTTTAGCGGAACGGATGTTTAGAATTTGTGCACCTGCTGCTTATAAAACAAAAGACGATGCAAAAAAGGATAAAACATTTTAATAAGGGGCTTAGGAGTCTGCTGGACTTAACGCTGTATTACCAAACTATCAGCGGAGGTCAGTTACAGGTTAAAAAACTTTACAGATTGATATTATATCGAGATTGAGAAAAAAGTGGAAAAATCTTTGGGCAAAGTTGCATTCTTCTTGGGAGGGTGCGCTAAGATAACTTTCTTGAGTCTCGCACCTATCATTTGAATTCAGGTGGTGAAAAAATTCCGGGCATACGTGAAAGGAAAGAAGAGGCATGAAACGAGTTCCTGAACCAGAACTAATGGTCGGGCCTGAGCAGGCTGAGGCTTACGCTGGGCCGCATCTGGACAGTGCCTATTGGTTGTTCCTCCAGTGTTTTCGGAAATTCTTCCATGACCTGGTGCCGGAAGACGCAATCCTCGACCTGGGCTGTGGGCCGGCTGCCATTCCTCTGCGTCTTGCTCGACTTTTCCCCAACTGTGAGATACACGGTATCGATGGTGCTCCACAGATGCTGGAACAGGGAAGGCAAGCCGTGCGGCGAGAAGGGTTGGAGCATCGGGTACAGCTCATTCATGGTATTCTTCCCCACAGGATTTTTCTGCCACGCAGCCGTTACGAGATGATTATCTCAAATAGCTTCCTGCACCATCTTGTTGACCCCATGGTTCTGTGGAATGCGCTCCATGCCTATGGCCGACCAAAGGCGGCAATCCTGATCGTTGACCTGGTCAGACCAACAAGTGAGGAACAGGCCCGGGTGGTTGTGGATAACTATATGCCGGATGCACCTCTTCAGCTGCGTGACGACATGATGCTTTCCCTCTGTGCTGGATTTACTCTGGACGAGGTCACTTCTCAGCTGGAGGAGGCAGGTCTGGCTGGAAATCTTTGTGTGAAGATGGTAAGCCCTTGCCAGTTTGCCGTGTACGGGAAGCTGAACAGAGAGCTGTGACGGTATCCTCTTCTGGCTCCCGGCCGATATCTTTTGTCTTTGTCTGGTTGCGGTTGAAAAAAAGATTCCTCAATGGTATCCCTGCATTGAAAATGCCAGCCTTTATCGTTCAGAGACAGGGGCGTTGCCCAGGCTGTTACTCCATGTAATCAGGCTGAAATGAACTGAGTTTAAGAGGACGAGGAATGAAACTGAGCGTTGCTGCAAATTGGGACCTGGGGTTACTGGAAGGGCTTAATAAAATCCCTGAGGTGACTTCGATTTATGCAAAGTTACCCTTTGACATAGTGGGCGGGGGCAGGTCCGGTAGTGTCGTGCCTTCCGTGGACTGGGATTTTGCTGAAGCCTATATTCGGGTGGCCCATGAGCAGGGGCTGTCATTTTGCTACCTCATCAATGCACCCTGTCTCGGAAACCTCGAGCAGACTAAAGAGGGAAAAAAAGAAATTTTGGCGTTCATTGAGCAGTTGGTTGCCATTAATGTCGACAGCGTTTCAATTGCCAATCTGGCCGTAGTAACGCTTGTACGCCGCCACTTTCCAAATCTGCGCATTCGTGGCAGTGTGTTGAGCTGGCCCACTAATCTGCCACGACTCAAATATCAGGAATCTCTCGGCGTTGATCCCTTGATCATCCCCTATAGTGAATTCAATCGTGATTTTACCATGCTGCCAAAGATCCGTTCAGGTCTTTCCTGCGGCATGCAGCTCTTTGTCAACGTCTCCTGTATCTACAACTGCCATTATCTGGCTGAACATGCAAGCAGCGTGGGACATGCATCCCAGGTGCAGAAAGGAATGCCGCCGGCACATTCCTTCATTGATTTTTACCTCTGGCAGTGTACACGCAGGCGTCTGCTACAGCCGGAACTTTTTTTGATGAGTCGTTGGATTCGTCCCGAGGATCTGCATGTATACGAGGACATGGGCTACGATGAATTTAAAATTATTGATCGGTCACGCTCTACTGCATGGTTGTTGCGAGTGACAAAGGCCTACGCGGATCGCCAGTACAAGGGCAACCTGCTAGACATCATCTCTCTCGAGATGCTTGGCGATCCGGCTGGTTTCCACGCTGATATAGAAGATCAGATTCGGGAACGGATGCGGCATTATGGCACGGAAGAACGGCAGCTGATGCTTCGCATGCTTAAATTACGACGTCGACTTCTGGAATTTGATATCTCTATCGACAATGCGGAGTTGGAGGGATTTCTGGAGGGGTTTCAGAAGATCCGCTGTGCAGAAACCTTGTGCGAAGAGTGCCGCTACTGTCATGGTTACGCCAAACGGGCAGTCCGTTTCGACCGTGATGAGGCCGAGGTTCTGGCAAGGGATATCAGCGGACTTCTCGAGGACTTTTTGACCATGAAAAGCTGAGGGTTGGATAAGCTGTAGTAAGTCAGACTTAATCTGACATGATTTGGGAGAAAGATCCGAGCTAATCTGACACCTTTGCATATTTGATACTCAGGAAGAATCTTAACTTGCCACTTTCCTAAAATGCTTAATTTTTCCCTTGGTATCCTCTTAATTTTTTTTTTGCAAATAGTTCTGGTAAAAATATTTCAATTGTGATTCCATAAATGAAGGAGCAGTTATGGAGAGAAAGTCATGAACAATCTTAAGTAGCAGCTTACATGCCTCTAGTACAATGTAAAATTTAAGTCTTCGCATTCTGTGTAATGTTTGCTATAATTGTCTTTAATAGACAAGGAGGTCAACATGGCACCAAGATACAGAGTGACACTTACAAAAGAAGAGCGGAAGGATTTGGAAGTTATTT
>VMSP01000081.1 GCA_013792135.1 Desulfocapsa sp. | reverse complement strand
CCGTGGGCAGCGCAAGCAAGCGCAGCTTGGTTGTGATGGTCACGGTGTCAGGTCAAGCTCCTTGTTCTGGCGCAAGGCGCCAGGGCAAGGAGCTTGACGAAGTCAGCACCGCGGTTCATGGCGACGCAGTCGCCATGAACGTGCACATCACCGGCTCGTCCGGTGAATGTGCTGGTTGGGGATAACTTTATTTCACGATAAATTTTATGAGTTCATTTATCTGGTCTTTATTAGCTGATATTGCAGCAATAGCTGCAATTATTGCAGCATACATGGCATATCGAGCAGCCCGAGAAGCTGAGGCTGCTTGTGATCGCGCGATTGAATTAGCCTCTTTGGCAATAGCAAGAGTTTCTTCCTCACGTGCATCACGTTTGGAAGCGGCTGCAACCTCTCGTTCTACTAGTTTCATTTCAAGCCAAGAACGAGCAGATCTAGCTACTGAATCATTACGATCTGGAAATGAAGTAAATGTCTGACGAACATAATCTTCACCTCGCTTCTCAAATTCATTGTAATATGGAAAATCCTTTTCGTTATATTCCATGTTTTTATCTTTTTTGGCTCGATCACTGGTTTATCCAAGTGAAGCGGTTTTGTTGGGGCTGGCGACAGCATCCATATCGGAAATAGCGTCAACGGCCCCAACAAGTAATTGTATAGTTCTGCTTATCTCCCTGTTTTGGATGATAACCAGAAAGAAAATAAGGGGATGCCATCTGTCAATCAACTAACGAAAAATTCAGCACAATTCTATTGTGTACCAGCAAGAGGGGTAATTCTCAAGAAGAATGGAGAATTATTGATAAAACAAAATATTCTCTGTGAATTCTTCAACTCCTTACGTCCATTCTGGCTCCGCCATCACAATTGACTGGGTCAACCCTTGATCGTCAGCCTGTTTTCCCCTTGTGGATCGCGTCTGGATTGAGGTCAGATTGGTACAAAAGACAAGACCTCCAGCCTGATTGGTAATCGGGCTGGAGGTCTTGTCGTGGGCCGTGAGTGGAATCGCCTGCTATGTTTCCCAACCTGGGAAAGAGAGGTTAGTTTCAGCCACGGCAGATGTTTGCTTTGACGTTGTTTGCCCAGCGCCAGAGGTAGTCGTTGACCTTGCGCAGCTGTTCATCGTTGATTCCATTCCAGGAACCATCCTGAGCACATTTGGGATAACGGGTTGCGAAGACTCTGTTCCAGGCATCCTGGCCTTTCGACTCTGACCAGAGGAAGGGTGCGCTTTTATCGTTGTGGCTGTTATGGCAACTCCGGCAGCTGGTTTTGAATGTCTTGCCTCCTTCCCCCCAGGCCTGACTGTCCCACTCCAGCGGTCCGTCGCTGAGTACCCGGCACGTTTGACTGGCTGCGTCATAACGGGTCACGGGCTTTGCGTATGCCTGCATGGAGTAAATCAGAATTACAAGGAACATCAATATCGCGGACATCTGTCTCATATGAGTTCTCCTGATGTTAGATAAATATGTTTTTTTACGAAAAATGCTTCTGCCACTTTTTTGTCAACTTCTACAAAAGTCTCTGTCATTTGTCGTTCCTTCTAAAATAGAGTTTAAGTGAGTCACTCATTCAATCACCCCTGCCAATGATATTTTTATCTTTTAATTATCAGTCCCTCCTTTTGTATAATTTTCTCATTTGGAATCAATTATCAATATTACAAACAAGAAGTGAATGTCACCAGATCTATTTCTGGCGTAATGACAAAATTTCCGGAACTCAAGTTGTCTGCTGAAAAAGGAAATGAAATCTGTCGGAGACATTCTGGCTCCACAGTCGCCATTATCAGGGCGTCACCCCTTGATTTTTACTCCACTCCGCACAAGTTTTAAGTTCAGGGTGAATTTATCCTAACTCGCTTACAAAACAATATCGACAAGTTGCATTATATCCTGGACAACACCTCCCACAACTGATAGAAGATTCATATTACAAATATGAGGGAGGAGTTACTTTGAATGTGAACCATGTCAT
>VMSP01000092.1 GCA_013792135.1 Desulfocapsa sp. | reverse complement strand
TCAAAAGCAAGGGGGCACGGAATGTTGCCCAGGCAATGCGTAAGCTGTCATTTAACGTGGGCTCTGTTCTTGGCTGCCTGAATATTACCGGAAAGAATCACAGCCCTTCAATGCATGTAGGGTTAGCATAAATTTACCGTGTTGTTTGGTGCCCGAAATATAGGTTCAGAGTTTTTGAAGGTGAAATCAAAGAAGAAGCAGAAGAATGTATCAAATCATTTACAGAAGTTCAGAAATGTGAACTTCCTGAATTAAATGTTCAAGTTGACCATGTGCACCTTCTTGTGATGATTCCTCAAAAAGTATCGGTTTCAAGCTATGTAGGGACTGTCAAAGGAAGAACAGCCCTAGGAATATTAAATAAATTTCGTAAGTTGAAGCAAAAGCCCTTTTGGGGCAATCATCTTTGGGCCAGAGGCTACTGTGTTGATACAGTAGGTTTGGACGCAGAGATGATACGGAAATATCTAAAGTACCAAAAGAAGCAAGAGGAACAGTTCGAGACTGTTCAAAGTATTAAGCTAAATTAAAAACGAGAAGCAACTCAACTTTTGCCTCCTCAGGGGGCTAAAGCATTTTCACCCCCTTTCAGGGGTTAACCAAAACCTGGCCCTTTGGACCCGGTTTTTTATTTTTTTGGAGTCAATGTTTTATCCGTAGAGATTGAGAGAAACTAAAGTCAATCTGGCATGTTACCTTCTATCGATAAATATTATTCAGCAAGAGCCTCTTGCAAAAGTCCAAGAAGCTGTTTTTTTATTTAATAGAGCCTATTGCAGAATGTTCAGCTTGAGAAGAACAATGAGATGAGCCCTTGAGGCTTGTCCTACAAAATGGCCGCTTGACCTCTCCATTGTTAATTTGTACTGAGTTTTCGTGTAATATTATGGCAACATAAACGCACGTCTCCCTTGTTTTATGTTGTTTCCGATCTTTGAGAATCTAACCGAGCAGCCGTATAAGCTGATCAGCGAATAATACGATGACCCCGAACATCAAGTGCTGGGTCACTTTGTTGTGCCCCTTCACCATGATGTTGTTGGCACCAAAGTCTTCTTTCAGACGACTGTTTGCCCGTTCTGAAGCTGATCGCATCTTATAGCGCTCAGCTTCGGGGGTGCCATCGGGATGGTTTGTTTCTTTGCCACGAGCGTTTTTGTCAATGATCGGAACATGCCCAATTTGTCGACTTGTTTCGTCAATGCGTTTGGCATCGTAGGCCACATCCATCAGATCATAAAGGTAGGTTACCTTATTGCTGGTCAACTTTATCAGCGGGATGGCAACCTGGCTGTCATGCACCGAAGCAGAGGTGACAATTGCACTGATCGGCAGCCCCACATCATTTGTATCCAGATGCAGCTTCTAGCCGTTCCAGGACGTTGGATATCCCTTGGCATTCTTCTTGGTGCCCCGGTCACAACAAGATGGCAGTTCACAGATGGCCTCTGCAACGGATTGGCCGACCTGACGGTCAATCCGTTTCTCAACAACCTGCTCCCGTTGTTCGCCCTTGGCTGGACGGCCTTTCTTGCGTGGCTTCTTTGACTCTTTTACCTTTCTGGCTGGTTTCTCTCGGCCAATAATGGCTGTAGAGTCGCTGCTGATATGGCCAAGAAGTTCAACCTCCAAGGTAGTCTTTTCCCAGGGCATCGTGCGCCCGTTTGCGGAGTTCACTGGCGGCAAACTCGGTGAAGGCTCGCGAGAATGTGGACTCTGATGGGATATCTTCAAGGGCTATGAATCCGCAAATTCGCCGAAGGTTTATGGTAGCCAGAAGTGCCCGTCGTAAGTCACTGGTTGCGGGAATTCGACACATTGCCTTTGCGACAAAAGCTCTGGCAATGGCTTGCCGATCAAGAGGCTTACGGCCCCGCCACTGGGTGGCGGCTCTTTTAGGAACATACTTTTCGACCTGGACAACTTCAAGAATTGTTACCAATCGTTGTTCCAGCTCGGTGAGACGTGTATCAAGGCATTCGTTTAGATGGGGAAACAAACTTCTTTGGACACGGCCCATCAACCATGATATCTTCTCTTTGAGCTTCATCGGCATTCTCCTCTGTTTTGATTTGGTGGTACAAAACAATACCGGAGAATGCCATGAAACTCAATTATTTCAATATATTAAATAAGAAAACAGCTCTTGGACTTTTGCAAGAGGCTCTAACGATTTATCTTATGGTATAATAAGGTCATCAATATCCTGTTTTTTTCACTACAAGAAGAAGGTAACAGCATGGCCGCACAAAATAGTATATTCATGGTTTCCGGTATGCTGATAATTGTGGTGCTTGGCTTGATCCAGGATGTCATTTAGGCTCTATTGTACTCGGACCACCAAAAAGAGGCTTTACTGATTTTTTGACCTTTCGTATCAACCGTGTCGCTTCTTCAAAAAGATGAACTCGTAACAACTTTTGTGATGGCATCGCAAATTATCAGGGCTAGGCTTGGCCTGGAAATATACCGACTTGATTGAATCATAATGAAGAGACCACTACAGTACTGTTTTTATAAGGGATTAAGTATAATTATACTGCTGTCAATTCTCGTTACCTGTGTCATTGTCATACGAGTTGAGCGGATGGTGCTTGTTCAAGATCTTGAGCAAAGAGGAGAGGATATAGCACAGGTCTTGTCGAGTGTCGCCCTTGAGGCCATATCCTCACAGGATTATGAAAACATCAAACGTTATATCAGGGATATCATCCAAGCTGGTTTTGTGAGTGGCATCACCGTGCTTCGTAATGACGGTGTGCTGTTGGCAGGTGAACGGCTGCCTCCTGACTCTAATATCCTGTTGACCGAGCACCCGATTCGTAGCGGAAATGTCTCATATGGCATGGTGCAGATAGCTTTTTCCACAGACTGGATTGATTCTATTACATGGAAGATTGTTTATTGCGCCGGGGCAGTGGTGGCCGTACTGCATGTTCTAGGTCTGGCGTTGATCAGTGCGGTGTTGAATGTCACGATTTATAAGCCGCTGACCGTGCTTCAGCAAGCTATTCATGAAATTTCCGAAGGAAATCTCAACAAGAAAATCGAATTAACAGGTCCCTTGGAATGTAACTCGATTGGCGAGTCATTTAATGTCATGGCTGAAAGATTGACTGATAGCTTTTCTCAGCTGAAAGAAAGTCGCCAGCACCTTGAATTGGAGCGCCAAAAATTAGCTGCTGTAGTGGCCTGTATGACGGAAGGTCTTTTTGTAACCAATAATGATGGGGTTATTGTATCGTTTAATGAATCCGCAACACGCATTACAGGTTACTCCAAAGAGGACGCCGTGGGCAGACGTTGTGAGGAAATTTTTCAGTTTACATTGTCCGATAATGCTGGTGCGTTCAGTAATACCCCGACAGCAGAAGTCCATACGGAAACAACATTGGTGGCCCAGGATGGCACACTCCTGGACGTTTCAGTTGGATCTGCAGTTTTGCGAGATGGTACGGGGCGGTGCCTTGGCGGGGTTCAGACTTTCCGTGATATCAGTGAAGAAAAAAAACGTCACGAATTCTATTGCCGAACCGAGAAACTTGCAGCCCTGGGACAGCTTGCAGCAGGCGTCGCGCATGAAATCAATACCCCCTTGGGTAATATTATTGGATATGCTTCGTTGATACCACAGAGTGATGATGTAGCAAAGAATAATCAGCGTGTGGCTGTGATTGTTGAACAGGCCAGGAAATGTTCAGAAATCGTTAAAGGATTGCTTGATTATTCCCGTACTTCTGTTTCGAAACTTGCCGAGATTGACTTGAATGAATCAGTTCGCAGGGTCGTTCAGGTTCTTCAATTACAATTGGACCAAAAGAAGGTCGTTCTTTTATTGGATTTTTCTCAACAACCCATTATGATTTTAGCAGATAGCCGCAAGGTTGAACAATTGATCTTTAATCTGGTTTTGAATGCTATTCAGGCTATTGCTATCGGAGGGGAGATACGTCTCCGCACCTGGGAAGATAACGAGTTGGCCCATTTACTGATACAGGATAATGGACCTGGTGTGCCTGAGGAGCTACGTTGTCGGATTTTTGATCCGTTTGTTACCACTAAACCAGTTGGGGAAGGAACCGGATTAGGCTTGGCAATTTGTGCCGGGATTATTGATGAGTTGCATGGATTACTGGAGTTGAGAAATAAAGGAATTGGGGCAGGTTTTATTATTTCGTTGCCGAGGTATGGCTGCGGGATTGTTAAAGCTGATCGGTTGACTGGGTAGATAGAGGGAGAAATAAGTGCCTGAGAGCTTTCCTGTTCTGGTTGTTGATGATGATGACCGGATGCGTGAACTGTTGGTTGAAATATTCAGTGGGCAGGGCCATAAGGTCCTTGCTGCGTCTGATGGCGACGCCGCTATCAGACTGATTATAGAAAAAAAAATTTCTCTGATTGTAACGGACCTGAAAATGCCTAAACAGGACGGAATGGCGATCGTCAGGCAGGCCAAAGCTGTGGATGCTGACTTGCCGATAATTATGATCACTGGCCATGGTTCGGTGAATTCGGCTATTGAAGCCATGAAGCAAGGGGCCTATGATTATATTGAAAAGCCTTTCGACCCTGAACAACTGAAGTTGGTGGCAAATCGTGCCTTGCGGTACTATCAGTTAATCAGAAAAAACAGGTTGATGAACTCTACCTTGCATGACTTGCGTAGTCATGAGCTGATTGGCGGCGGTCCCGCCATGCAGAAGGTCAAGCAGCTTGTGGCTAAAATTGCACCACTTGACGTGAGTGTTATGATTCAGGGAGAGACAGGGACCGGTAAAGAATTGGTTGCACGTCTGGTCCATCGAAACAGTCGCCGGGCGGGTAATCTTTTTTTGCCGATTAACTGCGGAGCAATTGCCGAAAGTCTGCTTGAATCTGAGCTGTTTGGCCATGAGCAAGGGGCTTTTACCGGGGCAGAACATCAGAAAAAAGGTTTGGTTGAGCTGGCCAGCTCCGGAACCCTCTTTCTTGATGAATTAAACAGTATGCCCGCAGCCTTCCAGTCTAAGATATTACGTTTTTTGCAGGATAGATCTTTTTTCAGGGTGGGCGGAGGCAAAGAGCTTCATAGTGACGTTCGAATTGTTGCTGCAACCAATGTTAATCTGGTCGAAGAGGTGGCAGCTGGTCGTTTTCGTGACGACCTCTATTTTCGGCTGAGTGTTATGGTGCTTCGCTTACCTCCCTTGCGTGAACGACCGGAAGATATCCCGGAGCTTGCTTGTTATTTTCTACGTAAGTACAGTTCATTGTATGAGAAAAAAGTGGACAGAATCGAGCCGCACACCTTGGATAAGTTGATTGATCACCCTTGGCCTGGCAATATTCGTGAGCTGGAAAATGTTATCTCCAGTTCGGTGATTATGACCACGGGGACAGTTATTACTTCGGCCTCTCTTCCCGACGATTTTCATAAGGAGAGTTTGGTTACGCCAACTACCGATTCAATGAAACTGAGTGATATGGAACAGAGTATGATGCGCAAGGCATTGCTGAAGTCGGACGGAAACAAGGCCAGAGCGGCGAGAATGTTAGGAATTGATACGTCTACACTTTGGCGTAAGATGAAACGCTACGGCCTGTAACTACCATGGTGGGCAGAAAACAGAGGGGAAAGACCATCTGCCTTCTCGCTGTCTGTATACGCGTAAGGCGTCCTAATCTTTTCCCTGCTGCTGTAAACTCAAATCAACAACAAAATACAATGGTTGTTGATTTGGATAACTCTTTTACTTTTTGTCAGCGTGGTCTGGTTTGTGGGTGTGGCACAAAGCACATTCCATCTTTCCTTGCTGGCTTATTCTATCAGACCATGGCCTTACATCGCCACCCGCCGCGTGGTGAAACATATCATAGAAAAGTGTCGTGTACGGATAACCTACTTTTTCTTTCAAAAGGCTGAGGCCTCCCATCCTTGAAGGAAGTTTATTGCCGATGGTGTTTTTAATTCCTCAGACAGAAACAAGGTCATTGCATAATGCAATGGTTGCGCGTAGCGCAAGAGGCTTTGAAATAATATTCTCGTGAACCTTTCCCAGTGAAAGGGCGGCAACAATCCAAAAGGCCCCGTGTGACGGGGGCCTTTTGAATACTCAGCGGTGATACTTCATACCTGAATGGTGGCTTTCTACCACCAGCAGATGGTCTTATCAGCAGTGAATACCATGTCGACCACCTTACTGTAGTCTGGGGTACCTTCAAAGAGCTTGATATGGTCGTTGTCATTTCCTTCGGAGACGACTTCGACCAGCTTCTTGCAGTCGGCATTGGGTTCGTTTCTGTAGATATGCAGGATTTTCATACTGGTTCTCCTTAATAAGTTCCATAAGGCACGACAATGTCCATTTCCAGGAGCTTCTTGCCGAGTTCCTCAAGGGCGATCGGGGTCATATCGTTTTTATCGCAATTGGCCTGAACAGTGCTATAAACATCTCCTTCCATATCACGAATCCAATCGAGGTTTTCCTTGTTGTGCTCGTCAAGCTCTGCTATTTCCGTGCCGACGACAGCTGCAAAGGCGTACATGTTTTCTACCGCAAGGCCAAGGGCGCTACGCATGCCGTCTAAGACGTAGTCCTCATTCTGATAAATTAAGCATACTTTCTTGGACATAATTTTTCTCCTAGAAGGTCAGGTAGTAGTCGTAGTCTTCGATGATGGCACCATGCTGGGCCTGGGTAGCCATTTTTTCGCTGGTCAGACCGACAGGGACATCGGAAACTTCAAAACCCATTTTCTTATAGCTGTCTGCGCAAATTGAAACATCATCGGCCAGTTCGCATAAAACGGGAAACTGGGGGTCTTTTGAAAGAAGGGTCCCTTTCCAAGTGAAGAAGACCTTGACCTTGGCGCCTTTATCCTTGGCTGCCTTTGTAATTCCCATGACATGTTGCATGCTGTCTGGGTTTGTGACAAAAATACCGAGTGTTTTTGACATTTTAATACCTCGTGGAAAAGGCAAGGCACGCCGCAACCCGTTGGGAGCTGCCTACCTGTTATATATTGGTTTCTTAACTTATCCTTTCATGATGTAGATGCGAAAGAAGCCGACGTCATCGATTATGCCCATACAGGTGTGCCCTGAACGCTCGCACCAGCCTGGTAAGTCGTTTTTTGAACCGGGGTCGGTGCCCAATACTTCCAGGATTTGCCCGGATTTGATGCTGCTTACAGCCTTCTTGGTCCGTAGCAGTGGCATTGGGCAGCTGAGTCCTTTGGCATCCAGGGTCTGGTCGGGTTTAATGCTTTCAAGATCCATTGTATCTCCTTTCTTGTTTTGTTATGCCCTCAATGGGCGTTAGTTGAAAAAGATTGGCTTTGAGATGTAGCCTCGCCATAAAAATTGTTACATCTCCAGCATTAACTTATTGGTCTCTTCGTTCCAGGTGACAATGATATACCAAGCTGCCATTGCAAGGCAGATCAGGGCCAGGGTGCCGCCATATCCAAGTTTATCAGGTAAATAAACATAGGAACCGAGGTTGCTGCCATCTGCGATGGAGCCTTCCCAATTGTATTTTTTAGAAAGCATGGAACCAACGGCACAGGTCATGCCAAAGAAGGGAGTAACGATCCATAGTTTTATCTGTCCTTCTCCAACCCGCCAGAGAGTACCGGTACCGCAACCGCCGGCTTGAATCGCGCCAAAGGCAAAAAGAATTCCACCGAGCACACCACCCCAGCCGAAGGTGCCACGGACATAATGCTGCCAGAAGTCTTCATTACCGCTAAAGCCAACGTACCTGCTTTTGATAATGGCAACACCGCAGGCAAGGATCACGATGCTCAATGCCACAGATTTTGCCATAGTGGCGCTTCCCGTCATGTGTGGCTCACGGAATCCCTGGATCATGCACCAGCGGCCACGTTGAAAGGTGTAACCCAACATAGCGGTGATAAGCAGAACGCCACCCAGTTTTTCGATGTCGCCGCTTGCGTATTTGTAAGCACCGACAATCAGCGCTGACAGGGTAGCAATGCCGATAATGAATTGTAAGGCTCCGGGTATGTTAATAGTCGTTCCACCGCTAGCTCCCCAGCTTATATTTTCCATTTCCCAAAAAACGTATTTCAACCCGATGATGGCACCGATAATTAGACCGACCATCATAGCAAATCCATGGGCCGAAAGGTTACCAATGGCGTTATAGAAACCGCCGACATTACATCCGCCAGCCAAGGTAGCGCCAGCTCCCATAAAAATACCGGCTACGACCGCTTTGACCATTTCCAGTTTCGGCGGAACGCGAAAGGCGAAGTTACCTCCCAGACAAGCGGAAAGGAAGGCGCCGCCGACAAAACCGATACCGATCACTGAGCCGGTATGGGTCAAAAATGCGCTAGGAGTGTCTTTGCCGTATGCAGCGGCAAACCCAAGTGAATCCCAGAAACCGGCGCCGTAAATGATCCATTCACCCCAGTTTCTCACCGCTCCAACTGCGCCCCATGGTCGATCCCAGGCCACCATCATAATACTCAGGAGTGCAACCAAGATGGCAACGGTATTTTTCCCCCAGTTGTCTTGGCAAAGAGTTTTGTATAGCTCCTTGGTCTTCGCTGCGAGTACATTTTCACTCATATTATCTCCCTTTTTTTGTTGATAGTGCTGGAATCTACTCGGCTGGGAAATTGTTGCTTCTCGGGAGAACCTAGCAACAACTGTTCCATTTTTATTTATTTAGCAATAGTACATAGTTACACAAATGGAGACAGCTTGATTGCGTTTCAAAATGCAATCATTGTGCAAAATGCAATGAAAAATTCAACAAAACGGAAAGCCGTAGTAATCAGGGGATATTGGCGGGACTCTTGAGGAGTGGATAATGTCTGGAAATTTCCTGGTGGCCGTTTTGTCAAATCCAGGAGCTGTTGGGAATGACCAGTTAACGTGATAAGGGCCTGTCCATAAATAACTTAGAAAATTGCCTTTTTCATAATATCGCAATGATGTGTCAAACGATCCAGCAGGGCTGTTGTTATCTTGGCATCAACAAAGACCTGTGACCATTTCCTGAAGCATAAATTGGCGGTGACGATGATGAATATGCATTCGTATCTGGCAAGGATAAAAACGCTGTCAACTCCTCGTTTTCCAGGTTTGCGATGTCGAAATAACTACCGAAGCCTTTGTCTCCGAAAAAATATCACCCCGCCTAAACATCTTCCGCTGTTGGCGGAACAGCTACAGCTCGTGATTCTTCTTATTACCAAGGGCGTAACTGACTCAAGCCCCACTTCCCAGATAAAACCGTAGATACGAGCCATCGGGAAACCGCACCCCGGCTCCTGAGAGGCCGACTGCGGCCAAACCTCCTGGTTCTCCGGCGTATCCGGAGACTGACCCCTGTCCCGTCAACAACAATGCCCCGCCGGTTGTTCAGCAATCCGGACACCGGCATTTTATCAAGCCGATCTGCCTTGTCACTTATCCTGCATCTGCAGGACTTCCACGAAACTCTCCAATAGTTGGTGTTGCAATCTCGGCCAAGCCGCCTTCCTGTCAAGCGGGTAAATCTGGTTTATTTCCAACTCTATGCCAAGATAGCACTGCGTCGGGAATTTTTTTCGCAAAGCGGTGACAAATCCATCGCTGGTTCCCCGATACGGATAATTTCTTCGTACGCGCCATCCCACATCTCTTGCTGCCAGTCCGGTGCTCCATTTCTCACAAAATATTTTTTCCTCGACGCGCCTTGGATCATAGAGAAATCCGACATCCGCTGTTCTTTGGACACCATCCAGTTCTGGGGTAAAGGAATGGATGGACAGATGGAGAACGGTTTTCTCTTTTATCAGAATACCTTCAATGGCTTCTTCAACCTGGCGACGATAGGGGTGATAATAACGGGCAAGGATTTCTTGTTTCAGAGCAAAGGAAAGATCGCTCCAGGACCGTATCGGCGGCGAGCGGTGATTAGTAAGAGAACGATTCAAATCCACCAGCAGGCGGGTGACGCTGCCGGCAAACAGTGGGGCTGAAAGCCTGGCGGCCATCAGACGCGCGAATTCAAGAGCCCCTGAATCGTATCCCTTATGAGTGTCAAGTGGATCGATACAGCCAGTAATAAGCGGATGGTATTGATCAGGAAGATGATTAGTTGCATGTTCGCAGCTTAAAATGAGCGTTGGGATTTTCTGTCTGGTCATCATGAAGGGCTTTCCATCATGGGTAGAGATGAGCTGACGTGGACTCGTCGCAAAGTTTTTCCCCAGGCAAACTGACAATCTATTGATCCATGAACATGACACCTTGGGCCAGGCAGTCACAAAGGCTTTCATACACCCGATTCAGAGCGGGTCGAGACATATCATTATTAAGCTGCCTGACGATCCGGCTTGCCAAAGTTCCCTGCTGGATGATGATGCACAGCGGTTCCAAAAAAATATCAGGCAGGGGATAAGGGCCTTTAATCTCCTGAAAAATATGGCCCCAGAGATCGCCGGCCGTTATCGCCCCACCCTCCTGGACACCGAAAATATTTAAATAATCTCCGTTGTTGATCCTGTTGTTCTCCGCGCTCTTGACGGTCTTAAAAAGGATGTCGGCCAAGGCATCTGCCCGCCAATGTTGTAACTCTGCAGGGTCGGACCACAGACCGTCAACCAGGGCCTTCAGGGTATTGATAATTAAAGAGGCAACTGCCAGATCGGCCAGGGGACATTCTTGCACATCAAGGATACGGATTTCGATGGCGGAACGATCGAAACGGGCAATTGCGCCCCTGGCATTGAGCCATTCATCCTGCAGAACAGTACCCGGATCATAAGGCTTGATATCGCGATACATACGCTGGAAGATCCGGCTGTCATAATCCGCCCTGGTAAAAACAGGCTCAGGAATGACCTCTCCGGTCAACGAGGGGATTTTTGAGGAATTGGTTCGGTAGACCTCCATCCGATAATCGAGAAAATCCTGACGGTGGCCATCGACAATGGGGGTGCTGGCCGCCAGGGCCGGTAAAATAGGCAGCAGCGCGCGAATAGCGGCGTGGAGGCGGCCGAACTCTTCATCGCCTGCAAAGGGCAGATTCAAATGGGCGCTCTGCAGATTAGACCAACCGTGACCGCGACAATCGAATATTTTATTATAGGTCTCATAGATGGCGCTGTGATGGTGGGGCCAAAGTCGGGTTTCACGGAAAGGATCCATCCAGGGATGGGCACCGCCCGGCATAAGTTTGGCCTTGAAACCTTTAAGGATGTCATTGATCCGCCCCACATCCTGCTGAAAAAGGCTGATGAAATCAACAAGTAACGGCGCCGGTTCGCCTGTTTTCAACTCAATGACGTGTAGGGCCAGTTCGTTGGACCAGCACACGCCAGGCTTGATGTAATTTTCATTATAAAAACCATTGACAGCCTTCAAAACCTCATCGGTAAGAGGCTTTACGTCAAGGGTGTCGGCGTCGACGATCATGTATTCCAGCTCGATGCCGGCGCCTGCAAAGAGATGCAAGGGGTCGCGGCTTGTCATATCTGGTCACACAGCTTCTTTTTCCGTTCAATGCGGGCCAGGAATGATGCCATGACGATGGTGTACAGTTCATCTTGCAGCTGCGCATCCTCATTTCCGGCATCTAGATTTGGATTGTCATTTATCTCAACAAGATAGACCTTACAGCCGATCTCTTTGAGGTCTACTCCGTAGAGACCGTCGCCGATGAGATTGGCCGCCTTCACGGCGGTACAGAGCACTTTTTTAGGCACATCTTCAAGGCGGAAGGTTTCGGTGATGCCCTCCTGCTTTTTGCCGTCGGAAGCCCGCTGGATAATCTGCCAGTGGTTATTGGCCATAAAATATTTGCAGGCAAAAAGTGGCTTTTTGTCCAGGACCCCGATACGCCAGTCAAAGGGAGTGGGCAAGAACTGCTGGGCAATGATCAGTTCTGAATCATTGAGAAGCTCACGGCCATAGTGCATGAGTTCTTCTCTGGTTTCTGCTTTACTGACCCCTTGGGAAAAGGAGCTGTCAGGCTTTTTGAGAATGCAGGGCAGGCCAAGTTCCTGTTCAACCTGAGCCAGGTTGTCGCGATGGACAATCATGGTTTTCGGCGTGCGAATTTTGTGGCGTTCAAGGAGTTCGGCCAGAAAAACTTTGTTGGTGCAGCGCAGGATTGATTCAGGATCATCGAGCACCACCAATCCTTCAGCAGCGGCACGCCGGGCGAATCTGTAGGTGTGGTGATTGACGTTTGTGGTCTCCCGGATGAAGAGGGCGTCAAACTCGGAAAGCCTTCCATAATCCTCCTTCCTGATCAGTTCCGCCTCAATACTCAAGGCCGCAGCGGCCTTGATGAATTTTTTCAGGGCCCGTTCGTTGGAGGGAGCGTCTTTTTCTTCCGGGTTGTAGAGAATGGCCAGATCGAAACGGTTGTCGCTTTTTTTGGGCATCGTGAAATGCTGTCTAGCAAAAAAAGCATTGGCCACCTCCAGGACAAAGGGCAGATGGCTGTCCGGAATGTCGTTGCCGGCAATGGGCGAGATATTCTGGAGGATCCATTTTTTATGAAAGACAAAATTCGCCCTGAGGAAGGGCGCGTAAAACATGTTGAACAGCCGGGAGCTCAGGCGATCATAGCGTTTGGCCAGGTTCTTGCCGAAATAGACGGAAAGGACAAAGCGATCCGACTGGAGCGGGGCAAGGCTGCTCTGGATCAGATCATCAAGATCTTCCGAGACGAAACGGATGATGGAGGGCAGTTTCATGTCCTGAATGGTCCATATCGAGGGAATGGGCTTGTGGCCCCTGGCCTCGGCAAGGAGCGAGACATAATAGCCGGCGGCCTGATAACGGTACGACGTGCACATATTGAAAACCTTGGTGCGGCGCAGGCTAGTGAAATAAGGATCGGTCAGGTAGGAGCGGGCTGAGATGATTTCCACCCCTTTCAGATCCAGGGGCCAGCCATTGGGGTTGTCGACAACGATGAGGGTGCTCATTTTACCACCTTGCCAGGCCGTGATGGAGGCTCAATGATCAGCAGGTTGGCATCGTAAGTAAGGATGCCCAGCAGGATGGAACCGACGAGACGGTCGATATCGACCTCGTATAACTGGCCCTTCCCCGAAGGATGCTTCAGGGGGTCGGCAACAAAGACATGGCGGTTATGGAGATCATAGCCGCAGAGGATCACAAAATGGCCGGTGGGCACTCCCCGGATATCATCAGACTCAAGGGTGGGGCCGAACTCGCGGGCGCAATGATACAGATAGGTGGAGGAAAGACCGCACAGGATCGGTTTGCCTTGTTTGAGGTATTTGCGAAGAAGGGCGGTGGTAAGATCCTTAAATCGCAGTTTCCCGCCTTGTGCCAGAAATTCCAGATATGCCTTAGTGGCAACCTTCAGTCGTTTACTGTTTTTGATCTTGATCTGCTGCTTAAGCTTTGCGCTGAGATTGATGTCAGGATTTTCAAACCAGGTGGGATCAAAGACCTGCAGATTGTAGGTGTAAATCGTGGCCCGATAGCCGCGCCGTAAGGCATGACAGGCAAGGAGGACCTCCAGGGTGCCGCCTCCTTCAAGCAGATGGGCCTCGGAAACAACCTGTTTTAATGAAATCTCGTCGCCATAATACCTGTAGACAGCATGCAGACAGGTGGGACCGCAGGTTGTATCATCAGGTTGCGAAAGTATATCCAGTGCAAATCGGGATTCCATAGGGATGCTCCTGGTATTCAATATCCTTCTGGCATTCACAGGTCCTACTTATATCCTTCCCAAAAATATCAAGAGGAAAAGAAAAATATTTCAAAGAAAATATACCGGATGGAAACAGCACCAAACTCTAAAACCATTTTCAACGAAATGGAAGATGCCTGCGACAAAGTTCACTTCTCATATCAATAAATTATCTTGATCTCTTTTTAACAAAACAAGTACACTTATGAATAAGTGTAGAGTAACGAGAATTAAATAGCAACAGAACAGACGATAATGAACCATCACTATCACCTTACCATAAACTATACTGTTGCTGCGAAACTGAATTTTATACAGGAATCTCTATGGTAAAAAAAATCGTTCTCGTTGCTCTGGTGCTGGTCATTGCTCTGGGTGGCTGGCTCGCCTACTATTTTTCCGATAAAGAGGTGATTAAGCGCCAACTTACTGACCTTGCTGTAGAGCTTGGCAAGGAGGGACAGGAGTCGCCGATACAGATGGCTCTGAAAATGCGCAAGGTCAAGAATATGCTGGGAAAGAGCTGCCTGGTGACTATTCCTGAGAGAACCTATCACGAGGCACTGGAACAGGATCTGATTATCCATTACCTCATCTACCACCGTAACCGCTACAGCCTGCTCGCCATTGCCTTTGAAGATGTGATTGTCAACATACCAGCCAAGGGACAGGCCGAAGTGCAGAATACGGTCCGGCTCCGACGCCAAAATACAACACAGACAGCCCCTATTGAGGAGATACACAAGGTTGAGATGTCCTTGGTTAAAGCTGATCAGAAATGGTTGTTCGATAAGGTCATCCTACCCAAGGCCCTGATCGAATAGGAGAATGGCTATTTTCAGCCCCACTCCTCTCTGGGATCTGGTAGCATGTGCTAAATATATACTCTCCTCCGACCAAAGCATAAAAATATTTTTGGCTTAATGTCTGGATATTTTTCTGTTAAAAAAGATAGCCAAAAAAAAATATCCGTTCCTTTTACTATGACCAATACCGCTACCTGCCCCTGCAACTCTGACCAACCATACGTTGAGTGCTGTGAGCCATTGCTTTCCGGTGATCGTAGGGCCTCTACCGCTGAAGCCTTGATGCGCTCACGTTACACCGCCAATGTGATTCGAGATGTCGCTTACCTTCTGAGATCATGGCATCCCTCGACCAGACCCGATACTATCGACCCTGCCACCATCCCCGAATGGTGCGGCCTTCATATTGTCCGTAGGGAAAAGGGGATGGAAAATGACCGCGAAGGTGTGGTCGAATTTAAGGCAACTTTTTTGTCCCAGAAAGATGTATGTCGATTGCACGAAGTCAGTCGTTTTATAAAAGAGGACGGTCAATGGCTCTATGTCGATGGTGACATCCAGGACAACTCCCTTCCGGGCCAAAGAAGAGGAGTAAAAATTGGCCGCAACGATCCCTGTCATTGTGGCAGCGGCAACAAATTTAAGAAGTGCTGCGGTCGTTGAGAGAGCAACCGACACTCGCCACTGGCTTGTTTGTTAAGAAAATTGCCAAATAGAAGCACTCAAGAAACTGCCCACAATCCTAGAGAGCCTCTGTTCCTCAAAATTTTTTATTCACCAATGATTTTCACCAGCACCCTTTTCTTGCGTCCGCCATCAAACTCACCATAGAATATCTGTTCCCATGTCCCGACATCAAGCTGACCAGCACTAACAGCAACAACCACCTCTCTGCCCATAACCTGCCGCTTCAAATGGGCATCTGCGTTATCTTCACCGACATTATGACGATAGCGACTGACAGGTTCGTGGGGAGCCAGTTTCTCAAGCCAAACCTCATAATCATGATGCAAACCGGATTCATCGTCATTAATAAAGACCGATGCGGTGATGTGCATGGCATTTAGATATAATGGTTAACACTTAAGGGTACCTTGAAAAATCAGGCTTTTTATTCAAGATCAAGGCGTGAAGAAAATTTTACCGCAGACATATAGTCGATATTCCGAGGATAAAATTGTTAGAACAACGCAGAGCTTGGGGAAAAAGACCATTTTTCAAGGTATCTTTAAGCAAAAAAAGACCTGCCTACCTTGCAAACGTGGGTTAAGTTGAGAAGCCACAATCAACT
>VMSP01000118.1 GCA_013792135.1 Desulfocapsa sp. | reverse complement strand
TAGAAATTGATGGCATATTCCAGCTTGCCCAGTGCGGAAAGAACGGTCTCCATGGTCTGCCGTGACCTTTTATTAACGACATAGTAATCAAGTTTTTCTGTCAGATATTCGGCCATGTCTTCTGCGACCGCTGCTGAATCCTGCAGACTCTCCCGTCCTTTTTTCTGCATGTATTGAACAAAATGGTGGGCCTCATACTTATAAACCTTCCAACTTCCAAAAGAGTGGATGCCGCCATTGTCTGTTTTCGTCTGACGAAACGAACGGATGCCCTGTAATACAGCCTCAACCTGCGAATGTAGAGAACGCGGCCAGCGATGCGTCATATCTATTTCCTCAACCTCTGAACTCCAATAGCCGTTTCCAGCCCAACGTGCTGATGAGATGACATGCTTTTTTTTTGCGCCAGCACAAAATGCGCCGAAGGGTGCAGATCCTTCGATGAGAGCCCCATCAATTTTACTGCTCTATGCTTGAGTTCCGGGGTTCCATATGGCTCTCAATGCAAAGGTACTTGGTTTGGGATTCAGTTAGCATCTTGCCAAGACGCCTGACTCGGGGGCATATACCCTGGTCAGCTTCGACTAAAGGTCAGAAATAACTTTCATCAATTCGATCATTCAAGGAAAGTACTGGTCCTCGAAATGAAAGGGCTTATAACTTAGGTCTGCCAATCCCTTTGGGGTTGAAGTGAGGTGGTCGGCCAAAATTGGCACCTTGCACACGCAAAAACTTCGATAAAAATCCCAATAAAAAACTTGGTTTTGAACTGTTTTGTTCACGAATGGATGGTAACTATTTGTAACTCAACAATTTGTTCGTAATTTATGTTTTTATTCAAATTGCTATTCCTGTTCATTCCTGAACAACTCTTAGGCAGAGGCATATTGAATGTTTTCTTGGATCCGCTATGCCGGAGCCTTTCTCTCGGCCATCTATCTCGGTATCTTTTGAATCACCCTTGAGGCAACAGTGTATAATTCAAAATCGGTAGATACAAGTTAAATGCGAATTAACATATTGAAATATAAAGATTTTTTTGAATTACAACTTCTTGTAACTCAAAATATTGAGGAAAGCAAACGCAAAAAGTTTTTTTTATTTTTTATTCAGGCAGGAACTTTGAAAACAAAAAGGGAGAATATAATTATAGAATTGAGGGTGGAGGGAGGTGGTATTTTGTTGAGCAATAAAATTTTTTTTCCGTGCCGCATGTCACCGGCATGTAACGGAATAAAAAAGGGGTTAAGCAAATTTTGCTTAACCCCTTGAATTTATTGGTAGCGGGGGCTGGATTCGAACCAACGACCTTCGGGTTATGAGCCCGACGAGCTACCAGACTGCTCCACCCCGCGATGCATTTCGCAATTATAGCACGTTGGCGGTTAATGTCAAGGGGTTTCTCCTCGCAGTGCACGGTAAATTTATGCTAACCCTACATGCATTGAAGGGCTGTGATTCTTTCCGGTAATATTCAGGCAGCCAAGAACAGAGCCCACGTTAAATGACAGCTTACGCATTGCCTGGGCAACATTCCGTGCCCCCTTGCTTTT
>VMSP01000076.1 GCA_013792135.1 Desulfocapsa sp. | reverse complement strand
GGACATCGAAGTTTTTTTCAAAATGATGAAACACCATTTGAATCTTGAGAAAGAAACCCAGTTGCGAGACTATGATAGGATAATCGGTCATACTACAATAGCAATGGCTCGCTATATTTTTCTGGCAGTTGAGCAACGTTGATCATTTCCAGATCAGAAGCATCACACTCGCCACCGGTAACAGCAGCAGCATAACAATACCAAAACAGCCGCCTTTACCGCCCTTTCGCTCTCGGCCTTCTTTCTCAAGCTCCTCGTAGATAATGAAATCAAGAGCATCGTCATCGGCAAAGGTATTGTCAGGCCTATCGTCATGCATAGAATATCCCTACCCTACTGATTTTAAAACCAAATTAGTCTAGACATGACCTGAACCACTAAACTGTATCTTATTAAAAGTTCTCTCTACAAATAGCAAAATTTCTTGTTCTAATCCGCAGTTATACCTATCCATGAGCGAGACGAGCTGGCGTGCTGTATTATCTTCCTCTTTACGCAATCGCATTAATACATCCTTGCTGTCTTCTAATAACGCCATTTTCCCATAACGTGAAAACAAATTCTCTATATTGTCTGGCACATACATCGTCACTCTATCTGGGCACGCTCTTTTCAACCTCAGATATTCATCAACGCCAACCGGATCATAATCTCCGAAATGAACAATTTGAAACGACTGCATTCCTGGAGAAGATAGCCAGGTCAACACACGCGCTGAAGCCCTTCCCGCCGCATAATATATCAAATCTGATTCGATCCCCAGTTTTTCAAAATGCAGGAACAGTTCAAGGTTTTCAACAACAGATATAAGCCCAGCCCCGGTCCATCGCGACACATCATCCAGCCTGATGGCGGCAACACCGGCAGCTTGACACCACTCCACAAGCGGCAAAACCTGTCCATCTCTTATTAAAACATTTCTACGACTTCCAGCGCATACCTGCAGGATCTCGGCATCAGTAGATATTGCTTTCTTTGCATCCCGATAGTGAGCTACGGCACTACTCCGAGGCGTGGCATTTAATCCACTTTGCTCTTCAAGGCCACACGGGTATTCTTTGTCAGCGTAAGCCTGCAACGCGCCATGGTCGCATAGCTCAATGCTTCTACCAGCACCGACACGTTTTTCTTCAACTACTCCGGATTCGAGCAAGGTCTGCAGTTTTTTCCTATCTTGAGAAGAAATTTTGCTCAAAGCGATTCTCTTCCCCTGCAGCAAGGTATGCAAATGATTTGCAAATGGATCAAGCATGACTTACGTTCACTGCCGGTTTTCGATTGATTCTTACCAGTGCTTCGTCTCCGAGCATCAACCGACCTTTGCTCTCTTTCAAAAAATAGAGATTATCCGCAACATCCATAGCTTCAGGACTTGCAAGGATGGGGGTGAATCCCATCTTGACCGATTGTTCAACAATGGATCGCACATTTTCACGATCCAGGCTTGAAGCTTCATCCAGATAGAACGGTATCGTAACCTCTTTACTCTCAAGCATGAGACCTCGCAGAAGCATAAGATTTATCAGAACCTTTATTGTTATCGTTGTCCCGTTGGATTCTATGGTTTCCAGCTTGGTATATTTCTGAGAGGCACCATCCGCGACATTTACCTCAAAATTTAATTCAAACAACTGTAACAATTCAATCCTGCCTGTTTTTCTTAGAAATTCACCAATAAACCCAAGTGCCTCATCTGCATTTTGTAAACCAGCAAAGAGCGGTGAATCATGACGAGCAGACACAGCTTTTAACCGTGGGACCAATTGAGGATTTTCAGCCAACATCAATTTCAATCTACTTAAATTTGATACTGATACTTTACTCAGTTGTCTATTCAGGTTTTCTACCTTACTCTTTAATGTTTCCAGATCCTTAAGCATGTTTTTGATGGCACTCTGCAAGTTCGCAGTCAGACCTGACCATAGTTTTTCCACAGCCCCTTCTTTCTGGGTTAATGCATCCAGCTCTTCAGCCAACAAGCGAAGAGTTTCCTCTTCCGTGTCACCTTTAATCCTGCTATATGTTCTACCTTCAATGACATCAAGCTTGTTAGACAAGTTTTCCTTTTTCTGCCTCTCCTGGTTAACTTTGTCCTCATACCTAAAAATCAGGTCTTCTATTTTCTCAGGGAACACAACAAGCGGCTCCTTTACTTTCCATTCTGCCCCAGGTTGGACAAGAGAACGAACTCGCTTACTCAGTCTTTCCTCCTCTTGTATAATTCTGGTAAAATTTTGAGAAAGTTCCCTGCTTTTTTCTTGAAACACGGCCTGTTTTTTTAATAAATCATCCTGAATTTGCTCAAGACCACCCTGCTTTGACTCATATTTTCTGAGTTCTTTTTCCCATCTTGTTTCCTGTAAACATCTCTCTTTAAAAGCAGAATATTTTCGATGCTTAACTTCAAGTTGATGTAGTTTATGCGTATTGTTATTTTTCTGTTGTACTAATTGTTCACTTTCCTGTGCTGACTGCAACGTATCAGTATCTCTCACTATCTCTGCTCTTAAGTCCTCAATGCCGGCAGAGATCACGGCTGGGTCAGAATACTTCTGCAAGTCCGGCTGCAAAGAAGCATTGAATGATATCCGTACTGCTTCATCAACATAACCGTCGGGATTTATCCTGCTCACTATCTTTTTGAGAGTATCATGTAATTCCCCGGCATCAATGATCTCAACTTCTCCCTCTCGCATACTCATGCCCAGCAGATCATGGTTGAACAATTGAAAGATACGTGAAATTTCTTCTTCGGGATAATACTGCTTGAGATAATTTGCTGCAGAATCGGCCACAGCCCCCAGCAGTTCTTCCTGTTTTTTTAATTCTTTCTTATTCTTGGCAATCCGTCCTTCAACTCTGCTCACAGGCTCAGCAACTGAATTTCTCAGCCTGAATCCTATCTCTTCAATCTCCTGTTTGAGTTGAGCGATACTTGCCTCTTCAAGCGGAAGGAAATACGAAGCAAACTCCTGTTTTTCCTCATGCAGCATTTTTAAGTCATTTTTCAAAACACCATATTCTTCATTTACTGCACGCAGCTCCTTACGGGTATCGCTCTGTTTTTTTTCGGTCTCAACAACAAGCGATGCCAACTGCGATTGTTCCTTTTCTATTGTCTCTTTGAGACTGAAATTTTTCTTTTTTATCTGGGCAATAACCTCGACTATCTTCTCGAAAAGTTGCGGCAGCTCAGAACGCAAAGAATCTCTCTCATCTGCAAGCAGCAACGCGCCTCGAATATCATCCGCAACAGCCATAAGGTCTTTGACCTCATTGGCCATTATCCTCACTTTTTCATACTGACTCGAATAGCTGGACTCTAAATCTATGATACCTTTTTCCTGGAATTCGGTTTCATAAATCTCGAAAAGAAACCGTTTCAGATCTTCCTGACTCAAATGGGCCAACCGTAAAAGATTAGAAAAAACCTTCCGAAATCTCTCATATCCACCCCGATCACGCATCGGCAGTAATTCCAACCGGACGCCCTTATTCTCACCAATTCCGGTTAAAGCTGCCCTTAAATGCGATGGTTCCAGTATCGTATATTCCCGATCGGACAAGCGGGAACGAATTTCACTGTTTGGCCGAATCCGGCGATCACTATCAACATAATCTTCTAATAAAAACTCACCTCTATAGCTGTACCGTTCAAACTGATAACCTTTCACCGGGCCCAAACCATGGACACCCAATACTCGATACCCTGTTGGCGTCAGACATTCGAATAAAATATAACTATCCGGATCTGGAAAATAATATTTCCGGGTCTGATCCAAGTCTCTGGAGAAATGCATTTTTTGCTGCTGATCGATGTATAAAAACTGAAGTGTCGAGATAAGCGACGTCTTGCCAACATTATTCGGTCCGATAAGATGGAGAGGACGGATCAATTCGATATCACAAAATTCATATTTGCCGGATCTGATAAGCACGAGACGTGTTGGGCCGATATTCTTCATTCCTTCTCCATATCAAGGAGACTGCTCTTTTCGTTTTCCTGTATCATAGAACTGCAAATATCAAAAAAACGATAGACCGGCGACCTGAAACGAAACGTATCACCATGACGTTGAGCAAAACCAAACCTTTCCAGCTTGGACACTATGCCCACAAGACCATCAAAATCCTCGACACCAATTTCTTTCATATACGATCGATACCGTTCCGTATTAAAATGCGGCAGCTCATTTATTGAAAAAGTTTTTGTAAGAATTCCTTCTTGTACAGACTCACCCTGACCTTCAAGATATTCCATAAGAATAAAAATAAAGAGTGCCATTTTTGTGCTCGTATCACTCAGATTCTCACTTCCTGTAAAATAGTAAAAATCCCGGAAATGAACTTCCATTTTGAAGCCCAAATGACTGAACAGATCCTGATAAACTGAAGCGTTATCATGAAGTGCAAAATAGATATTGCCATCTTCAGCGCAAATATGTTGTCCCTTACGTAATTGCTGAAAAATCTCTTTTAAATATGGGAGCGCAAATGGGCTTGTTTCACTCATACGATCTCTTCAATTGTCATAGAATGGGCATAAACGATTATATCCTCGAAGGGATAACTCTTTTCACTACTGCTGAATTTCGTTGTACAGGAGTGAGACTGTAAAAGCCGACCATACACACGCAGGAGGTCCGCCAGCTCAAAATCATGATAACGTTCAAACAACCATGCCAAAGTATCCTGGACAGGTAATTCATTTACCAGTCTATCGATCACATCCTGCAAATCAATATAGTGCGGAGTTGATGTGTCATTCTCAACAGGCAAGCGCGGTAACGGTTTTGGCTCATACCCCTTAACACCATACAAGTAGGATCCAATGCTGGTGTCTGTAAACAAACCTTCCTGTAACCGACCAGCGGGCAATGCCAATTGATCAGTCAATTGCAGGCTGCGCAGACCGAATTTATCTATTTTCTCAAGCGCTCTTGATGCTCCTCGTGCAAGGATACTGTCTCTTTTTAAGGCAAGATAAAGTGGCTCCACTTCTTGCATGGACTCACGAAAATCAGAAACCATGTCACGTCGCAGACGAACCAACCTGGCCAACGATCCTGAAAACCCACGATACACGACCCCATCCATCGAATATTTCTTGAGACCAAACTTCAATAAGTTTTCAAGAGCATCAAGCGAGTTATCCATGGTTTTTTTGACATCTATCAGATCCTTGAGTGGCTCCAAATACTTCTCCCAGAGAAGCAGGATCTTATCAAAACGTTCTCTAACGGTCCGCCGTTCACGATTCGCTTTTACGGCCATTACTTCATTAATGATCGCCTGCCGATTTGCCCTGGAATCCTGACGAATCCGATCCATGGTATCTACAATTTCACTCAGCGACCGTTCAATCCTTCCATGCTTTCCTTCACTGATGGCACTTTCCAGATCGGTATAGAATGTATCGAGATCATCAAGGTAAGCCTGAATAACCGTAGTTGAGGTGAGCCTTTGTTCCTGCAGAAGAAAACGAAAAAGATTGGCTATCTGCCGAGTCATCTCGTAAGTCGCAGTTGCATCCGGAAGCGACTCAATAATTTTCAGATCAAGAAGCTGACTGTATGTGTGTTCTGGTAATGGATCGGAATCGGAACGATATTTCCGGATCAGTTCATAGAGCTCAGCCTCATTAACACCGATTTCACGGCGATAAATATCCAGCAGAAGAGGATAATTGCGGGCGGTAAAAGAAAGAAAGGCTTGAGGCTGAATTGCCATTTAACTCTATTCCTCTGTTATAAAAGTCACAAATCTAAAACTTCTTCTAATCCTTCTTAAAGGGAATCAATTCCTGTAACCATGCTTATAGCTCCACGATATTTTCAGTTCCCAAATCTGAAGCTATTTCCCTGAATTGTTCCAGAGCAGCCGCCAGGTCTTCAATGATTTCGGCAGCTATGATACCGGGTTCGGGCAGGTTGTCGGAATCTTCCAGGGATTCGTCCTTGAGCCAGAAGATATCGAGGCTGGCCTTGTCGCGGTTGATGATCTCGTCATAGTTGTAGACCCGCCAGCGCCCAGCCTGATTGTCTTGATGGACAGGGACGTCCGAATGCAGCGGTTCCATGGACGGAGAGGAGCTGTCAGACCAGGTGGGGTTACGATCCTGACGGTTGGCAGGGTTGTAACATTCGACAAACTCGTCCAGGTCGGCCCGCTTTAAGGGATTAGTCTTGAGGGTGAAGTGGATATTGGTGCGGAGATCGTATATCCAGAGTTTTTTGGTCCACGGTGTTTCCGAGGCCGGTTTTTTGTCGAAGAAGAGGACGTTGGCCTTGACCCCCTGGGCATAGAACAGCCCGGTTGGTAGGCGCAGCAGGGTGTGAACGTCGCAATCGTGCAGGAGCTTACGGCGCACGGTCTCGCCGGCCCCGCCTTCAAAAAGCACGTTATCCGGCACCACGATCCCGCAGCGGCCGTGCTGTTTGAGCAGGGTTTTTACGTGCTGGAGGAAGTTAAGCTGTTTGTTGGAGGTGGTGGCCCAGAAGTCTTCCCGCTCGACAATATCCGTCTCCTTGGAAGCTTTTCCGTCTTCGCCGACAATGGTGGTACTGCTCTTCTTGCCGAAAGGGGGATTGGTCAGGACAATATCGAAACGGTCGCCTGGATCGGCAGCCAAGGCATCGCTCACTGTCAACGGCAGTTTGCCGTCGTTATTGCCGATGCCGTGCAGCATAAGGTTCATGGCACAAAGGCGGGCTGTGCTCTGGACCAGCTCCCAGCCGGAAAAGGTGACGTCCTTGAGGGCGTGCTTCTCCTCCTTAGTCATATTAGGGTTGTTGGTAATGATGTTGTCATGGGCGGCCAGCAAAAAGCCGCCGGTACCGCAGGCAGGATCGCAGATTTTCTCACCCGGTTTCGGTCGGATTACATCGATCATGGCCCGAATCAGCGGACGAGGGGTGAAATACTGACCGGCCCCGGACTTGGTATCCTGGGCGTTCTTTTCCAACAAGCCCTCGTAGGCATCGCCCTTGACATCGGCGCTCATCACCGACCAGTTTTCCTTGCCGATCAGATCGACCAGCAGGCGTCGCAGTTTGGCCGGATCCTGAAACTTGTTCTGGGATTTGATGAAGATCAGGCCGAGCAGGCCTTTCTCTTTCCCCAGTTGATCCAGGAGATGACGGTAATGATCAAACAGCTCATCACCATCCTTCTTGATCAGGCTGGGCCAGTCGTACCCTGCCGGCACCGCACTTGGCTTGTTGTAAGGGGCCTTGGTCCGCTCATCCGACATCTTAAGAAACAGCAGATATGTCAACTGCTCGACGTAATCACCATAACTCATGCCGTCGTCCCGCAGGACGTTACAGTAGTTCCAAAGTTTTTGGACGATATTTGCTGAGGTCATTATCTAATTTTCATTTGATGGAATATCAAGTCACTTTCAGGTTAAGTTGAAAGATCTCTTTGCTAAATTATCTTTATAATAAACGGGTAAAATCTATTATGATCCTGAGATGTTCCCTTCCATCTGTTGGTAATGGCTCAGGTTCATCACCATAATAAAGCTCTTTTTTTGCTTACGGCAGATATTCCGTTTCCCTTCCTCGTACGGCGCAAGTCCATTCAGCCACTAAGACCCTCCTTACATTAGATTTCTAATCCCGTCACGAAACACCTGGAAACTTCTCGATTGATTGTTTTCTACATCTAAGTGAGGAGCTATATTTTTCGCCCATTCACATTTAGTCTGTCCAGTATGGGGCCATCCCAATCGTTTAAGTTCTTGCGATCCTCCCGGATAAAGGGCATCAGCGAGCTTTTCCCATGTACCACAAATACTGTCTTGCACATAAGTGCTTAATATCTGTTCTTTGGCCCGAGGATAGGCAACTTTTACGGCATTTCGATCTCCTAATAGCCAAGCCTCACCTTCCTCTATCGCAATCCTAAATAGCGTTGTTGGTTGTGGATTGCAATCATTCAGAATGTCGACCATTTCTTGTTTGAATACCAAACAGTCCTTATCATCCAGATCAACAACCAAAACAACTACAGCAGGAATGCCTCGAAGGCTTCTCCCATATCCTCTAAGCAAATTGGGCAATCGATCCAGAAGAATCCGCTTCTGCGGGTCTGTCGTTCCCTTTAGGTTTTTTGGAATACGACCAATGCTTTTATAGGAGATTATTTTATAGGTGTGATCTTGCCCGTTCTTACCAAGAATTTTATCCAAAATAGATTCTAATGCGATTTTCCCTGACGCATCTTCGACAAGTATTTCAAAGTGCATTAGCTTCCCTCGCATCCAGATAATCGCTGTACCAAAGGCTACCAAGTGGAAAGCCCTCATCTACCAAGGCTTTTACGGTCGCATCGTCGCTGGCCCTGCGGATCTTCGAAAAGCCTTCTGGTCCTTTTTCAAGAATCCATGTCTCGTCCGGTGACAGTGCATCGACCAAATAGGGTTGATGAGTTGTGATAAAGAGTTGTGGCGCGTTTTTTTTGCCGGTTGCATGTTCGCGGAATTCAGCGGTCAATGTTTCAAGAAGTTTGTGATAAAGCCCGTTTTCTGGCTCTTCAATACAAATAAACGGAGGCGGTGTTGGATCTTCCAATAACAGCAAGTAGGCAAAGACTTTCAGCGTCCCATCTGACATTTGCTGTGCGTAGAACGGATCATTGAAACCTTTGTCGTTAAATCGGAGCAGTAAACGTTTATCCGGGCTTTCTTCAGTATCAATCTTGTCGATTCCCGGAATTTTTTCAGCGATGCGATTAAGAATGCTCTTAAATCGTTTAGGATGTTCACGTTCCATGAACTGAACGACATTTCCGAGATTGTCCCCGTGGATATTCAAATGCCTTTGCGGACCAGCCAGGGGCAAACTGCGGGCTGCATCCGGTGTAAAGTAACTTAAGTACCATCCTTCAATGAACTGTCGAAAAGCAGATATACGAGGATGTTGTTTGAGGGCGCCAAGAGTTGCAATGCCAAGTTTACGTTTATCTTGGAGTTCAATAATCTCTGTTTCTTTACTTTCTTCTTTTTGAGGTGTTGCTTCAATTTCCTTAATTAATTTGAATAAATCAAAATCGGCCTTTTCTTCATTAATCTGATGTCCCTGTTCCTCACCTTTCCATACGACTCCTTTACCTTCATTCAACATAAGAAAAGAGAAAGGCCAACCATGTTTTTGTCCTTTGCGCCGCTGGCGAAGACGTTCAAATATTACGTAGGGGCGGCCTGTTTTATCGGCATCAATAGCAAGTTCATAGGTGATCGGCCGAGCACTTCCTTCTTGCTTGTAATATATTTGAAACTCAATCGGATCATTTACCCCTTGAGAACGAATACGGTTAAATCCTCCTCGGCCCATGGTATCACAGGCCTCTTCAACCCCCAATTTAAGGCAATCTGCAAGGAACCCAAAAGCATCAAAAAGAGAACTCTTGCCAACACCGTTCTTACCGATAACCGCAGTCATCGGCGTCAGAGGTTGAGCTTGTTGCATGTTCCATAGTTTTCCGAGTGTCACGTCTTTCAAAACACGATAATTTTTAATCCTGAATCCTTCTATTTTTGCCATAGTTATTCTTCTCCTAAAGCTATAAGTTCAATTAATTGTCCGGTAAATGCCTTGCTTAAAATCGACTGGCGTAGACGTTCAGCGCGTAGCATATTAGTCTCGACAGCGACTTCCATTCCGTTCATCAGTGAGAAGCGATTTTCCATTTCTGATACTATTGTTTTCTGCTCCATTGCCGGAGGGACAGGTATGATTAAAGCCTGTAATTTTGTTCCGTTGACGTTAGCCTGCCCGACTTGTTGAGTAACAACTGATTTTACCCATTGGCGACCATGCATAGAGTTGATGTAATAGCTCAGAAATTTTGCTTCAACCCCCGGCATCAGCTGTACCCTGATTAGATATGAAGCAAAAGAACAAGGGGAGGGTTTCCCTTTGTAAACCGCTGTCTTCCCAACAAGCTCTGGACTGTTTGTGCGGTTGAAAAGCAAGTCATCGTCCTTAAGGAACAACTCTGGAAACTCATTGTGTTTTTGGGGCAAGTATTTCAATTTTTCTAGTGATAATTCACCTTCGAAAATATTTCCCATCCTAAGAACAGGAATACCATCTGTATCTTCTTTTGTTTTTGATGAACTACCATATTGAACTCGTTCAGCTAATTGTTGCACTGTCGCGACCATCCAACTTTTCGGAATTGTAAAATCGACATACCCGAAACATTCAGGCTCTTTATATTTATTCTTCCACTTATCATCTTCCGGGGCTTTGCCTTTGGCTTTCATTTTGGCGAGTTCGGCTTCTTCCCATTTTTGGCGGCGTTCGGCGAGGATGCGTTCGAGGAGTTTTGAGGCTGGTTCTACATCGGGATGTTGTTTTCGCCATTCTTCGGTGAGTTTGCCTTCGACAGCAGCTTTGAGGACGGCGGCTTTGTAGCGTTTGAGGTTGGCCTTGACGCGCCTGAGGTTGGCAACGGCTTCATCAAGCCGGGAGAATTGTTTTTCGATTTCCGCAACGATGCGTTTTTGTTGTTCGAGGGGGGCAATTGGGACAGATAATGACTTTAGAATTTTCCCTGAAATAGCCCTAAAAGTTGTTCCTGTACCATAAGAATCAATTTCATTTTCAATGCTACGCAAATAATAGAGCAAATATTTGTTTGGAATATCTCCATTTGGACGGATGGCCGCTAATCCACGACCGATACAACATTCTGAGGGCGCGAGATTTGTCGGCCCAACTGGCGCACGCACTGAGATCAGTATGTCATCTTTGCCTGCAATTTTGCCGGGCTTTGAACACCATTTAACTGCTTCGGGATAAAAATCGCCAAATTCAGCCTTCCCTTGAAAGAATGGGAGTCCGTCACCTTCCGTGTTGTAATATTCTGAAAGAGGCGACTGTCCCATTATAATGGTCGATACTTCCTCGAGAGTACTTTTAGTCCAATTCTCTGGTAAATTATTTGTCACGCCACCAAAGCCTCATTCAATTCATCAATCATCGCATTCAAATCCAATCTCCAGGCATAAAAAAACCCGCCAAAGTGGGCGTGCTAAATGGGCAGAGGCATGGCGGGTGTGTCACGCTCACTGTAAAATAAGTCGGATAAATATTCAAGCCTCGCGCTCCTTGCCTTTATCCTCGACCTGCCGGGTTAACTGTTCGAAATCCTCTTCATCGGCCTGTTTGGCCTCAAGTTGCAATCGGTTTGTGTGAAAACGATCATACTCTGTTTCCGCCAGTTCCTTTGCTATTTGATGGGAAATTTTCCCGGCATGCTCCAGGATATCGCTGTCGTTCAGGCTTAAAAACCCGTCCAGCTTGGTAAGCCAGTCGCTCATGTGCATGGCAATACGGCGCATGGCCTGGCCCTCGGCAAAGACCAGGTACTGCTCGACCAGGTTGTTCAGGGCCAGGAGTTCTTCTTCGTTTAAGCCGCTGTAAAAAAAATAACATGGCCATTTAATTTCCCGTAAGCGGCATAAGGAGCCGTAACGAAATAGATATAAATGGCCATGTTATTTCGTAACGGCTCCTAAATAATTCTTGGCAACCACCACATCCTGTTTACGCACCTTGGGGCCGCGCCAACTGGTCAGACCCATGTTGGGCTTGCTGTGATTGGCCCGGTCGCTGATGATCTCGGCGGCGGTCTGGCCGGTTATGGCCCAGTGCATCTTATTCTGCACGGTCTTGAAAAAATTGATGCTGATGTCGAGCGTCGGGTCATAGTCGATGGACGTTGCGTAAATATCGGTGATCTTCCGGTAGAACCGCTTTTCAGAGGTGCGAATGTCCTGAATGCGGCGGAGCAGTTCGTCAAAATAGTCAAAGGGTAGATCCGGGTTTTTTAGCCGTTCATCATCCACCACAAAGCCCTTGATAATAAACTCCTTGATATGGCGGGTGGCCCATTGCCGGAAGCGGGTGGCAACATGGCTCTTGATCCGGTAGCCCACCGAGATGATGGCGTCGAGACTGTAGAATTTCTTTGTCCGCTTGACCTGGCGGCCCCCTTCAATTTGAACTGTTAAGGAATCCTTAATAGTTGTCCGAGGTTCCAGCTCCCCTTCCTCAAAAATATTCTTCAGGTGGAGGTTGATATTCGGTACCGTGGTCTGAAACAACTCGGCCATGTGCTTCTGTGTGAGCCAGACGGTTTCATCCTGAAGCTGCACCTCGATTTTGGTCTGGCCGTCCTCTGCCTGATAGATCAGCATCTGAGAAGTTGTTTGCAGCCCCTTTTCTTCACTCATGGCGCCACCTTCTTTTTGACCAGTCGAGCAATCCTCGGGAGTTGCTTTTTCCCAAACACATCAACCTTACTGTCATCTGCATCGCAGATAATTATTTCAGCGTGTTCACTCTGCATCTTATGCCGCCAACGCTTCATTTAATTGCTCGATAATTATATTCAACTCTTCACCAAAGAGCTGATGCACCTTCCCCAAACCGCCTTGCTGCGAGAAAGGCGCATAATCAAAATCATCCGTCTCAATACCAAGATTGGCGGCAATATGATCGCGAATCATCACCAGCCACTGGCGCTGATCATCGCTGAACTTTTTACTACTTGCCTCTTGCTGGGAAAGCCAGGCCTTGAAGTTGACCTCGACCTTATCCGGAAACGGCACCAGTTCATTCTCTTGATGCATGGCAAAACGAACCAGGGAAACCAAATCGGTCAGGATATGCGGACCATTGGCCCCCTTAACCCTGGCCTTCTCCAGGGCCGCGTAACAATCCCAGAGAGTATCAACCCGAAAATGGTGCGGCGGCTTTTCGATCAATCCGGCCAGTTCTTTGATATCCTCAAAACGCAGGCGACTCTTATAGGGCTTGCTGTACAAAACCTGCAGGGCGGTGATCTCGTCGCGGTTATCGGCCAGGAACCGCTCAAAGGATTGGACCATCGACTTGACCTTTTCCAGGGCCTCGGCGGAAAATTCGGCAGAGATCAGCTGATCTTCACTGATGTTGTCAATGACCTGCTCGTTCTTCTTCTTGATCTCGACCAGGAAGTTACGGAGTTGGGGATTATGGAGCGGTCGGGTCGCCTCGACAATCAAGGAAACTGCGGCCTGTTTGATCTGTGCTTCGCTGGGTTCGGCCCCGCCATTATCCTGTTTGGCCTTGGCAATAGAGTTGTCAGGCTTGAGGGCAATGACTAGATCGGTGGTCAACTGCTCCAGGGTCTTACCGCCGGAAAGCTCGGAGACCTTTTGATCATCCCCCCTGGTAATCTGCCGACCGATCCGGGCCATCCGAGCGGCAAGGGACGAGATCACATCCGATTCTGTATTGCCGAGGCTCACCGCCTGTAAGAGTTTTTCGAAACTAACCGTGGGCTTTCTCTCCATGGGCCGGGAGTCAGTCTTGTCCAGCTCGCAGACGCCGACGCAATCGACAATGACGAAATGGTCTTTGACCCGGGCATCCGGGGTGACCGACTGCAGATCGTTGCTGTTGATGATCCGCACACCGCGGCCTTTCATTTGCTCGAAGAAGGAGCGGGATTTCACAGCCCGCATGAACATGACGATTTCCAGCGGCTTGATGTCAGTGCCGGTGGCGATCATATCAACGGTGACAGCGATGCGGGGATTGAAGCTGTTACGGAAGGAGGCGATCAACTGTTCGGGCGTGGCGCCAGTGGTCCTGTAGGTGATCTTCTGGGCGAAATCGTTGCCCTTGCCGAACTCCTCGCGGATACACTTGACAATATCCTCGGCGTGGCTGTCGTCCTTGGCAAAGATCAGGGTCTTGGGGACATATTGTCGGCCAGGGAAGATTTCGGTCAACACCTTTTCCCGGAAGGTCTGGATGATTTTACGAATCTGGTCAACAGCCACCACGTTACGATCAAGCGTGTTGGGGTCGTACTCGAAATCCTCTTCCAGTTTTTCCCAGCGGGTGGCGCGGGTCTCACGGTCCCGTTTGTCAATATAGTAGCCGGACTCGACTTTGGAGCCTTGTTCAGTGATTTTGGTCTTGATCCGGTAGACATCATAATTGACGTTGACGCCATCGGCCACGGCCCGCTCGTGATCGTATTCCATCACCAGATTGCGGTTAAAGAAACCGAAGGTCTGCTTGGACGGGGTGGCGGTGAGGCCGATCAGGTGGGCGTCGAAATACTCCAGAACCTGCCGCCAGAGGTTATAGATGGAGCGATGACATTCATCGGTGATGATGAAATCAAAGGTGGAGATGTCAATATTGGGGTTGTATTCCAGGGGCAGGACCTCTTTGAACAGGCTGTCCATGCCCTGGGGAGATTGATCCTCGGCCTCTTCAGGCAGCTCTTGGCCCCGGAGCATCGAGTAGAGCCGCTGGATCGTCGAAATGCAGACCCGGGCCGTGGTATCGATGGTGTTTGAGGTGAGGCGCTGGACGATGAATTCCTCGCTGAACTTGTAATTATTGTAAGGCGAAACGTATTGCTGGAACTCTTTCAAAGTCTGCTTGCCCAGGTTACCGCGATCAACCAGAAAGAGGACGCGTTTGGCACCGGCGAACTTGATGAGCCGGTAGATGATGCTGATGGCGGTGAAGGTCTTACCGCTGCCGGTGGCCATCTGGATCAGGGAACGGGGACAGTCTTTGGCCAGAGATTTTTCGAGATTATGGACCGCCTGGATCTGGGCGGGCCAGAATCCGTCTTCGATAAGTTCAGGCATGTGGCGAATTCGGCCCCGGAGGGTGGTCGATTGGCTGAGATATTTGGGGCTGACTTCAGCGGCTTGGTTGATGGTTTTCTCTACTTCCTCGAAGATGTAATCCGGTTTGTGGAAGGCAAAGACCTGCCGGGAGCGGGGCTCGGGATCGAGGTTATTGGTAAAGCGGGTCTCGTCACCGGTTGACTCGTAACAGAACGGCAGCGGACGGCTCCAGGCCGGCAGACCATCGGGCAATCCCTTGGCATATTTGTCAGACTGGGTTTCAACCCCGGTCAAGGTGGTGCCGGTCTTTTTGGCTTCGATAACACCTGCGGCCCGGCCATCCACGTAGAGAAGATAATCGGCAAAACCATGCCCCTGCTTCAAAGGAAATTCACGGATTGCCACACCCTTGCCTGCAAAGATGTTGGTGTCCTTGACATCCTGAACAAACCAACCGGCTTGGGTAAGCAGTTGATCTATTTTTTCGCGGGCGTGAATTTCACTGGTCATTTACCCTCTCATTACAGTTACACAATTACGGGGACACAATATTTGATCACTGCCAACCAGATCAAAATCCCCCCGAACGTATGATTGAAAACAATCTACCCGACAGACACCTTTTAGCAAACAATTCGTTAGATCCAAGTAATTTTAGCAACATCCTGAATTTAAGAACGAAAATCAAGTCTGGGTTCTCTTACCTTGAACTATTTTGTTATTGAACCCAAACCATTTTTTTTTATGTGCGATTATCATCGCAAAATGTTGTGATTAATTTTGTATAGTTGTTCAAGTCAAGTTCTGCCGATCTGTTGAATCAGGGGAAGAGGGTGCAAGGAAGGGGGTAAAATTTAATCTATTCCAAACTCATTATGAACGTACAAAGGCCAATAGCGGCCCATAATCGTACCGGTCAGCTGCACGCAGGGCATTGATATACTGTTTCCGGCAATCCCCGGCATCGACAAGGTTGCCGCTCCCCCAGGTAAAACGTGGTTTCTTGAGCAGGTTCGCCAGCAGAATGTCAGTCATCAGTCGAGCATGGCGGCCATTACCGTTGGCAAAGGGAAGGATTGCCGTAAGCCGGTGATGGAAGCGCACGGCGATCTCGTCAGCCGTATACACATCATGCTCAATCCAGACCGCGCAATCATCGCAGAGAGTCCGCAGCTCCGTGGCTATCTGCCAGGCAGGCAGGCCAATATTCTTACCGGTTTTCCGGTACGATCCCGCCCAACGCCAGACAAGGCCGAACAACCGCTTGGCAAACCCATCGGTGAGAATGTCAGGATGGGCGCGACGGAAGGCCCTGGCTTCAGCCTCAGCAATGTTTTCCTGTTCCCAGCGATCCAGCTCGGCCCGCATGGTAATGTGGGGGAGTAAGAGTCCTTCAGCCTCATCGGGATCAAGCGGGGTTGCCCCCGATGGGTTATCGAATATCATGGCTTCATATCCCATAGATCTTTGGGTGTCTCACGCGCCAGCTCCTCAATGGCACCATCCAGGGAAGCCTGTTGCTCCTTGGTGGAAAGCCCCTGCGCCTCAAGAAGCATGGTATGGGATACCCGTTGCAGCCGCTCGGCGGCCACCACCCTCGCCTGCGCCCTTACGGTTTCCTCAAGCGTTGAGCGAGGAACAAGAGCGTAAACAAAGACACAATCCCAGCTATTCCCGATATGGGAAGATCATATCTTCAAAAACTGTATAGTAAACCTCTGTTTCTGTATGAAGTGACCTGTGCAAGCCTTTTCACGGCCACTCATGTTGCTGGTGGAGCAAAAAAGAGAAAAAACCTTGTATTC
>VMSP01000041.1 GCA_013792135.1 Desulfocapsa sp. | reverse complement strand
TGTCGGCGCTTAGATTTTTTATATTATAAAAACAAATAGTTAGGTTGCTCATGATCTTTTTAAGGATGTGACAAAGTTTGCGAACACATTATTTCTACTCCCTTGTTCTTATTGATGTTTTTGACATATCGGGAATAGCTGTAAAATTTTAATAAAAACAGCCTAATTCCCTGGGTAGAACATCTTGCGTACCTGCCTGATCCCCTCGAGCAGGTGCATGGTCGGACGTGAGACCAGTTCTTCATTGATGAGACAGATTCTTCCCTCGCGTACCGCCTTAATTGCCTTGAACCCTGGTTCTTCAGTAATCATTTCCTTAGTTACCTGATTCATCTGGCCCTGCTGGGCAAGATAGATATCAATCTCTGCCGCATGGGAGAGAATGCGTTCTTTCCCATAAGCGGCAATATTGGAGGAATGTCTGGCCGTGGCATCGGCTGCGACATTAACCCCACCCCCATTTTCAAGGACAAAAACTGCAATGGATGATGGGGCAAAGGTCTTCATCTTGGCATGAATGGATTCAAAATAAACTCTGGGCCGATTCTTCACAGGAACCATGTCCCGAATCTCCTGAAGAGCCGTAAGCTCACTCCTGAATGTCCGGATCATGGCCGCAGCCTCATTGGCTCGGCCGGTAAGTTTACCCAGGCTTTGCCAATAACTGAACATCTCTTCAATAGTGGTGGGCTGAAGAGAGACAAGGACGATACCAGCCTCCTGCAACTGTTTTACCAATTGAGGATGGGAACGACTGATCATCGGTCTGGTCAGGATAAGATCCGGTTTTGCGGCAATGAATTTTTCCGAGGTATCATTAGCAGTGAATTGCGGTCTGCCAGGGACAGTCGGATCATCATCGCCAGCAGTTACCCCGATCAGCTCCTGATTAAGACCAAGCGCCAGCAGATTCTCGGTATGGGCCGGATAAAGGGAAATAATCCGCTTGAAAGGCACTTCAAAACTGATCGAAGCTCCCTCCTGATCTACCAGGATAGCGGCAGACGCGGGATGCCATCCGCTCATCACAATAAAAACAGCAAACAGCAAGCGGCAACACTGCTTTTTCCTCAGACCAAAACAATAAAAGGGAATATTCATATCAGCTCAATGTATAATGGATACGTGGAGAATGATTCAGGGTTGCAGCCTGCACCTCGGCCTGCACCTGAAAGACCTCGGCAATCAAATCGGCGGTCAGGGCTTCACCCACCGATCCGGTAGTAAAGATGCGACCTTCTTTCAGGACAATCACTTGGTCACAGAAGGCCGCGGCCAGATTAAGATCGTGTATGGCGGCAATGACCGTCCGTCCTTGATTTCGAACCAGTTTACGGATAACATGCATAATTTCAATAGTATGATGGATGTCGAGATTTGAGGTAGCCTCGTCAAGCACCAACACCTCGGTGTCCTGGGCCAGAGCCCTGGCCACCACCACCCGCTGTTTCTCACCGCCGGACAGATCGTTGATCAATCGGTGGCGCAGGGTGTGGATCTGCATGACGTGCATGGCCTCATCAACCAGATCAATATCCCGCTTAGACGGATTACTGAACCGAGGAATATATGGGTAACGACCCATGAGCACCAGATCAGATACGGTAAAGTCAAAACCCATGGCAAATTGCTGGGGCACCAGAGCAATCTTGGTGGCCAACTCTTTTTTTGCATAATCGGCAAGGGCCTTTCCCTGAAAAATTATCTGGCCGCTCTGCAAGGGCTTGGTAGCGGTCAACAGATCGAGCAGGGTTGTCTTGCCGCTACCATTGGGCCCGATCAGTCCATAAAACTGCCCAGGAACAAGATCCAAATCAATATCCTGGAGGACGTTGTTTGCCCTGTAGGCAAAACAGCCCTTGCTGATGGCAAAGAACGGGTCAGTGTGGATATTATTCATGGCCACGGCCGTCACCGCTGTCCCAACTGTTTTTTACGGAAGATATAACAGAAAAACGGGCCGCCGATCAGCGAGGTAAGTACCCCTATGGGCAGCTCCGTTGGCAGCCAGGCCCTGGTAATGGTATCAGCCGTGAGTAACAGAATGGCCCCGCCAAAGAAACAGGCCGGAATCAGCAGACGGTTATCAGGGCCTAAGGCGAGGCGCAGAAGATGGGGGATAATCAGCCCCACAAAACCAATGATACCGGAAACCGAGACACAGATGGCGGTCATCAGTGAGGCGCAGACCAAAAGGATCTTCTTCACCTTGCGGCTGTCCACGCCGAGGGTATCCGCAGTCCGCCCGCCAAGGGCCATGATATTGAGATCCCTTGCAAAATAAAGCGTCAACAGCAGGCCAGGAAAAACAAAAATTGCGGTCAAGGTTACATCAGGCCAGGTCTTGCCCACAAAGCTTCCCATCAACCAGAAGATAATCACCCCCACCTGCTCATCAGCCAGATACTTGATGAAACCAATCCCGGCAGAGAGGATAGCAGCCACAATCACCCCGGACAGGATCAAGGTATTGGAGGAAAGTCTGCCGTCCGGTGCAGCCAGAGTAAAGACCACGACCAGAGTGGTCATGGCACCAAAAAAGGCAAAGAGAGGCACTGAAAAAAAAAGTGGGACCGTGATTCCCAAGATGCCCAAGACCAGGGCCAGAGAGGCTCCGAAGGCCGCACCCGAAGAGACTCCAAGAGTATAGGGATCCGCCAGAGGATTGAGAAGAATGGCCTGAAACACTGCTCCGGCCACTGCCAGTCCGCCACCGACAATGGCCGCGGTCAGGATGCGTGGCAGTCGTACTTCCATGATGACAAAGGGAAAAGTGGGATTGATATCAGCTGCTATCCCTGCCCCAGATGCCTTCGCCCACAGGACCTGAACCACCTCCCAAGGCGCAATGGCAAGAAAACCCATACCCGTCGCCAGAACAATGGCTACGACCAGACACAGGCATAAAAGCATCAGGATAAAAGGTGATTTAGGTAACATACAATATCCGCTTTTTCTTTAGGAGCCGTAACGAAACGAGCTATCCATTTCAAATTATTTCGTTACGCAGGCCATGGACGGCCTAGTGTCGTGGGCGCCATGAATGACGCAGGAGCGAACGACTCCTTATGCCGTTTTTGACGTTCAGGCGATCATATTATTTTTTTTACAGCAGCTTAGTCCAGTTGAATTCCATGATCTTTTGCCAGATCAGCCAGATGATGGACAAAGACATCAGCAAAGCTGTCCATCTCTCCCATCCCTTGAAGGACAGGGGTTACTTCAAATCCTTCGCTGATCAGGATGGATTTCCATGATTCTGCCTCTGGACCTGCCATGTCGTTTCGGGCATGATCGCCAGCCACAGTCATAAAGGGTTTCAACAGTACCTTCTGCACCTTGTCGCGCTTCATCTGTTGTACCACATGGTCCAGCGAAGGAAAGCCCTCCACTGTGCCGATATAGGTGTTAACCTGAGGGTTGAGCCGGTTCATAGTGTCGGCAAACTGAAGGTAGGCACCTCCAGAGGGAAAGAAATCGTTACCATGGCCCATGTATACCAAGGCACTACCAGCCTTTGCTGCCTGATAAATGTCTGCAACTAAGGCCCTGGCAACAAGTTCAATATCCTGAGGATAGGGATGAATATCCCCCATAGTGCCAAGAGCCGGTCTGCCAATCACCAGTTGTTTGAAGGGCTGAGTTTTCTCTTTGATGGTGCGAATACTGGTCAATCCCTGCACATAGGAGACCAGATCAAGATATTCTTCTCCTAAGGCAACATGGGTGGGTTGGACCAGAATGGTAGTAAATCCTTCATCCTGCAGATTGGCGATTGTGGCCAACGGTCCTTGAACGCTCAGGATATCCTGGGAAACAGAGGGATTTTTTTTGACAAAATTCGGATCGTTCTGCCGTTTATGCCAGACAGCGCGGATCATGTTAGAAGTGAAGGCAATCCGCACCTCGGTGTTTGGATAGTTTTGAAGGATCCGCTCTCTGATATTAAGGATACCAGGCAGTGCTTCAGGAACGGTAGTACCAAATGCGGCAATCACCACTGCCTGCATTTGTTTTTTATTGTGCGCCTGGGCCCAGACCACAGAGTGAATCAAAAGAAGGCAGAGCGCCCACAAAATTGAGAATTTCAGACATTTATGCATGATAGCCCTTCCCCTTACCGATCAGGTCCGGGGAAAATAGGAAATCCCGAACCAATTATAATAATTGATCCGGGATTTCCCTTCATATCCGAAATCACAGGTATGGGCTCTGTCCACGAGGTCATACCAATTCTCTTCAGGCAGGTCTTCTGACTCCCGGATCTTTCGCACCCTGCGCCTTCCCGTCCTCAGTTCAGACAGTGGCGTTTTGCAGGATTTGTCCCCGATTACAGCGGCGGGCCCGTCTTCGATTTACACGAAGTTCCCTTTTCAATCTGAAAAGTTTCTTGTCTTCTTTGCAGAGAATCTCAAGAAAAACTATCTTTCAGATACCTGAATTTATGATGCTACTCATTACTTGCAATTATCTTTTTTGTCAAGATAGACCGAAAATACTGCAAGTTAAAAGTTGAAAAATGAAGGTTGTCTGTGGTAGCGTTCTTATATATTTGGTTTTCTGGAGGCTGACGCCTTCTAATGCGCCTCTCCTCTTTTTTATCTCACTCTCTCATGGGGTTCATCATGAAACGATTCATTCACTTCGGAGTCCTGATTTTTATTACCTTTGCCCTCTCCAGTTGTGGCTACAACTCCCTACAACTCAAGGAAGAAATGGTCTTCAAGTCCTGGGCTGACATTGAGTCCACCCTGCAACGACGCGCAGACTTGATCCCCAATCTGGTAGCTACAGTCAAAGGCTATGCCCAGCATGAGCAGGAAACCCTGCAAAAGGTCATCGAGGCCAGAGCCAAGGCGACATCGGTTCAGCTCTCACCTGCGGACCTGAGCAATCCAGCAGCCATGCAGCAACTGCAGGCCGCCCAGGGTGAACTTTCCTCTGCCCTGTCTCGACTGATGCTTGTCGTGGAAAGATATCCTGATCTCAAGGCCAATCAGAATTTCCTTGATCTGCAAAACCAGCTCGAAGGAACGGAAAACAGGATCAACGTGGCCCGCCAGCGTTATAATGAGGCAGTAGAGCTGTTCAACGGTTCCATTAGAAAACTTCCAGAGAGCCTGACCAACAAATTCCTGCTGCATCTGGAGAAAAAGCAATACTTCAAGGCAGATGAAGCAGCCAAAGTTGTACCCAAGGTTACATTCTGATTCCATGCGCAGTAATTTCACAGAAAAAAGATTTTACAGACTGTTATTTGCTCTTGCCCTGGTCTTCCTGGCGGCACTTCCAGTGTCGGCTCTGGAGGTACCACCGCTCAAAGGCCGGATTAATGATTATGCCGGAATTCTTGCCCCGGCCACGGCCCGTCAGCTTGAGGATGTGCTGAAGAATTTTGAGACTGCAGAATCAACCCAGATTATAGTGCTGACCATTCCTTCTTTAGAGGGCACATCACTGGAAGATTTCTCTCTGCGAGTAGTAGAGGCTTGGAAACCTGGACAAAGCAAGCTGGATAACGGCGCCCTGCTACTGATCGCCAAGAATGATCGTAAAATACGCATAGAAGTCGGCTATGGCCTGGAAGGGGAATTAACCGATCTTGTATCCGGCCGTATCATCCGAGATATCATTACCCCGAGATTCAAAGAAGGAAATTTCGACCAGGGGGTCATTGATGGAATTTTCACCATAATCGCCACGGTAAAGGGAGAATTTACAGCCACCAGTTCCACCAACCGGCGCCAGAACAACAACGGTGATCCCGGCGGCATGTTCATTTTCCTTCTGATTATTTTCTCCATGCTTGGAAAAATGCTCCACAGTATTCCTTGGGTGGCAGCAGGAATCGGAGCAATACTCGCTCCTGCTCTTGGAGCAATCACGCTTGGCCTTGGCGGTCTGGGATTGCTGGCCCTGGCTATACTGGGATTTATCTTCGGCCTTCTTGCAGCCAGAATGGCAGGTGCAACAGGAGGAAGCTTTTCCAGCAGATACGGTGGTGGTTTTGGTGGTTTTAGCGGCGGATCTTCAGGTGGATTCAGTGGAGGAGGAGGCAGTTTTGGTGGCGGTGGTGCCTCAGGAGGCTGGTAAATAATGCAGACCTTGGCTCAACGATTTCTTACAGAAGCAGAACAGAACAGAATTTCTACCCTTGTCCAGCAGATGGAGCAGCAGACCTCCGGTGAGATCGTCCCCATGGTGGTCTCGGCCAGTCATTCTTATCCATCCACCATGATTTTCGGAGCAACTTTACTAGCTCTTCCTTTCTCGTTAGTCCTGATGCCACTTGTCAGCACTTTTTTCTGGCTCGGTTCTCAGAATATATGGATCTTTATCGCCCTCTTTATGGCACTATACGGAATATTTTATGGAATGGTACAACGCTTCACTTGGTTAAAACGTTTATTCCTGTCCAGAAAACAGGTCGAGGCTGAGGTTCAAGAGGCAGCAATCACCAGTTTTTTCACAGAAAAGCTTTACAAGACTAAAGATGAAAATGGCATTCTTATCTTCATCTCCATTCTCGAACGCAAGGCCTGGGTGCTGGCTGACAGTGGGATCAACGCCCACATTGATCAGGAAAAGTGGCAGGAAATTATTGGTTTGATCACCCGGGGAATCAAGGAAAAACGTCAATGCGAGGCCATTTGTGAAGCCATTATCGAGATTGGCAGGCAGCTCAAAAAACATTTTCCTGTTCAGGATAATGACATCAATGAGTTACACAATCTCATTGTACGGTAACAGTCACTATTGCAAATGGCAGTAACTCCGAGATTCGAGTTGGTAATGGGAAAGGGGCATTGAGTATATCACCTGATGCGACAGGTTGCCTTTGCAATTCTGTATGCCCGACGAATCACTGAAGTATATCCTTTATGTTTTCTTCACCTTGCTGTACCTCCACACCTTTTCCTGAAACCATGTCCATTTCTCCACTCTCCATAACATTCCACAACAAGATTATTACGTAAAACTTACTCGCAGTACCAATCAGTTAACAACGCCCCTCGACTTTCCCGAAAGAAAGCTCACCCCCACCTGAGATAATAACTCACTCTAAAAAAAAGTGTCCATTTTTACCATTCCACCTTACTAAACGTACAGATAATCAGACCAAATGTTGACGGGTCACCATCAATGCAACAATTCTTTTTTTTGCTGTGCCAGTTGCACGTTTCAGTAATGAGTATTATTAATATCAATATCGCTCCAATCATTCATGTTGTTTCTATAGTATAGAAAACCCGATATTCAAAGGCCACCAAGGGTGAATAATAATGTTTTTCCAGCGTACTTTTTGAAATTTATAAAAAGTCTCAATGTTTTCCGTAAATGCTCGATCTCCTTCTTGTAGAGACTGGGAATATTGATGGGAGACAAGTACGACTTTCAATACACCCCGGAAACTTTCAAGAAGAAAGTGGCTCCTCGCTATTTCAGGTGGGTAAGCCAAAATTAAGTTTTCCGCCAATGAGGTAGATCATGGCGATTAAATTTTTAGTTGTTCGGTAGCCACGAGCTTTGGCTTTGACCGCTTGGATTAAACTGTTGATTCCTTCGAGTATGCCGTTATTGATTTGCGATTTGAACCACTGAAGGACACCGTCCCAATGGCGTTTTATGGTGTAGGCTGCTTCTTTCATTGGTTCTAATCGGCTATGTGTTGCCCAGAAATACCATTTTGTCAGGAAGGCTTCTGCTGTTTCGGGAGATTGATTGAACAGTTCTTGAAAGTTCAGGCGGATGTGGTAGGCACGGCTTGTTTTCAAATTAAGTTTTGTGGGTATGCACTTCAGGGTGAATTTATCCTAACTCGCTTACAAAACAATATCGACAAGTTGCATTATATCCTGGACAACACCTCCCACAACTGATAGAAGATTCATATTACAAATATGAGGGAGGAGTTACTTTGAATGTGAACCATGTCAT
>VMSP01000009.1 GCA_013792135.1 Desulfocapsa sp. | reverse complement strand
TCTGGGGAGTTGTCCGTACGCCCCGGTAGTATGAGGAAGCGGCGTTGTGGTAACACGGGGTCGTGAGTTTCCAAACAGCAAGAAAGCAGGCCGAAACGTAAGTGAACCCACAAGTAGCCTCGTAAATTGATTTGGAGAAGCCGACCCTGTGGTCAGAAGGGGAAGGCCGTTGGAGGGGTGCTGGAATAACGGAAGTGGCATCTATCGACTCCCGGGGTAGCAAGGTTGGCATGTTTTTGAAGATTTATTGCCCAGTGCTGGAGACCCGTTTCTGGAGGTGGGGAGACCATCGATCGGTGCGTATAAGGCAACGAAAGCGCATCGTCCCAAAGCGGGAGTCGGAGGGGTTCATAGTACCGTTTGAGTTCGTGGGACAACATAACCCCGGACGAGGGAAGGGGCCCTGCTTTGTTCATGCCACCAAAGAGCGGAGGATCAGGGGATTGCCATGTCGCTAACCACCCCAGACAGAATCAGGACGCTACAGAGGAAGCTGTATGCCAAGGCCAAGCAAGAACCGGCCTATCGCTTTTACGCGCTCTACGACAAGATCAGCCGGGGAGACATACTCAGTCATGCTTGGCGACTTGTTCGTGCCAACCGAGGTGGTTCTGGTGTTGATGGACTCAGCTTCGAAGCCATAGAGGACGGAATAGGGGTAGAAACGTTTCTGCGGGAACTGGCCCGTGATCTGAAAGAGAAGACCTACCGAGCCCAACCGGTTCGGCGCGTCATGATTCCTAAAGCGGACGGCAGCTTGCGACCGTTGGGGATTCCGACTATCCGAGATCGGGTAGCACAAATGGCGGTGAAACTCATCATCGAACCGATTGTTGAAGCTGATTTCTGTCCGCATTCGTATGGATTCCGGCCCAAGAGATCGGCACACGATGCAGTGGATGACATTGCCAATACACTATGGGCAGGCTATACCCAAGTCATTGATGCGGACCTGTCGAAATACTTTGACAGCATCCCGCACGCCAAGCTGATGACTGTGGTGGCCGAGCGTATTGTCGATGGGGGGATATTGCACCTCATTAAGCAATGGCTCAAAGCCCCGATCATTGGTGAAGACGAAAACGGTGTGAAGAAGACGGTGGGTGGCGGCAAATCCAATCGTAGAGGGACGCCGCAAGGTGGCGTGATTTCTCCGCTG
>VMSP01000010.1 GCA_013792135.1 Desulfocapsa sp. | reverse complement strand
GACCGAAGTCCCTTTCGCGTTCGACTTGCATGTGTTAAGCACGCCGCCAGCGTTCGTTCTGAGCCAGGATCAAACTCTCCAGTTTAATATCCTGAACTGATTGCTCAGTTACTTACTCTTTTACTACCCGGCATCTTCGCTTAAAGCTCAATGCCGGCGAATGCATATATTAATACATGCACCCTTTGGGACCGTTTGCTGTTTGCTGCTATTCAGTTTTCAAGGATCGTTTCTACCGTCTCATTCTGCAAGACAGTTACGCGGTCAAGGCCGCGGCGAAGATGTAAATCTAATCAAATCCGAATAACCTGTCAATAACTTTTTTCTCAGGTCATTCGTTTTACTGCCACGCTTATTGTTACTCTTCCTGCAGATGAGCTACTGTTTTTGCCTCTCACCCAAGGACCGCGGCAAACTACTCAATCAAGAACACGCTGTCAATGGAAAAATGACTCTCATTAGAGAAATGTCCTAACACACCTCTGCCAGTATTTCCATTTTACTTCAATACCGAATTTTGCTCAACCGGCATAGAAACCCCACTCACTCCTGATTCAGAAACAGGCACAGTGGGGAAATTCGCTCCTGAAGATTGCGAAGATCCCCCTCCAACACGCCCAGACTGTTTCACAAGTTCCGGATCAATGGCATTCATTTCTTTTTCAACTCGTTTAATATTACCGAGAATCTTGTCTGTAATTTCCACCCCCGGATATTTTACTAGAATATCCAGCAGTCGTCTACGTGATTCAATTAACAGTTTTTTCTTACTTTCTACATCAGGGGCCTTAGTAAAACGAATGAATATATCGGCCGCATTCCGTCTTTCAGCCTCTGCTGCCTGCAATGATGCCTCGGTGATTTTCTTATCGGCCTTGGAAGAATAGTCAGTTTCAAGCATAGGGGTAAATGTTTCAATAGCCTTATCATACTGGGCACCCTCCATTAAACGCACCCCCTCATTCCATCGACGATCAAGTTCTTGTTTTTTTTCAAGCTTAGCCGTCTCACTTTCAAGTTTCTCAGCCAACGCCAGATCCCCAGTTTTCTTGGTAATTTGCTGCTGCGCATCAGGGGTAACAATGGCACTGGGGACCGCTTCAAGCTTACCCAGTGCCTCCTGGTAGCGTTTTTGACCTGCAAGCTCATCGGCCTCTACCAAGACTGTCTTTGACCACTTGTCTGCCTGCTCACGAGCAGCAGTCCTGATAAAATCAACATTAGATGCAACCGGAGAATAAGGATAGGTTTGAAGAAATTTATCAGCCTGCCACACCACAGTATATCCATCCTTTGACGGATTAAATCCAAGATAATTCTTTAATATATCAGAATACTCTTTAAGTTCAGGGCCTCCCTGCTCACTCCGCTCCAAAATGGATCGTTGCAATATGGCCCACTCCTCAATACTGGCCATTGCCTTATACTCTTTTGATATCTCAAGATATTGAGCTTCCGCTTCCTTATAATTACCTGAAGCAACATATAGATCAGCCAAAATTTTGCGCAATGAAAGGAGATCCGCGGATTGACCGCCAGGGCTCACCATTTGATCGACCATATGCCGAAACACATTCGCAGCATCTTCTTGCTGCCGCAAAGCCATCAAGGCATTTCCGTACAATATCCTGGTATTCAGTTGTACTCTAGCGGCCATTGCCTCCGGCATCTGCTTCCACACCTGCACAAGTTCCTCAAACTCTCCATTGGCGGCATGTTGCGCAATCATTGCCTCAACAGGTGGAAGCTTGCCTGAGTCATCATTCTTTATCCATCCCGCATCTTTGGCGTCATCAGCGGCCACAACCTGACCACAAAATCCATCAAGAAAGGTAATTTCACTCTGTTGTAAGTCATAAATTTCTTTTGCACTAATTGATCCACCTGCTTGCATGGACACTTGTTGCAAAAGAATTTCACGAAGACGTGAATAACCATTAAGGATTTTATGCAAATCCTGAAAACAAGCTACCATTTTTTCAGACTCATCTGCGGGTATCCGCAAAACTGCTGTCTGACTATCTCGTTCTCTCCAACGATCCATCTTTTTATTATATTTAGCAATCCGACTCGTTACATATTCAAGCGATGGCATGAACTGTTCAACCTGCTGACCTACCATGCTTGGCTGCTCAACAGGTTGAACAGAGCGACGAAGAAGATCCGTTTCCTGGATCTGCACTGAAGGATTTGCAAGCTCTCCTGTTCCTGTCGAATCAATTAACTGACCAGCAGAACCAGACTGAGCCTGTTCAGGCGCAACCGGAGCAGCAGGGTCAATTATTCTTTTTTGTTCATAAAGACAACCACTCATCATCATTGAGCAGGAGACAATCAGCAGAACAGTTTTAAGTCGAATCATTTCTATATTCATATTCATATTCATATTCATATCTATACGTTTTTATTAAAATATCACAACAATCAAGAGAAATACTGCCCTCTCAGATTAACGCCATTGATGCTAAATGCACGCATATAATTCTCTTCTCAGAGAGGCTACCATCACCTGAGTATGTAAAACTTTACAATACCATTGAAATGGTGTGACCACCAGCATAAGCTACGGCACGAAATAGTCAACGTTACGATGCTTATCCCATGAAGAGCCCTAAAAATCAACTCCGACCGGAAACTCACTATTACTCCAGTAAGGCTTGAACTGCCTCGCGGGAACAAATCTTCCCGTATCATCCAACTCACCAAAGGTCATGATTGAAGGGACTGAACGGTCCTTTACGTCCACCTCACTGACATGTGATGGCAATATACCTCCAAGCTCATCGCGAACAGCCAGATTCAGCTGCCCCAAAGGCTTCCGCTGTAAAATAAGGCCGGAAAAAGAAATATCAACAGCATCGAGCTTTTGCGTATACCGTTTTTCCTTCAAAACTGCACGAACCAGATCAGTCCATGTGGGCAATGCTCCCTCAGAACCGGTAATTCTGGTTGAAGAGCGCCGCATATCTTCATTGTCATCAAAACCCACATAAACCCCTATTGCATATCCACCTTGAGCCACCAGCCCTTCACCTTGAGAAGCCACACCGGGAAGATAGCCGAAAAATGATGCATTGGTGTAATTATTGGCCGTCCCTGTTTTTCCCAAAAGCGGAATAGCCAGATCAAAACCTGCAAATTTTTTAGAGGCTTCTTCATCTATTTCTGCCAGTCTGACATTTTTATCAGCATAGCGCCCTGTACCAAACTTTACAATATTTTCTAGGATGTGACCAACAACCAAGGATGTCTCGGGCGCCACAAGCCGAGTACGTTTACGCTTGGGTTGATAAAGCACTTCACCCTCATCAGATTCAATACGATCAATGATGGAGAGCAAATCACGGGAATCATCACCCTGCCCCTCACTCAAGACAACCTCTCCTGTCACTATCCCCTCATACATCCGCACAAATTCAAGAAGGGTCACAACGTTAGAGCCAAGTGGAAAGGAAAGAACAGGATCCATTTGACTCTTGATCCCAAATTCTCGGGCAAGATTAATCAAATAGCGCAATCCAACCAGCAATCTAAAATCCTTTACAGCGGACAATACTTCTATATTATATGGCGGCAAAGCAGCTAAACGCTGGGATTCAAGATCCACCTGCTTACGAACAATACTTATCGCAGCAGAAGACACCGTGGAGTTGAGAAAAACCTCAGACCAGAATTTATCCCGACCAACGTTCTCCTGTTGAAATAAAGAATCTCGTAACTGGTTCACATTTACCGCCTGCAGGGCACCACTTCGTCCCGCCTTTGTAAATGTGTATCGATCACGAATCGGATCATAATAAAGTGAAGCTCTTCCTGAATTTCCAGAGGTAACAAATTGAGCTGAGGAATTCCACGGGTCTTCCATCTCTCGACGATAAGAATCCATTTCCTGCTGCAAGGCAACAAGGCCAAGATAGTTCTGGCCTGCGAGAAGAGACTTCCGCAAAAAAAGCTCCTGTCTTTCCGGTGCCGTCACCCCTTTTCCTTGTAACTGTGCCTCAAGGCTCGATGCGGAACTTACATCCGACAATCCATAAGACAGATTTTTTATGACAGTATATTCCTGCAGACGATTTTCAAAGATAAAATCTGTTTCCAGAGTGGCAACAGCCTGTTCAAACGCAGCGGTTTCAAGCACGGCACGATTAATAATAATACCATGTCGATCCCTGATCCTGGCAGCATAATTCTCATACGGCTCTATCTCACCAGAGAGATTTTTGGGAGTCAAACCAACCTGGGTCGCAACCTCTTGAAACTGTTTCATACTGAGATGGTCACACAGATGATAAAGCAACCAGACAGAGGCAAGATTTTCCGAATGCACACCCGCCCAACTCATCGACACTTGACCATTTTCGCTTTTATGATCAGGTCGCGGGAAATAAGGTTGCCTCTGAAAGACAAAGACATCTCTTTTGTTGCTGAGTAGATCTGTCGCATTCCAACCAAGCTGCAGAGCGGCGGTATAGACAAAAGGTTTAAAAGCAGACCCCATGGTGCGCTTGGCATAAATGGCCCGATTAAAAAATCTATTTTCCACTCCCCCCGCCATGGCCTTTATAAGCCCATCCTGCAGAATCAAGGCACCGCCCTGAATTTTTGGGAACTTTTCCAACTCCAGATCCACTGTGCCATCAGGGGCGATATCCCGAATACTGACCCAGGCCCGATCGCCTTCTCGCAATTCAGGCAACAGCATGGGTAGATCTTTTACACCAGCCTCATTCCAACGACCTTGTTTCCATTTCATCTGAGCAACAAGCAGGCCCATAAGCCCTTGTTCCCGAATCACCCCTGTCCCCAGATTTCTTCCTAAATCAACCTCAATATGTACTGAAGCTTTACCTTTCTCCGCAGTTCTGGTAATTTTTGCGATGGTACCAAACAGAAACGCCTGTTTTTTCAATACCAAATCTCCTGCATAATCACTGGCCCGCAATTCCTTCTGCACTTCTTCCAGACGATAGCCACGCAACCGTACATCCAGACGGGAAAGCTCCTGCCGCAATGCATAGAGTGTCTGCCTCTGCAACGCTTCATCAACAGTTGTGATTACCCGCAACCCAGAAGTGGCCAGATTATCAATGCCCTGAGCCTTTAATGCTTCAAGGACATCCGGTGTGGAAACAGCATCCGTCACCATTTCCATCACATAATCTTGGGCGTATCCTATTGCCCCTCGATGAAACACGAGTTCAGTCTTGATCACTTCATGAAATTGTGCATCTGTGATCTTGCCTGCTTCACGCATCTTTTCAAGGACATAACGAACCCGCATGCTGGCATTCACTTGAGCCGTCTTTACGGCCTCATCGGTTTTTTTTATGAACGGATTATAATAATTCGGTTTTTTCACACTCCCTGCAATAAAGGCACATTCAAGCAGAGACAACTCCTCCACCGGCTTATTAAAATAATAGCGCGCAGCAACACCAAGGCCATGCCCATTACCACTCACATAAAACTGATTCGCATAGAACTCAAAGATTTTTTCTTTTGAATAATAATATTCCAAACGAAGAGCAAAGAGCAGTTCCTTTATTTTAGCCTGATACGATCGCCCACTTCGTTTAAAGAGGTTTTTTGCTGTCTGCTGCGTAAGAGTGCTCCCCCCCTGCACAACCCTCCCCATCTGATAATTCTTGATAGCAGCCCTGATAATTCCTAGCGGATCAAAACCATAATGGGAAAAAAACTGATCATCCTCTGAAGCGACCAGGGCATTTACAAAATTCTTGGGAATCTGTTCATACGTCACATATTGTCGATGGGCCTCATCAAAAAAAACACCCAGTCTTATTTTACCATCATTAAAATAAACAGGAGTTTCCTTGCCTAAAATACTCTTAATATTAGCTGGATCAATCTCATCTCCAGGATGGAGGACAACAAACCAGTAAAAGCCCCCAGCAACCCCTAAGGCACCCAACACAACCAGAATAATTAATACATAAAATAGTTTTTTAAACATAACAAAATCAGTTTATTATTTCCGTTTTCTTTATTCGACACTTCACATAAACATGGCACAAAAGCCATCAAAAGAACAATATGTCTCCACGTCAACCATCTTTTCCCATATTTCTCTTATTTTTCTTGCAATTCAAAAGCACTTAGAGTTTAAATAAACAACTTTAATTTGGGTGCGAATGTACTGTGTTACTCGTCAGAGTACAATAACGTTTTATTTTTCATCTGATTTTCAAGCGCCCAATCCATCTAAAAACTTCCTACTACTTCATAGAATCCTTATGACTCAGCACTTTATCCGTTGTTTGAGCATATGCGCTCTGCTCTTGCCGACTCTGTTCTTTTCTGCCTGTGCCGATGGACAACATTCTGCCGAACTGAGTCTCTCTAATGACCAAGAGGTCATTAGTTCTGCTCCGACCGATGCAGAAGATCCTGAGACAGAGCTTAGCGCAGAAGTTGAAGCTCTTCGTCGCGCTGGCTCCTGGACCATGAGCAACAATGTTGCTCAAAATAAAAACCTGCAACCTGATACCACCTGCTCAGATTTTCCCATTTTAATCAATAATCAAGTGCAGGCGTACCTTGATCTTTTTCAGAATAAACAGAAAAAAAGCTTTGGGATCTGGCTGAGCCGTTCAGGTAAATACCTCCCCTTGATGCAGAAAGAGCTCAAGGAAGCAGGACTCCCCGAGGATCTTGCTTACCTGGCGATGATTGAAAGTGGCTATAACCAAAAAGCTTACTCCAAATCACATGCATCAGGCCTGTGGCAATTTATTCCAGGAACAGGCGCTCAATACAATCTGAAAATGAACAAGTATCTTGACGAGCGTCGTGATGCAGAAAAATCTACCAAAGCTGCAGTGAAATTCCTTTCCAATCTTTACGACCAATTTGGCGACTGGCATCTCGCTGTGGCCGCGTACAATGCCGGTCCCGGAAAAATCAGCAAGGGTATGGAACGTTATAATGCAAATGATTTCTGGTCTCTGGCTCAGCATGACTATCTCGCCATGGAGACCAAACGGTATGTACCAAAACTTATTGCCTCAATAATCATTGCTAAAAATCCAGAGCAATATGGGTTTACAGATATCCAACCTGAAGAACCTTACTCATATGACACCCTTGAGGTCGGCCCAGGCCTTACTCTGGATGCGATAGCTATGATCAGTAACTGTGACAGAAAGACCATCGATCGACTCAATCAGGAGCTATCTACTGACAAGACCCCCCTTAATCAAAGCTCCTACCCTATTAAAATTCCCGTTGGCTCCCAAAATTTAGCAAGTAAGAACCTTCCCCGATTGCACCGCGTTGCCACCACCGACTACAAAACTCACACTATCCGGAAGGGAGAGTCTCTTTCCCAGGTTTGCAATCGTTATGATATCAACAAAACGACTCTTCTGAAGGTCAATAATTTACGCAACAAAAAGCTTGTATCCGGCCAACGATTGCGAATCCCATACCAAACCGTTCGTTATCAACTTCTACCAGAAGGCACCAGCCAAGCTATTGCAGCAGCAACCCAGGACAACTTTATACTGCACCGAATACAAAAGGGTGAATCTATTTCACAAATCGCTCGTAAATACAAGGTACCGGCAGAGCTGATCGTTTCCTGGAACAATCTTCCCTCCAGCCACAATATTCGGGCGGGACAACAACTTTCACTCTACATTGATCAGAAAAACAACACGTTTCATCCTGCAAATGCAGCTACAAGCATTGCCTCTAACTTTTCACAAGAAGATAATGTCATCATTCTGGCTACCCAAGCAAAGAAGACTCCAACGGATGACATTGCCAGCAACGGTACAGTAACCATTAACAACGCTCAATCACCAAAAAAATCCCAGTACAGCTGGTATAATGTGCAAGATGGTGACACCCTCTGGACTATTGCTAAAGTATTCAATCTATCGCCTCTGCAAATAAAACAATGGAATAATCTTCAATCAAACATGATTCATCCTGGAAAACGTCTCAAAATTAAAGATGTGTAACCGCTACAGATCGTAGTTTACAGATGCAAAGCACAACTATTTGACTCAGTTTTTTTTCATATTATTTTTATCCCCTGATCGTATAAGTTCCCGCACGTATCTTTTTCCAAACAATATTTTTTACCATTTCACCTGACAGACTCTTTACAATACACAAATTCATTGCCATCTTATTAAAAAATGAAATAATTGCCCCCCTCCTGTTAGTAGCTGTTTCTTTTAAACACCTTGCTAACAAGGAGGTTTGAATATTTAAAGTTCTCCTCATTCAGGTAATAAAGATTTAGCAAATCAACACTTCAAGTATATTAGACACCCTTTGTTATCCCTAAACTCTTAACTGCAGGTATTTTTTGTTTATGTCGCAAACACACTTCCCCTCAAAAGATTACCCGGAAGATGTTCATGTTATCCATAACAACAATCGGACTATCCTGCTTGTGGGTACAGCCCATATCTCCCAAGAATCTGTTGCTCTGGTACAAGAGGTCATTCAACAGGAACGACCTGATGGTGTTTGTATAGAACTTGACGAAAAACGCTACCAAGCTCTTACCGAGAAAAAAAAATGGCAGGCGCTGGATCTAAAACAGATCATCAAGGACAAACAACTCTCAACCCTGATGATCAATCTCCTTATGGCGTCCTACCAGAAAAAACTGGGAAAACAACTGGGGGTCAAACCAGGGGCAGAATTACTCGCTGCTGCGAAATTTGCCAAAGAACAAAACATACCCATTACCCTATGTGACCGCGATGTTCGCATCACCCTCCGGCGGGCGTGGAAATCAACGTCATTATTTAAAAAAGGTTATTTATTGACCACTCTCTTTGCTAGCCTCTTTGACAAAACAGAGATCAGTGAAGAAAAACTTGCCGAACTGAAACAAAAAGATGTCCTTTCAGAACTGATGGGAGAAATGGGGGAAATCCTACCCAATGTGAAGAAGGTGCTTATTGACGAACGAGACATCTATTTGTCTGAAAAAATAAAAGCAACAACCGGAAATCGACTTGTTGCAGTTGTAGGGGCAGGTCATGTGGCAGGAATTCAAAAACTGTTTGCCATTGATAACAGAAAAATGCTTGATGAGATCAGTACCATTCCTCCCATATCAAAAGGATGGAAGATCGCAGGTTGGTCTTTTCCCCTGCTTATTATCGGCTCTATTATCGCAATTGGCCTACAAAAAGGAGGAGCAGATGCAGGATCCAACCTCCTTTACTGGATTTTAGCCAACGGTATTCCATCTGCAATTGGCGGCATACTGGCCCTTGCTCATCCTCTTACAATCATAGGCGCCTTTGTTGCGGCCCCTATTACCAGCCTGACACCAGTGATCGGGGCAGGCTACGTGGCGGCCTTTATCCAGGTTATGATGAATCCTCCTCTGGTAAGGGAGTTTGAAACAGTAGGAGACGATATGGGAACCATATTCGGATGGTGGAAGAACAAACTGCTCCGGGTCTTTCTTGTCTTCCTCCTTACGGGTATTGGGTCTTCCCTGGGAACCTATATCGGTGGATATGAAATTATAAAAAATCTGATTCATTAATACACTTATTTTAAGGATAAAAAGAACATGACGAATAAAGAAGATAAAACGACTGTTACGCTAACCGGTAAACAAAAAAAATTTCTCAAAGGACTTGGACACCATCTTTCACCTCTGGTTTCCATAGGGAAGGAGGGAATGACGGAAAATTTACTCAAGGCAACCAGACAGGAACTCTTCATCCGGGAGCTGATCAAGGTTAAAATTGGCAACAACAGCAGTATAAACAAACAAGAAGCAGCAGATTTCTTACCCACGGCCACTGAAAGTACCCTTGTACAGCTTATCGGTAAAACCCTGCTCCTTTACAAGGAGAATCCTACCATAGATAAAGAACATCGGATCACCCTCCCACGCTGACTATTTGTAAAAATCCAATTTTATAAAAATTGGTCCTTCCTCTTCAATAATGGAAACCATTTTGGCGCTATTTTTTTAATTTGACGCAATACTGTTCACATACAGAAAAAGTAAAGAGAATCACTTCTTCAGTAACATCAGTTTCGTTGCCAAATTTTGCGATGCGACCTTGAGTTGGAGCGGATGACTCCTCACTACATTCCTGGCAGCCGTCATAGCCAGATCCGGATGATTATTTGTTGCACTGAGATGAGCCAGGATTACATATTGTAATTGATCATGGAGCAGAGATTGTAAAAATTCTGCTCCATCCGCATTGGCCAGATGTCCATGGTCTGAACGAACACGCTGCTGCAAGGCAAGTGAATATGGCCCTTCTTTCAACATCTGGGGATCATGATTAAATTCCAGAACCAGACCATTACATCCCATAAGCCTCTGCCTTAAAAGAGCTGAAACCTTACCGGTATCAGTACAATACGCAAGGGTTACCTCACCGTTACCAATCACAAATCCTACCGGATCCGCCGCATCGTGGGAAACAGAGAAGCTCCGTATCTGCAAATCCTGCATCCGGACGACCTCCCCCGTTGCAAACTCAGAATACTTGAACAGTTTCCCCATGAGTTTTTCACCACCCTTGACGGTGCCATAATTTCCATAAACAGGAATATTACAACGTCTGGAAAGAACGCCCACGCCTTGGATATGATCATGATGCTCATGGGTCACAAACAGGGCATTTAAATCTTCAAGCTTACGTCCGATTGAATGGAGCCTGGCGGCAATTTCTTTACCGGAAAAACCAGCATCAATGAGAATTGCTGTTGTTCCTGACTCAATATAGACACTGTTCCCTTTACTGCCGCTGCCAAGAACGGAAAAATTCATAACCTATTTTCCCGTGTGCCCAAAACCGCCATCAGCCCGGCTGGTAGTATCGAGCCTTTCCACCACCTCGAATTGTAAACGAAGCACTGGTGCTAACACAAGCTGGGCAATACGATCGCCGCGATGTATAATGAAGGGCTCCTGTCCCAAATTAATAAGGCCAATGCGGACCTCCCCACGATAATCAGCGTCAATGGTACCTGGACTATTAACCACTGTCACTCCATGCCTGATCGCCATACCGCTGCGTGGCCGTACCTGAAGTTCATATCCTTCGGGGATCGCGACTGAAAAACCTGAGGGCAGGAGATCAATCCGGCCAGGATTCAGAACCACAGGTGTACACACTGCTGCCGACACATCCAGACCTGCAGCCAGGGCTGAGTGATAACGAGGTAATTCAAGGTCACTATTCTGCTCCGGATCTATCCAGCAAAACTGTACAGTCATTTTCTTCATCTAAGCACCTAACGTCTTATCATTTCACATAAAAAAAGGCCGTCTCAATGAGAAACGACCTTTTTGGTACAACAATGGTAAAAGTTATGAATGTTACATCAATGCCTTGCGACTCAGACGGATACGACCGCGGTTGTCTACTTCCAAGACCTTGACCTCAATCTCATCACCTTCGTTAACCACATCAGTCACCTTCTCGACACGTTTGGTATCGAGCTCTGAGATATGAACCAAACCATCTGTGCCCGGCATAATCTCAACAAAAGCACCAAAATCCTTGATTGTCTTGACAATTCCCTTATAGACAGCACCAACCTCAACCTCAGCGGTGATCTGTTTAACACGTTCAACAAGGGCATTGGCATTCGCAGTATTATTACAAAACATCTTCACCATGCCGGAATCATCAACATCAATTTTGGCATCGAATTCTGCAGCAAGTGCCTTGATGATCTTGCCGCCAGATCCAATAATGTCACGGATTTTATCTGGATGGATCTTATGAGTATAATACTTTGGTGCATATTCAGACACATCTTTACGAGACTGAGAGATCGCCTTGGCCATTTCACCCAGAATGTGCATCCGTCCTTCCTTCGCCTGAGCCAGAGCCCGCCCCATAATATCTCGATCAACTCCGGCAATCTTGATATCCATCTGCAGCGAGGTAACGCCATCTTCCGTGCCAACAACCTTAAAATCCATATCACCAAGATGATCTTCGTCACCAAGGATATCAGAAAGGATAATGACGTTATCTCCTTCTTTGATCAGGCCCATAGCAATGCCGGAAACAGGCTTTTTAATAGGTATTCCCGCATCCATCATAGCCATACTGCCGCCGCACACGGTGGCCATGGATGACGAACCATTGGACTCCAAGACCTCTGAAACCACACGAATTGAGTAAGGAAATTCCTCTTCCGTTGGAAGCACAGCGCTCAGTCCACGCATAGCCAAAGTGCCATGTCCGATATCACGCCGTGAAGGCCCAGACATTCTTCGCGCTTCGCCAACAGAGTAAGGAGGAAAGTTGTAATGCAGCATAAAACGTTTTGACAGATCGCCTTCCAGGGTTTCCACACGCTGCTGATCTCGCTCGCTACCCAAGGTAGCGGATACCAAGGCTTGGGTCTCACCACGGGTAAAGAGAGCAGAGCCATGAGTTCTCGGAAGATAGGAGGTTTCACAGCTTATGGTCCGAACTTGATTATAGGCACGACCATCAAGCCTGGTTCCCTCTACAATTTTAGAACGCATAATATTTTTTTTATAAAGAGACAACAAATTACTAATCTCTTTAGCACGAGTTCCGTCATCATTCAATTCAGCCACAACAGCAGCTTTCAGTTGATCATAGAGACGACTACGCTCCATTTTATCAGCAGTGGAGATAACAGCCTGCATTCCAGTCTCAGCAACCGCTCTGACTCGCGCCATCAATTCTTCATTAATCTGTAGAGGCTCTACAATACGTTTAACTCGGCCATTGGCTTCTCGTAACTGATCCTGCACATCAAAAAGAGGCTGTACCTGCTCATGAGCAAAAAAGATGGCTGCCAGTACTTCATCCTCGCTCAGGGAATCGGCCTTCCCTTCTACCATCACTACGGCCTTACGGGTACAGGCCACGATGATATCCATGCGGGAGGTCTTCAGCTCAGTTCTGGTGGGGTTCAATACATAATTCCCATCAATATATCCAACCCTTGCCCCGACGACCGGGCCACCAAAAGGGATATCAGATAAGGTCAGTGCACAAGAGGCGCCAATCAGGGCCAAAACGTCTGGATCATTCTCCTGGTCGGCAGAAAGAACAGTAGCAATCACCTGGGTTTCAGAAAAATATCCATCAGCAAAGAGAGGTCGTAAGGGTCGATCTATAATACGGCAGGTAAGGACTTCCTGATCACTGGGGCGACCGATTTCTCTCCGGAAATAGTTACCGGGAATCCGGCCGACGGAAGCCATCTTTTCCTGATATTCGATGGTTAACGGTAAAAAACCAAGTTCTGGTTTGCTTTCTTTATCGGCAACTGCTGTCACCAGTACCATGGTTTCACCGCACTGAATAACGACTGATCCAGAGGCCTGCTTAGCAAGCTTACCTGTTTCAATGGACAGCGTCTTCCCACCTATTACAACTTCGACTTTCTTATACATACACTCTCCAACTGTGCAAACACAGCACCTTTTTTAGTACGCACAGCGCACCCTGCATCCTGGATTTCAGCGAGCATAGACTCTTTAGCCCAAGCACACCCCAAGAAATGCACACTTGTGATGCTAAAAACCCAGAACTTAAAACTTAACGAGTATGCAGGACCATCTACAGTCGCTGCATACTCTTTCAGTTACACCTTGTTATTTTCTGATACCAAGCTCAGCAATGACAGATTTATATTTATTCACATCTTTCTTTTTCAGATAATCAAGCAGACTTCTTCGCTGACCAACCAGTTTCAAAAGCCCCTGACGGGAGTGATGATCCTTGCTGTGAATCTTAAAATGCTCGGTCAGATAGAGAATCCGATCAGAAAGAAGGGCAATCTGCACCTCTGATGAACCGGTATCAGTGGGATGGACCTTAAACTTTTCAATAATTTCATGTTTTTTTACTGCTGACTGTGCCAAAACGGGCCTCCTCTTGCTTTTTTATATAAAGACTGTTTTTCCCTTAAGTTAAGGGCCGATTTTCCTTGTAAATATCACGTTTCAGGAAAAGCGAAAAATATTAATTTATGCAACACTCCTCTTTAACATCACGTACCACTTCTTACTTATTACAACAGATTAGCAAGATCGTCAACAGATAGGGCCTTGGCCAATAAGCGTTGACGAGCATCTGGAAAAAGCAGTTCAGCCCCAGGAAAACTATTCTCTAGAGTAAAACAGCCACTTTTTATCCTGCGTAACTGCGTGAGATAGGCACCACAGCCTAGACTCCTGCCAATATCTGCAGCCAGACTCCGAATATATGTTCCCTTACTGCATACGACCCGCACAGAAAGCTGGGTTTCCTCGCCACCTGGCAGATCATGGTCGCCATCCGTCCTTTCCAGAGTTTCAATAAAGACAGGACGAGGGGCTTTCACAATGCTGATTCCCTGACGGGCATAATGATAAAGCGGCTTTCCCTGATGTTTCAAGGCCGAATATATCGGCGGGACCTGGAGTTGCTCCCCCCGGAACAAGGAGAGGCATTCCTCAATCTGTTCTGCCTGTAGAGGGGCAACTGAATGCCGACTCACCACCGCACCTTCAGGATCAAAGGTCTCCGTTTCAACTCCAAGACAGAGGGTCGCCAGATATTCTTTCTGCCCATCCATCATTGCTGAAATCATCCTGGTTGCAGGTCGGCCGGCGCAGACAATAAGCAACCCAGTAGCAAAGGGATCAAGCGTTCCGGCATGGCCGACTTTTTTGATTCCCAGCGCGCGCCGAACCCCACTCACCATCTTAAAAGAGGTAGGACCAGCAGGTTTATCTATGACAAAGATACCAGCTTCAAAAGGAATTTCTACGTCTACTGCTACTTCTTCAACAAAATCAAGGGTTGCTTTCACACCAAAGCCTTGCTCAAGGCATCCAAAACCAATTGCTGCACCTGTTTCACACCCTTGCCGGAGAAACGGAAACCGGCGGCATTACGATGTCCGCCCCCACCAAAGAGCGCAGCAATCTCCGCGACATCGCATCCACCCTTGGCACGTAAACTGACAGCTACCCCACCTTTTTCTGTCTCTTTGAGGAAAACGGCAACCTTCACCGAACGCAACGCTCGAGGATAGTTAATAAAACCCTCTACGTCCCCGACATCAGCACCACAATCCGCAAACATCTTGCAGGTCACCGTTATAAAGGCAAGTTGATCAGACTCAAAGAGCTCCAACGTTGACAGCACCTGTTCCATGAGACGCAAGCGCTGTAAAGTGAAATTATCATACACATGCTCTGCGACTTCCTCGGGATGAACCCCGCATGTCACCAGATCAGCTGCTATCCGCAAAGTTCTGGGGCTGGTATTCTCATACCGGAAGGAACCGGTATCCGTAGAGATTGCCACATAAATATTAAAAGCAGCTCCATAGGAAAGCTCAGCGCCCAACTCCATCGCCAGCTCATAAACCATCTCTCCGGTAGAAGAGCGACTGGAGTCAAGCCAACGGAAATTACCAAATTCCCGGTGGCCATGATGATGATCAATCACCAGAAAGGGATGAAGATTAAGTAACTCTCTTTTATCCCGTCCAAGACGGTCACAATCACCACAATCAAGTGATATGGCAGACACATTACCTTTGGCAGCGGCCACGAAACTCTGTAAGGCAACAAGGTCTGTTTGCGCAAGACTACAACCAGGTAAAAAATCGTAGAGATGGGACACCGGCTCTTCCAGGTAGCGAAAAACCTTTTTCCCTAATCCCTCTAAAATCTCAGCCAATGCAAAGAGCGAGCCCAAGGCATCACCATCAGGATGAAGGTGGGTCATCAGAACGAAACTGTCAACCCCTTGAATAATCTTAATGATCTCTTCAGGAACCACTTTCATCATCACCACCTCTTTCATTGGCAATTTCTTGAAGAAGTTTCTCCATTGCTACCACCTTCTCAATCTGCTGATCATAGACAAATTGTAACTCAGGTGTGTAACGCATATTAATGACTTTAGCCAGATGACTCCTCATGAATCCCTTCGCCCTTTGCAATCCCTCTTTTGCACTCAGCTGTTGTGTCTTGTCTCCGAGAACCGTAAAATAAATCCGAGCATATTTCAGATCATCTGCCAGCTCAACCCGAGAGATACCAACCTCTGCAAGTTTTGGATCACACACCTTTGTAAGAAGGAGCATGGAGAGTTCATTGCGGATCGCTTCTGCCACCCGAACTGATCTTTTTTGCTCACTCTTCGGCCCCAGGCCAACAGATTTTAATGTCTCTTTAGGATCCCACATAAGAATACATCGAAAGGATATAACAAATTATTTAGTCTGTAGCCTGTTCGGCGGCCTTATTAGCTTACAATCTGACAGCCGAACAGCTACAACCTCTGTTCTAACCTTCCAGCGTTGCCTCCACTTCATTCAGGATAAAGGCTTCAAGAATATCTCCGACAAGAAGGTCATTATAATTATCAATACCGATACCACATTCATATCCTGTAAGAACTTCTCTGACATCATCCTTAACTCTGCGCAATGAACCAATCTTACCGGTGTGAAGAACCACCCCTTCACGAATAACCCTGACCGAGGCCTTACGGGTAATCTTTCCATCAATGACAGAACAACCAGCAATGGTACCAATTTTAGGGACATGAAAGAGCTGTCGGACTTCAGCATTACCAATTACTTCCTCCACAAAGGTGGGTTCCAGCATTCCGACCATGGCCTTCCTGATATCATCCAAGGCATGATAGATAACATCATACGAACGGACATCCACATGCTCTTTGATACTCAACTCTTTGACCTTGGTCGTTGGCCGCACATTAAATCCGATAATAATGGCATCAGAGGCAGAAGCAAGCAGGATATCAGACTCGGTGATCGTCCCAGTACCCTCATGCAGGATACGCACCTTCACCGCATCAGTAGAAAGTTTTTCAGCAGCCGAGCAGAAGGCCTCAAGCGTTCCTTGAACATCAGCACGAAGGACAACCCGTAATTCCTGGGTCTCTTCTTCATTCATCTTTTCAAACAATCTATCCAGAGAGACCTTCGAGCCTGAAGCCAGTTCAAGCTCACGAGCTTTCAAAATACGAGCCTGACTGACGCTTCTGGCCATCTTCTCATCTGTGACCACGATAAACTCATCACCCGCCTGCGGGACACCGGTCAGCCCCTGCACCTCAACGGGAATTGATGGGCCAGCCTCGTCAAGGGGCTTATTCTTGTCGTTGATCAGGGCACGGACCTTACCGCTGAACTGACCTACCACAAAATAATCGCCTGCCTTCAGAGTTCCTTCCTGCACCAGGATCGTAGCCACTGGCCCACGTCCTTTATCAAGTTTGGCCTCAACAACTCGTCCTCTGGCCTTCCTGGTGGCATCGGCCTTTAATTCCATTACCTCAGCCATGAGTTGAATGGAATCCAGCAGATTATCAATACCGATGTTTTTCTTGGCCGAGGTCTCACAGTACATTGTCTGCCCACCCCACTCTTCAGGGGCAAGACCCAGATCGGACAACTCACGTTTTACACGATCAGGATCGGCATTTTCTTTGTCAATCTTGTTTACCGCCACAAGAATAGGAACTCCCGCTGCCTGGGCGTGACGGATGGCTTCTCGAGTCTGATCCATGACCCCATCGTCAGCCGCAACAACAAGGACAACCAAATCGGTAATCTGAGCGCCACGAGAGCGCATCTCGGTAAAAGCGGCATGGCCTGGCGTATCGACAAAGGTCACATCACCAGAACTGGAAGTTACATGGTAGGCACCAATATGCTGGGTAATACCACCAGCCTCTCCATCAGCCACATCAGTCTTTCTTATGGCATCCAGAATCGAAGTTTTACCATGATCAACATGGCCCATAACCGTTACCACTGGAGAACGGGGCATCAATTCACCACCGCCTTCCTGCTCATTGAGCTGCAGGACACCAATCTCTTCGGTAATCCCCTGTTCAACCTCATAGCCAAAATCCGCCCCGATAAGGGTCGCGGTATCGACATCAAGGGCCTGATTCAAGGTAGCCATAACCCCGAAGCCCATCAACTTGGCAATAATCTCACTGGACTTAACACCCATACGATGGGCAAGGTCAGCGACACTGATTGTTTCCAGCACCTTTATCCGTTTCTTGATGGCCTTCATCTCAACGGCAGGCTGAATCACTTTTCTCTCGACCCGGCCTCTCGACCTTTTTCCCCGCTTACCAGCGACATTGCTATACTCATCACCAAAACGGGTAACCTGAACCTTGCCCCTTCCTTTCTGACCGAATTTGTCAGCCTTCCAGGCGCCGCCTTTCTTGGGTTCGGCATCCTCCACCTCAGCACCGCGCTTCCCTTTTTTCTTGCCTTTGCTGGCATCACTCAAGGGTGTTGCGTTCACTGGAGGTTTCGGCGCAGAGGGCTGTGGTCTACTATACCCTCCTCCTGTTGCAGGACGTTCCGCTGGTCGTTCACTTCTTTTTCGTGGTTTTTCCACAACCGGCGGCTTTTCTTCAACTTGGATTTCAATACTCCCAACGACACGGGCCAGCCCTTTTCTAGAAGCCGGTTCAGGCTCTTCAGCCACAATAGCTTTTTTCTCATGTCTGACAGGGGCGGCTTTTAAGTCTTTTTGTTGATCTTTGCTCTGTTCCTTGAAGTCTACAACTACAGGAGCAACTGGTTCTCGTACGTCTGTATCCGCTTCTGCCTCCTGAAACTCTTCGACAACAGGTTTCTGAAGAGTTTCAGGGACTTGCACCTCTTTGTCTTCGAGAGCTGCTCCCTCTATAACAGGCACATCTTCTACTTCTTTAGCCTCAGGTGCAACAGTTGGTCGGCGACGAATGACCGTTGTCCGGCGAGCCGCAACAGGAGTTTCTTCAGCAACGCTCTTCTTGTCGGCGACTTCAGCCTTAGAGCTCTGAAAGACTGTAGTCCGGATTTTATCGGCTATGTCATCTTCAACTGTTGAACTGGCTCCTTTTATTTCGTAACCATGCTCATTCAGTTTATCAATTAACATTTTGCTGCTCATGCCCGCTTCTTTAGCCAACTCATAAATCCTTACCTTGCTCATCCCTTACTCCCGTCTATCCTTGCAACAGTGTTTTTTTCACTCACTCAACTTTTCAGAGCCAAAGGATTCCTTTCCACCTTCAAGGCCCTTTTCCATCTTTTTTGCTGACTCAAAAAAACTTCCTGACATCTCTCGTTATGACAACAATATGCCCCTCTTCCCTCTTTGACTTTGTGCTCATCTAAAACCGGTTTATCCTCTTTCAGGACAAAACGATCCAAACTTACCTTCAAAGTCTTTGTCCTGCAGACACAACAGGTACGAACAGGTTGACATTGACTTGCCTTAGTCCTGCTCACCTGACTCATCCGCATCTTCATCGGTCAAGTTACGAGGGGTAACATTTACCGCTTGATCCTTATCCGCGTTCTCTTCCTGCTCTGTCTCTTCGACAGTCTCTTCGACAGCTTCTTCAACGGTTTCCGGAACGACCCGTGTCCTCTCAATAGGAGCATCAGGATCCATGCCCAGACTCTTCCGTGCAGCCTGAATAAGATAAATCGCCTGCTCATCGCCAATAGCCCGCAACAGAGTCAGGTCTTCAATGGCTGCCTCTGCAAGCATGGCAGTCGACAGTATATTCCTGGAAAGCAACTGGTCAGCCAAAGCCTCTTCCACACCATCAAGTGCCAGTAATGACTGATATCCTGGATCTTCAAGATTGGCATACCGCTGTTCACTTTTCACATCAATCCGCCAACCAAGAAGCTTAGCGGCAAGACGCACATTCTGCCCCTGACGGCCGATGGCCAGTGAAAGTTGATCATTGGGCACGATCACCAGAAGTGATTTAGCATCCTCGTCAACCATCACCATACTCACTTGGGCAGGGGCTAGGGCATTATAGGCATATTTAGCTGTATCAGGGCTCCAGGGAACGATATCAACCCTCTCCCCCTGCAATTCCTGCACAACATTCTGAACACGCGAACCTTTCATGCCCACACAGGCGCCTACAGGATCGACATCAGACTCCGTCGAACTGACCGCAATTTTGGCCCTGAATCCAGGATCACGACTGACCCCCATGATCCTCACTATCCCTTCTGCAATCTCCGGTACTTCCATCTCAAACAATTTAGCAAGGAAGTCATCATGGGTTCTGGAAAGCAAAAGCTGCGCATCCTTAGAACCTCTCCTGACATCAACCAGATAGGCCCTGACACGATCACCCTGTTTGAAAGACCGCTTGGGAATCTGCTGATCTTTGGGCAGGATAGCATCAGTGCGGCCGAGGTTAACAATCATATTACCCCGCTCAAAGCGTTGTACTATACCGCTGACCACTTCTCCGATACGGTCCTTGAACATCTCATAGATAACATCACGCTCAGCGTCTTTCATCTTATGGATGATCACCTGTTTTGCAGACTGGGCGGCAATCCTGCCCAGATCGGCAATATTATCCATCTTTTCGCCAAGCTCATCATTCAACTGCACCTCAGGATCAAGCGCTTGAGCTTCAGCAAGAACGATTTGAGTCTGTTCATCCGTCACCTCTTCGACAACAGTACGAAACTGAAAGACCTCAACTTCTCCATACTCTTCATTATATCGAACCTCGATATCCCGCCTGCTACCCAATTTTTTCCTGGCGGCAGATTGAACAGCCTCTTCTATGGCCTCTATCAACAGTTTTCTATCAAAACCACGGTCCCTGCTGATCTGGTCGATTATGCGTTTCAAATCCGATAGCATTCTCTTTCCCCATCTTTAAAACTGACAGACTCTCTTTCCAGAAAAGTCATTCTATTCCTACAGAGCTTGTATCCCACGGGGGGACACATCCCACAATTATTTTTCTCAAAGTGACAGACGAGCCTTCCGAATCTGCTCAAAGGCAACCTGACATTTGGCCCCATCCTCTAGAACAAGTTCAACTGTCTCACCTTCGGCCTGGCTGATCACACCAATTAACACCCGCTGGTTTTCAACATCTTCACGTAATTTTACTTTTGCCTTCTTGCCTAGGTAACGCTGAAAATCTTTCATGCTGTGCAGGGAACGTTCGAGCCCAGGCGAAGACACCTCAAGATGAAAAGCATGCTCGATCAAATCTTCCACATCAAGGAAGTCACTGACCTCCCGACTGACCCGGCTGCAATGGTCTACAGTAATTCCCTCTTTGCCGTCAATAAAAAGACGCAACACCCAACCGTACCCTTCAAGACGAAACTGGACTTCAACCAATTCCAGCCCCATGGACGGCAGAAGAGTTTCCGCAAATGCCTGCACTTTTTCAACAACGGCGTCACTCATTTCCGCATTATCACGCAAAAAATTTACTATTTCAACTACACTTTGAAATAGACATAAAAAAAAGTGGGCAAGCCCACTTTCAAAGCCACCTGCATCACCCTGTGTGACACAAATGGTATAACCGGGAAAAAACAATGTGCAATCCAGCCATCAACCCTGGAGCGGGCAACGAGATTCGAACTCGCGACCCCAAGCTTGGGAAGCTTGTGCTCTACCAACTGAGCTACACCCGCACACAACCCGATAAAACACTGTATATAAAACACAGAAATGACAGTTTGTCAAGGCTGAAGCAACCCAACAGGCAGTCTATGAGAGAAGATAAACAACCAGTACGACAATAACCCATTGGCACACCAAATTGCGAATGCGGCTGTCTCGCTCATCTCTCAACACCGACCTAGGTCACCGCAGCTGCATGAACGCTAACAACAAAAAGAACAATGCCCCTTACACCTCTGAACGTTTCATGAAAATTGGCAAAAGAATTAATTATACATTATAATTCAATGATGTTACATGCTCAGACCGAGCGAACGATATCACTATTCCCTTAGACATCAAGCTTTCTCATCCCAATGTCCTTCACAAAAATAAAATTGACAAACACGAGCCATCCTTATAGAAGATGGAATATTTTATCTTCTTACAATCCGGTCCCTCAATGTGTTGTTCATAAATAGCCTTAACCTGTGAATGACAGGAACGGCTCCATGTAAACCATTCCAGACTATCACACAATTTGCTGCAGTACAAACAGGAGACAATGCCTGACAAATCACTTATTATTACCGAGAAACCCAGTGTGGCCGCAGATATCGTCAAGGTCCTGCCGGGTAAATTTGAAAAGAGCAAGACTCATTACGAGAGTGACAGGTATATAGTTTCCTACGCCATCGGCCATCTTGTTTCCATCGAATTCCCGGAAGAGATTGACCCCAAATACAAAGATTGGAAATTGGAAAATCTTCCCATCCTACCGGAGGAATTCCCGCTCAAGGGCCTGGACGGAACTAAAAGTCAACTCAATGCCCTGCAACAGCTGATCCGCCGCAAGGATGTCCGGGAGATCATCAACGCCTGTGATGCCGGCCGCGAAGGAGAGCTGATCTTTAAATATATCCTGCGTTATGTGTGGAACCAGTCCGTGGCCAAAAAGACACTCAAACGACTCTGGCTGCAATCCATGACCAAAGAGGCCATCAAGGACGCTTTTGCCCATCTCCGTGACAATAATGAGATGCTGACTCTGGAAGACGCTGCACTGTGCCGCTCCGAATCCGACTGGCTGATCGGGATCAACGCCACCCGGGCGCTCACCGGTTTCAATTCCAGGCGTGGGGGCTTTTTCCTCACCCCCTGCGGCCGGGTACAAACGCCCACCCTCTCCCTCATTGTCAAAAGAGAACAGGCCCGGCTCAATTTTGTCCACCGCACCTATTTCAACCTGCTCTCCACCTTCACCTTCGACCAAGGGTCGTATGTCGGTAAGTGGATTGATCCCCAGTTTGTCAAGGATAAGCAAGACAATCAGGCCAAGGCAGACCGGATATGGGATGAAAAAAAAGCCGACCAGATTTTGGCAGGTTGCACCGGTAAGCAAGCCATAATTGAGGAAACAAGCAAAAAAGTAAGCGAGCGTTCGCCACAGCTCTATGATCTCACCTCATTACAGCGAGAAGCTAACTCCCGTTTTGGTTTTTCCGCCAAAAATACTCTGGGGCTGGCCCAGGCACTTTACGAAAGACATAAGGTGTTGACCTATCCCCGTACCGACAGCCGCTGTCTGCCCGAAGATTATCTGGCCACGGTCCAGAAAACCGTCACAGCCCAAACCGCCTGGACCTATGGTCAGTTTGCCGAAACGGCCCTGTCCAAAAAATTTATCAAGCCCGAGAAACTGATCTTCAATAATGCCAAGATCTCCGACCATCATGCCATCATACCCACCACGGTCCTGCCTAAAACCCTGACCGAACCGGAACTTAAGATATACACCATGGTGGTCCAACGTTTTCTGGCCGTCTTTTTCCCGCCAGCTCGATACCTGAACGCCCGGCGTATCTCTGTGGTTGAAACAGAATCATTTTTGACCGAAGGCAAAATCCTCACCGATCCTGGCTGGAAGGCCATCTATGGAAGCGAGATCGACCAGGAGCAGGAGGTCGCATTAAGCCCGATCCCTGCAGGGGCAGAAATTACCTGCGCGGAGATCAGCAAAGAGAAGGCAGAGACCAAACCTCCCGCCCGCTTTAACGAGGCAACCCTGCTCTCAGCCATGGAGAACTCTGACAAACTGGTGGAAGACGAAGAGCTGGCCGAGGCCATGAAAGAACGGGGACTGGGCACACCGGCAACACGGGCCGCGATCATCGAGAAACTGCTCAAGGAAAAATATCTGGTTCGCGAAGGGAAGGAACTCACTCCCACCGGCAAGGCTTTCAATCTATTCTCCCTTCTCGAGGCCATGAAGATAGAGTTGCTCGCCTCTCCAGAAATGACAGGGGAATGGGAGCACAAGCTGAATCAGATCCTGCACGGCAAGTTTACCCGCCGGCAGTTCATGGCCGAGATCAGGGAAACAACAGAGCATATCATCTCTCAGGTGCGCAACTTTGACCGGACAGAGGTTCGAGCTGAGGCTCCTTTCAGCCCTGTCAACAATATCCATTTTTATACCAGCCCCACCGCCTTTATCTCAGAAGATGAAAAAATAACCATCCGCAAGATACTGGGCGGCAGGATTATGAGCGAGGTTGAGATCGTGGCCCTGATCAAAGGAGAGACCCTGGGTCCTTTCAGTGATTTCAGGTCTAAACAGGGAAAACCCTTTACCGCCTCGGTCAGATTGCATCAGCAGAAGATAGAGTTTATTTTTGCCGACACAACCGACAATCTGGATATCGACGCAATCAAGGCCAGCCCGAGCCTGGGAATTTCCCCTGTTGACACAACCACAGTGCATGAAACCCCGGCTGCTTATATGTCTACATCGGCGCTTGAAGGTGACAAAAAAAAGGGTCTGCAGATCAGCAAGATAATTCTGGCCAAGGCCATCGAGCCCAAACATATTCAACAATTGCTGACAGATGGCAAGACCGAACTCATCACTGGTTTTATTTCCAAAAAGAAACGTCCCTTTGACGCCTTCCTTCTTCTTGACAAAAAGGGTAAGATAACCTTTGAATTTCCACCACGAGTAAAGAAAGAAAAAAAATGATTATTCTTTTTGCCGGCAAGAATCTGTTCTCCCATTGAGACGCTGAATTAATCATTTTGGGTTTTCTTCTGCGCCTCAGCAACAAGACACAAAACATAACTACCTGTTTTTACAATAAACAAAGGAGCCCACACGGGCATAACATTTATGCAACGACTGAAGAAAGAGTATCAAGATAAAAGCGGCCTGGAATTGGCCAGAATCTGTGCACGCGTCGCCCTTGATGCCAAGGCCGAGGACTTAGTTGTCCTCGATGTCAAAGGAATTTCCTCATTTACAGATTATTTTGTAATCATGAACGGCCGCTCAACCCGGCATGTACAGGGTCTGGCCGAGACCATTGAAGCCGAGATGCGTTCCAAACGCATTAACGCCTCCCATGCCGAAGGCATGCAGGAAGGAATGTGGGTTCTTCTTGACTTTGATGATGTAGTCGTGCATATTTTTTACCATGAGCAAAGGAAGTTTTACGATCTTGAAGGTCTCTGGCATGATGCCAGACCCGTAAACATTGACGATCTTTTGACCCTCTCTTAAACCAACAACAACTCTTCTCAGAGAAGCCCTTTCCGGGATACCGATCATTATGCAATACATAAGCACCAGGGGCGGTATCAGCCCCATTCCCTTTACCGAGGCCGTGATGATGGGCTTGGCCGAAGACGGCGGCCTGCTTCTGCCACGAACCATCCCTCGTATCGGCAGCGAGACCTATGCCTCCTGGCAGGATCTTTCCTATCCGGAACTGGCCTTTGAGGTCATGTCACGATTCATTGATGATATTCCCAACAGTGACCTGCGTGAGCTGATCAATCGCTCTTACGCCACCTTTGACCATGCCGAGGTCACTCCTTTGATTCATCAGGGGACCCTGCATATCCTCGAACTCTTTCATGGCCCGACCTTTGCCTTCAAGGATGTCGCTCTCCAATTTCTTGGCAATCTCTTTGAATATCTTCTGAAGAAAAACGATGCAGTTATGAACATCATCGGCGCTACCTCCGGCGATACCGGCAGTGCCGCCATCTACGGGGTCCGTGGTAAGGAGAAGATCAATATCTTCATCCTCCATCCCCACAAACGAGTAAGCCCGGTCCAGGAACAGCAGATGACCACGGTCACCGATGCCAATGTGTTCAACATTGCCATCCGCGGAACCTTTGACGACGGCCAGGCCATTGTCAAGGCCATCTTCAACGATATCGATTTTAAGAAAAAATACAGCCTGGGCGCGATCAACTCCATCAACTGGGCGCGGGTCCTGGCCCAGGTCGTCTATTACGTCCACAGTTGCCTGCACATCAACCGTCACGAGCAGGACAAGGCCGTAGATTTTGCCGTACCCACCGGCAATTTTGGCGACATATTCGCCGGATATATCGCCAAACGGATGTTGCCGGAAGGCACTATCCGCAAGCTGCTGCTGGCAAGCAACACCAATGATATTCTCACCCGCTTTGTCACACGCGGAGATTACTCACTGGGTGAAGTGGTGGCCACCTCCAGTCCTTCCATGGACATCCAGGCCGCCTCTAATTTTGAACGCTATCTCTACTACCTCATGGATGAAAACCCGTTCCGCACCAAAGACACTATGCTGCACTTTGCGGAGACAGGCAAGCTCGACCTCTCAAGCTCCTGCGACCAGATCAGACGTGACTTTGTGGCTACCGCCGCCTCGGAGCAGGAGGTACTGGACACCATTCAACTCTTTTACACAGAACACGGATATATCCTTGATCCGCACACGGCAGTGGGGGTCCATGCCGCCCTCATCCATCAGCAGAAAGGAATTCCTATAATCTGCCTGTCCACAGCCCATCCGGCGAAATTTGGCGAGACTGTGGAAAAGGCCATCGGCGTCCCACTTGCATTACCAAAAGCTATAGCCGACCTTGCAGACAAAAAAAACCGCTGTGAACTGATGGACGCAGACCGCAATCTGATCCAGGAATTTATCCGGCAACATGCCCTGCAACACTAACAGCCGTGCCACCTTGTAACTTTATCATTTCGACCGAGGGAAAAATCTGGAAGGATTTGATCATTTTCTCCTCGAGTTATCACCGAGTAATAAAAAAAAGGGGCAGGATAGACTTTTACTTTTACCCAAGTCCATCCTGCCCCTTTCGGTTCTGAAACACCAGAGGACACAACTCGTCCTCACACAATCAACCAGATTTCTATCGACCGATCACGGTATAGCCAATATCTTATCGTAATCCATCGCTTTGGCATAGGCCATAATATCATCCTGGCTCACATCATTGCCCTCCACTGTAACCAGCACCTTACCGGCGATGACCACATTGATATCACCCCGTTTTTCCTGCGTTTCATATTTGACAATGGCTGTCTGGCCATTAATCTTTTCGAGCCTACCGCCGCTGGAACTTGCAAACATGGGGTTGCTGATCAACATCATCATACTCTGCAGCAAAGGAGAGTCCGTAACGATCTTGACAGTGACACTGCCCTGATCTCCTTTGTGATATCGTCCCTCAGCAGAAAGACCACCACCAAACATAGCTGTTCCCGCCGCCTGAGAAACCACCTCATCGGCAGTCCAACCGGACAGGGGTTGCGGGATAAGCACCTTCAAGGCATCAGCCTTCATCTGACCGATTTTCTGCGACGCATAATTGAGACTGCTCATGGCCTCCGCGTAACTTCCCTTCTTGTACTGCTCCAATCCCTGCGTGATCGAATCCGTCACCTCATCCGCAAAAACAGGGCCACAGGACAACATTCCCATACACACCGCAAACGCCAGTACTCTGCCTCTTCTCCATCTCATCATAAAACCCTCCTGTTCAAATCAGATAATTAATTGAAAATTACCCCTATACAACGACAGTATACACAAAGGCTATCACGAAGCGTCATATTCCGCAAATTACTTTTTTCTGACAATGATGGTAGAAAAATAATGCACCTGTCCGGAAATAGCCAACAGATCAGAGACAACCCGCTCATCTGCCATGCCGACCCTTTCTACCAGTACAGTCTTATCCAGAAGTTTTAATTCATTCAACAACCCGATCAAATGATCAATGACCCGGTGTACCTTCATCAGGACGATGGTATCAAAGCTTTCCAGAGTCAGTCTAAGCCGACTGTCGCTGAAGGTTGCAGGAACGACCGCCAGCATATCATCACCAAGACAGATGGGAGTGTGAGTTGTGGCGGAACAGGAGCTCATGGCCGAAATCCCCGGCACGAACTGTACCCTGACCTCTGGATGCATCTCCATAATGGTCGCATAAAGATAGTAGCCAGTGGAATAGATAGCGGGATCACCCAGTGTCGGAAAGACCACATCCTTTCCCTGACTGAGAATGGCAAAAATTATGCTGGCGGCATCCTGCCAGGCCTGCAGCACCTCTGGGTCCGGTTCCTGACCCAGGTGAATCTTCTTCATGGGGAAATGGAGCTCCACGATTTCTTTTCCATTCATCTCGCCAGCAGAGAGAGCTTGCTGAACAATTGAAAGCGCTGTGGAATTTCCATGCTGCGAGGCCTTGGGTGTAGCGATGACCGGACAGTGACACAGAACGTTGTGGGCCTTGATCGTCAGAAGTCCTGGATCACCAGGACCGACACCGATAATATGAAGTGTTGCGTGCATGACAAATTAAATAGTAAAATTTTCAGCTATTCCCGATATGGGAAGATCATATCTTCAAAAACTGTATAGTAAACCTCTGTTTCTGTATGAAGTGACCTGTGCAAGCCTTTTCACGGCCACTCATGTTGCTGGTGGAGCAAAAAAGAGAAAAAACCTTGTATTC
>VMSP01000129.1 GCA_013792135.1 Desulfocapsa sp. | reverse complement strand
CTTTTGCTTGAGATGCGAGTCGTGCCATGTCTTGTCTCCTTATAATGAGAAAAGGGGCAAGACTTCCCCTGCAGGGGTTGTTTTGCCCCTGGTGGGAAATGCACTTACGGTTATTGAATTTCGCTGTATTCGGTAATCAATACTGGCCCTGCGATATAGTCATCATCCATACCACCACTTGCATGAAGCATTTTAGTGGCATCAAGATTAACACTATGCGGCTTCAACTTGCCTTCTTCGTCAAGCCACATTACTCGACCATCCTCTATGGTAATAGCTTGCACCATAGAGCAGGAAAGCAGAGAATACATTTCATCCAGCGTAAATTCATTTCCCTTCGCGTAAACATTTGTTGTGGTTCCATCGGGTGTGATAAGTACAGCCATGATCTTGCCTCCTGAAAAAGTAAAAAAGGGGCAAGACTTCCCTTTCAGGGGTTGTTTTGCCCCTGGTGGGTGAACTGGTTCTATCAGTTGATTCAGCTTAAAATGGTACATCCTTCTCCGGCAATGGTGGATTATTCCCATGAGGAGCCGAAGATGAGTCAGTTTCCGTATCAAAGTTATTGCCACCAAGCATTTCCATGCTCTTGGCAATAATCTCAGTGGTGTAACGAGTAATACCGTTCTCTTCCCACTTTCTGGTTTGCATCTTGCCCTCAATATAGACTTTCGAGCCTTTCTTGAGGTGATCTCCGCATATTTCGGCAAGTCCTTTCCAGGCTACAATTCGGTGCCAGTCGGTATGCTCCTGCTGAACTCCTTCTGCATCTTTCCACTTTTCAGTAGTAGCGATAGAAAAAGTTGCCACAGCAGTGCCTTTCTGGGTGTAACGAATTTCTGGGTCATTGCCTAAATTGCCGATTACCATTGCTTTGTTCATGATGATGTTCTCCTAAAAAGATTCAGGAAAATACATATCCCCACAATGGGAATAGTTTTTCCCTGACATGGGTTTATGCCGCTTTTCTGGTTGTGGCTGGTTTGATTGCTTTTGACTTTTTGATCTCCAGGAAAGAAAACGAACTTGATTCCTGAAAATCATTTACCGTATGGCCCTGGTCAGCCAAGAACGCTGTCAGGCGGCTGATGTCAAAAGACTTGCGAGAACGGATTGCTTTGGAAAGGATACTGCCGTTGACTTTAATCGAATGCCCTGCCTTTTCTACTATCTGAAACAGATTGGCTTTTTTGGGTTCGATCTGGTTTTTCAGGCTTTTTTCCTTTTCTTGCAACTCCTGTAATTCTACCAATGAATTTCCCAGTTCCGGAACCTCTTCGGCTGCGAATCTGGGACAAGTAGTGAGATGATTGCAATAGCCACATAAAGGGCTGGGTTCGGTTGCTGGTTTTACCGGATGGCCGATCAACATGAACTGATAATTTATCCAGATAGTTGAAGCCCGTTCGAGTAATCCTGCATACATTGTATCCTCCGGGGTATATCCATTAAAAAACCCAACCTCGCCGCTACCCAAATCAATTGCCAGTACCGCAGCCTTGATCGTGTAATCAGGAAATTGTTCTTTTAACGCTCCCATCTGCATGTACAGTTGAGATTCCCAGGAGGCATAAGGAACATCGGGAAGTGAGCTTACGCTCTTGATCTCCAGAATGGCCTTAATTTTTGGTTGGGTGGATGTGAATACAAAGTCGATATGGACTTTGATAGGAGTAGTACCGGAAGCAATAACCTCAACCTGACGGTCAAAATTATCATAGCCGGCGGCGATCATTGCGTTTGCGACAATATCCTCGGCCATATGTCCTCTTTGGAAGCGGAGTAGCGTGGCAAGGTCATGTTCACCGGGATGAAGCCGTTCAAAAATTACCTTTCGTGGGCATGTTCCAATATCGGATGCGCCAAGGTAACTGCTTCGATCTCCCAGGGTGGTCAGGGTGTGTTGTTTGCTTAATGCCTGCAAGCTGGTCAATAAAAGGGTTTTCATATCCATGTTGTTCCTCCTCAAAAATGAATAATTCAAGGGAGAACACACGGATTTCCCATGAGGGAAGAGTGTTGCTCCCTCGTTGGGTTAAAAAACAAGTTTTTATGCCAGAGTTAATGGGTCAGTTCTTTGTACCAGTTTTTCTGATCCTTATTCCATTTGAAGCCCGCTGACTTCAATAATTCCTTCTTATCGAAGAGCTTATTGCCTACTGCTACCACGAAATTATCAAATTGCTGATATTCAATACCGGCAATCTTAGGCAGGGAAGCAGGATTAGCAGGTTCTGGTGGAGGAACTGGTTGAGACTGAGCAATTGGTTGTGATTCTGGTTGCGTCAATTCTGGTTGAGGTGATGAAGCTGGCAGGGACTGTTGGGTGCTTTTCGGCAAAGATTGTCTCAATGGAGCTTTTGGTCTGTGTGAATTAAAAACAGTCTCAAGTATGCCACGATATGAATCTTGTCCGATCGAGCAAAGAGAAAAGCATTTTTGAAGTGCATCGGTAATTGCCCCTTTTTGAGCATCGCCGACATTGCCTTTCACGATATTCATCTGTCCTTTGTGTGATCCCTTGCAAAGCCATTCATCGGTATCGGTTTTCAAAAATAATTTGACTTCAGTGACGACCTGAGTTTCAAAAATATCCTCCTTAATCAGTTCATAACGCCAGTTTTCCGGTTCTATGATTTGATTGACTGCGTCAAATACATATTGCGGTTTATAGCCATAGCGAATTTGACCAATAACCTTGCCGTCCTTGTCTTTCATTTTAATTTCCTGCACAGCATTGCGGCCAAAACTTCTGATCAATTCGTTAATTTCGTTAATCTTTACTGTGAGTGTTGACATGGTTGTTCTCCTTTAATCTTGTGGATTATGGGAGAAGACAACTATGCCCCTGATGGGAGAGTTGTAATTCTCCCGATTATGGGGTTGGTGTGTTGCTTTATTGCTATTGGGAATCAATGACAAAAGAAATAAGTCGGATTTATCCACAAAAAAGAGGTTCGCATTTGCGATTAAACTTTTCTTATATGGGATGTGTCCAGACGGATTTATCTTGTCGATGGAAAAAAGGGGGTGGTGAAAAGGTTGACGAAGAGGACGATGAAATCAGAAAAAAGATAATCTTGTCGTCTTGTCAGGGTGTGCCATATCCTCAATCATACAAAAAAGAGGTTCGCATTTGCGATTAAACTTTTCTTGCAGAAATATTATGGCATGTGTGAGATCACTGGGTCATTCATCGAAATATATTTATAAAAAATATACCATGAAGCCTCAGTTATTTTCCCGGAAGGGATTACTTAATAAAATTAAGTGGAATTTATATTTCAAATAAATATCTTTTTTGGGGGGAAATCAAGGAAAAGATTCACCGCTACCCCAAATTTATTCAGCCAGAAATTAAATATACGTCGGGGAAATTTATTCACTGCACTCTTGGTTGATTAAAAAATTACTTTTTTAAATTTTAATCATAACTGCTGGATAAGTAAAATAAGAGGCTATATCTTTCAAAAAGTTCTGGCCTGATCGATAGGAGATATCTGGATTATTGATAATGTAAAAATCACCAGATCGTCTGTTGCATTTTATTGTTGGAGTATTTTGTATTATGTTCTTAGAATCCCAGGGGCTTGAATCATAAGATGTTCTCCAAAAACTGGATATCCTTTCATTCTGGATAATATGCAGAAAAGCAATTTTTTCTAAAGCATAGCAAAATTTTAAGAATAATTAACGAAATATTGGTACATTACCAAAATTTCACAGGCTGGCAAGGTAAAGAGCTTGAGTTTGTCGGCAGAAGAAAACATCCCGCACTTTGTGCAAGTCGGGATGATATGCAGATCTGCATGATTACTTGTTGGCTACGTAGGACATTATGGCAAATCGAAAGCGAATTCCGAGCACCACGCAGGCAGAGATTCTTGTTCAAAGTAGGAGACGGTGCTGCATGTGCTATGGACTAAATCGTGATGACTCCATCAAGAAAGGTCAGATTGCTCATTTGGACGGAAATAGAGACAACAACGAACCGGCAAATCTAGCTTTCCTTTGCTTCGATCATCATGAAGAGTACGACTCAACTACAAGTCAGAGCAAGGGATTGCAGCGCGCAGAGGTGGAACAGTATAGGGAAGAGCTTCAGCGACACTTTGGCTCTTGGTCTTTAAACAGTGGACGAGAGGCATTGCTTAACTTTCTGGCGTTTGTTGCAGATTTAGACGCGGTTGCAGAGGCTGTGGTTATGATAACCTAAAATTGACCAGCAAACGGGTATAGTGCTAACCGAAAATTGACCACCCCGGCACATCATTTTCCAGTTAAAATGCGATTTCAAATTTTAACTGGAGGAAAGGAGATTCTGGAGATGGATCAGTATGAGTTTATCAGGACAGCCCATAGGGTTTACGGGAAGAACATTACGGAACTGTCCCGTCAGACGGGTCATTCACGGAACACGATAAAGAAGGCCATTCGGGGCGAGCCGTGGGGGTACAAGGAGCGTGAGTTTCAGGGCTTACCGGTTCTTGGCGGGTATCAGACAATCATTGATGAATGGCTGAAGAAGGATCGGGATCAACCGAGGAAGCAGCGGCATACCAGCCGTCGAGTTTTTAACAGGCTGGTGACGGAGCATGACTTTGCCGGTTGTGAATCCACCGTTCGGCGTTATGTCCGGCAGCGGCGGATAGCGCTTGGTCTTGATCTTTGCAATCAGGTCTTTATCCCCTGTGAGGCGGATGCCGGGCGTGAGGTCGAGGTTGACTGGGGCACGGCTATGGCGATTATTAGCGGGGAAGCGGTTCAGTTGAAGTTTTTCTGTATGCGCAGCAAGTTTTCCGGGAAGCACTTTGTCCGGTTCTACCCCTGTGAGCGACAGCAGGCTTTTTTTGACGCGCACATCCAGGCCTTTGAGTTCTTTGGCGGGATTTTCCCCGTATTGATTTACGACAATCTGACCACTGCCGTTCGTAAGGTACTGCTGGGAAGAGAGCGGATAGAGCAGGAGAATTTTCGTAAGTTCAAGGCCTACCACAGTTTTGAGTCCCGGTTCTGCAATCCCGCCAGTGGCCATGAGAAAGGCGGGGTGGAAGGGCTGGTGGGCTTTGCCCGTCACAACTATATGGTGCCGGTGCCCGAGGCCGAAAGTATCGAGGCGTTAAACGATGCCATCCTGAAGCAATGTTTTGCCTATGACTCCCACAAGATGGCGGGCCGGGATCAGAGCGTTGACTCCCTTTATGAACAGGAGAAGGGCTCCCTGCTTTCTTTGCCGATGGTACCCTTCAGCAACAGCCATGTTCGTGAAGGCCGTGCCGACAAGTACGGCACAGTGATCGCAGACAAGAATCGCTATTCCATCCCCTGGCGATATGTGGGACAAAGGCTGAAGATCGAGCTGCTCGTTGATCGGGTTGAGATCCGTGCGGGCGGCAAGCTCCTTGCCGTGCATGAGCGACAATTTGGCAACAACAAATGGAGCCTGGATCCCCACCATTATCTGGAACTGATCCAACAGCGCCCGATGTCCTTCAACAGTGCCAGACCTATTCGTGAGTGGCGGAAGCAGTGGCCGGAATCGCTGCACCGGTTATTGTCAAGCTTCTGTGCCTCTCAAGGCGAGACCAAAGGGATCAAGGACTTTATCTCGGTTCTGATGCTGTACAAAGATCACGAGCCAGGCGATGTCGAGGTTGCGGTTGAACTCGCTGTGGAAAAGAATCTCAGCGCCAGTGACGGTGTGCGTCACCTTCTGATCTTTGCCAATGAAGCCGGTGATACTCCCCAGCCGCTTGCCGGCTGGCCGAGTCTGCCGCCTCCTGATGTGAGCCTGTACGGGCAACTGGGAGGTGTGCAATGAACGAGAAGGCAACCTTTGTTGAATTGCGCGAGAATCTTAAGTCCTTGCTGTTGTCCACTATGGCGCGCGGCCTGGAATCCCATCTCCGTCAGGCCAAAGAGCATGGCCCCGGCTATGATGAATTTCTGCTGGATTTGACGGTAGCGGAGATTATGGCAAGAACCGAGAACCGGCTCTCCCGCCGGGTTCGCGAGGCCAGGTTTCCGCTGGTCAAGACCATGGAGGGATTTGATTTCACAGTCACTCCTGAACTTGATATCCGGCTGATTCGCGAGCTGTCGGGAGGGGACTATATCAAGGAGCGACGCAACATTATCTTCCTTGGCCGCAGCGGCGCCGGCAAAACCCATCTGGCGACCGCCCTGGGGATTGAGGCCTGCAAGAATAATCACCGCACCCGGTTTGTCAGTTGCTACGCCCTGGTCAATGAGTTGATTGAGGCCCGCCAGGACAAAAACCTGCAGCGGCTTATCCAGCGGTATTCCCGCTACGACCTGCTGATCCTTGATGAACTCGGCTATATCCCCTTCTCTCGGGAAGGATCTGAACTGCTCTTCCAAGTGCTTGCCGAACGCCAGGAAAAAGGGTCGGTGATCATCACCACTAATCTTGGTTTTGCCGACTGGACACAGGTTTTTGGTGATCCGGTGATGACTGCGGCGTTGCTTGACCGACTCACCCATAAGGCCCACATCGTCAATTGCCAATGGGAGAGTTATCGTCTGAAACAGAGTCTGAAAGGCATGGGGCGCAAAACATGATCTGTGGAGATGACAGGAGCCCCTTGCTGAATCTATGACTCAGGGGGGATGGAATGGGGCCCTGCGTAGCATGAGGATGTGAGGCCGTCAAGGTAAACCCTTCGGGTGCTCGCAAAAGCGCTCGCAACCTTGACCGCCTCACATCCTCATGCTGACCGGTGAGTGGCGATGACGAAGGAACGGCTTTCAGCCGCCCCTCGCCTCCGGCGGGGCTCTGACTCAGAAACATATGTGCAAGAGAGGATAAGGTCAGCTTGAGAGGCTGAAAATACTCTCAAGTTACCTCCCTGAAACAACCTGAATTGTTATTTTTTAACCGGGTGAGATCACCTTCACCCTCGTACGTTCACCGCCGGGGGTGGTCAATTTTCGGTTGTCATTTGCAAGGCTGCGATAAAAGTTGGGAAGACACTGACATGCTTTGGCGAGAACCTCGCTTTTGAGGTACTAACTCGCGACAGCGTAACGTACACAGATTCTGATCTTTATGTTCCATACATCGCAGCACTCGATCACTTTGCTTCTTGGGGACTGCTAACTTATACAGAAGAAGAAACCCAGGACCTTGACCTTGAGGGAATGACGGCAGTCTCAGTTCGGGTTAAGCGAACTCAATTTTGCGATGAGGTTTATAGTTCCCCCCAAAGTCAAGACAGAATTTGGGTTAAGTTAAGCTTTTTATTTTGTGCGAATGTTTACCATGTCGCTACCTTGGTGGAGTCCCTCGGAAAGTGGCCGATCTCTGAAGGGTTCCTCAACAAACCCGTAAGAGGGCGGCCACTTTCCGAGGGGCGGGTTGCATGAGACTTTTTGGAGATAATTGTTTTTTTCATCTTTCAAGGTAGATCCTTGCTGGCGGCTGATAATCAAGACTTTGATGCAACCTTTCGTTATTGTAAAAGTAAATGTACTTCTTGATTCCATTATAGGCTTCTCGTGTTGTCTGGTAGTCTTTCAAATAGACTTCCTCATACTTCACTGATCGCCAGAGTCGTTCGATCATGATATTGTCCAGGGCACGCCCACGTCCATCCATGCTGATGCGGATATCGCGGCACTGAAGCACACCGACAAATTTATCACTGGTAAACTGACTGCCTTGATCCGAATTGAAAATCTCCGGTTGTCTTTTGACCAGGGCCTCTTCAAGGGCCTCAATACAGAACAGCGTGTCCATG
>VMSP01000054.1 GCA_013792135.1 Desulfocapsa sp. | reverse complement strand
CTTTTGCTTGAGATGCGAGTCGTGCCATGTCTTGTCTCCTTATAATGAGAAAAGGGGCAAGACTTCCCCTGCAGGGGTTGTTTTGCCCCTGGTGGGAAATGCACTTACGGTTATTGAATTTCGCTGTATTCGGTAATCAATGCTGGCCCTGCGATATAGTCGTCGTCCATGCCACCACTTGCATGGAGCATTTTAGTGGCATCAGGATTAACTTGGTGCGGCTTCAACTTGCCTTCTTCGTCAATCCACATTACTCGACCATCCTCTATGGTAATTGCTTGCACCATAGAGCAGGAAAGCAGAGAATACATTTCGTTCAGCGTAAATTCATTTTCCTTCGCATAAACATTTGTTGTGATTCCATCGGGTGTGATAAGTACAGCCATGATCTTGCCTCCTGAAAAAGTAAAAAAGGGGCAAGACTTCCCTTTCAGGGGTTGTTTGCCCCTGGTGGGTGAACTGGTTTTGCTATATCAGATTAAAATGGAACTTCCGTGTCCGGCAATGGTGGGTTATCCTGTAGGTGATCCCCAGTAGTAGCCGAAGATGAATCAGTTTCCTTATCAAAGTTTTTGCCACCAAGCATTTCCATGCTCTTGGCAATAATCTCAGTGGTGTAACGAGTAATACCGTTCTCTTCCCACTTTCTGGTTTGCATCTTGCCCTCAATATAGATTTTCGAGCCTTTCTTGAGGTGATCTCCGCATATTTCGGCAAGTCCTCTCCAGGCTACAATTCGGTGCCAGTCGGTATGCTCCTGCTGTACTCCTTCTGCATCTTTCCACCTTTCAGTAGTAGCGATAGAAAAAGTTGCCACAGCAGTGCCTTTCTGGGTGTAACGAATTTCTGGGTCATTGCCTAAATTGCCGATTACCATTGCTTTGTTCATGATGATGTTCTCCTAAAAAGATTGAAAAGGTTCAGGAAAATACATATCCCCACAATGGGAATAGTTTTTCCCTGATGTGGGCTTATGCTGCTTTTTTGGTTGTGGCTGATTTGATTGCTTTTGACTTCTTGATCTCCAGGAAAGAAAATGAACTTGATTCCTGAAAATCATTTACCGTATGGCCCTGGTCAGCCAAGAACGCTGTCAGGCGGCTGATGTCAAAAGACTTGCGGAAACGGATTGCTTTGGAAAGGATACTGCCGTTTACCTTAATCGAATGCCCTGCCCTTTCTACGATCTGAAACAGATTGGCTTTTTTGGGTTCGATCTGGTTTTTCAGGCTTTTTTCCTTCTCTTGCAATTCCTGTAACTCTGCCACTGAATTTTCCAGTTCCGGAACCTCTTCGGCTGCGAATCTGGGACAGGTGGTGAGATGATTGCAATAGCCACATAAAGGGCTGGGTTCGGTCGCTGGTTTTACTGGATGGCCGATCAACATGAACTGATAATTTGTCCAGATAGTTGAAGCCCGTTCGAGTAATCCTGCATACATTGTATCCTCTGGGGTATATCCATTAAAAAAACCAACCTCGCCGCTACCCAAATCAATTGCCAGTACCGCAGCCTTGATCGTGTAATCAGGAAATTGTTCTTTTAACGCTCCCATCTGCATGTACAGTTGAGATTCCCAGGAACCGTAAGGAACATCGGGAAGAGAGCTTACGCTCTTGATCTCCAGGATGGCCTTAATTTTTGGTTGAGTGGATGTGAAAACAAAGTCGATATGGACTTTGATAGGAGTGGCTCCGGAAGCAATAACCTCAACCTGACGGTCAAAATTATCATAGCCGGCGGCGGTCATTGCGTTTGCAACAATATCCTCGGCCATGTGTCCTCTTTGGAAGCGGAGCAGTGTGGCCAGGTCATGTTCACCAGGATGAAGCCGTTCAAAAATTACCTTTCGTGGGCAAGTTCCAATATCGGATGCGCCAAGGTAACTGCTTCGATCTCCCAGGGTCGTAAGAGTGTGTTGTTTGCTTAATGCTTGCAGACTGGTCAATAAAAGGGTTTTCATGTCCATGTTGTTCATCCTCAAAAATGAATAATTCAAGGGAGAAAACACGGATTTCCCATGAGGGAAGAGTGTTGCTCCCTCGTTGGGTTAAAAAACAAGTTTTTATGCCAGATTTAATGGGTCAGTTCTTTGTACCAGTTTTTCTGATCCTTATTCCATTTGAAGCCCGCTGATTTCAATAATTCCTTCTTATCGAAAAGCTTGTTACCTACTGCTACCACGAAATTATCAAATTGCTGATATTCAATACCGGCAATCTTAGGCAGGGAAGCAGGATTGGCAGGTTCTGGTGGATGAGCTGGTTGAGACTGAACGGGTGGTTGTGATTCTGGTTGCGGCGATGAAGATTGTGATGATAAAGCTGGTCTCGATGATGGTGCAGGTAGAGACTTATGTTGACTGCTGGGATTGTAAACAGTCCCAAGCAGACCACGATAAGCGTCCGTGCCAATGCTGACCAGAGAAAAACATTTCTGAATCGCATCGGTGATTGCTCCTTTCTGAGCATCGCCAATATTACCTTTCACGATATTCATCTGTCCTTTGTGTGAGCCCTTACAAAGCCATTCGGCATCGGTTTTCAAAAATAATTTTACCTCTGCGACTGCCTGATTTTCAAAAATCTCCTCTTTGATTAGCTCGTAACGCCAGTTTTCAGGGCCAAGAAATTCGTTGATACTGTCAAAGACATATTGAGGACGATAGCCGTATTTAATCTGGCCCATTACTTTCCCCTCTTTGTCTTTCATTTTGATTTCTTGAATCGCTTGAATACCGAGTGATCGTAATTTTACATTAACTGCATTGATCTTTTCTGTGAGCGTGGTCATGATTGTTCTCCTTTAATCTTGTGGATTGAGGGAGAAGACAACTATGCCCCTGATGGGAGAGTTGTTATTCTCCCGATTATGGGGTTGGTGTTGCTCTATTGCTATGGGAAATCAATGACAAAAAGAATCAAATGGATTTATCCACAAAAAAGAGGTTCGCATTTGCGATTAAACTTTTCTTGCAGGGGATGTGTCCAGACGGATTTATCTTGTCGATGAAAAAAGGGGGAAGTGAAAAGGTTGACGAAGAGGACGATGAAATCAGAAAAAAGATAATCTTGTCGTCTTGTCAGGGTGGCCATATCCTCAATCATACAAAAAAGAGGTTCGCATTTGCGATTAAACTTTTCTTGCAGAAAGAATATGGCAGGTGTGAGATCACTGGGTCATTCATCGAAATATATTTATAAAAAATATACCATGAAGCCTCAGTTATTTTCCCGGAAGGGATTACTTAATTGAATTAAGTGGAATTTATATTTCATAATAAATATCTTTTTTGGGGAAAATCAAGAAAAAGATGCGGGAACGAAAAAAATACCCATAGAGATTGAAGATACGGGGAAAATTTTTAGCTATTATCCCGTACAGTTCATTAGCACAATCATCTAAATTTTGTAGCGCACTTCATGCTGAATCTTGCAAAACAGCTTGCTCTGCTGCATAACGGTGAAATCACCAGTTCATCTGGTGCATTTTATTGTTGGAATTAAGTATCAGTGCCCCCAGAACTCGTCCCTGGTTCGGCGAATTTCCCATTTTATTTATTCCCCGAAGTCAAGAATTAATCAAGCTAGGATCCTGTCGGACTTTGCAAAAAACAACCATCCAAAAGGGATCTCTACCAAAAACTCACGATAATTCTACCATGCACACACCACCAATCCTACAAGGATCCACTTCTTTTTGCATCTCTCCCCCCACTGCCATTCGACAAAATGCCTTAATCCGACAAACTCATAGTTAGTTGTTTAAGATCGTCCAGCATTTTCACACATCTGGCTTAATCGGCCAGGAAGGGCAGCTGGCGGCCGTGGCCCCGATTGGTAGCCCTGTGCACTAATCCGCAGAACGAGTCAGCCATTGATTGTTGTTTGGAATCACATTCTCAATATTTTACTTTCAAGGGGGGGGCAGCTGTCTTTTAATGGATGCCCACCCTACGCTTCCTTACATTCCGTAAAAAACTGTTTTCGTTTTTTAATCATCCTCTTTCATTTCCAAGGCATGGACTCTACCCCATTAAGAAATCGTGATTTCACTTGATATAGAATAGCTGGGTCAGAAGCTTTTTTGTTCCCGAGCGTAATAAGATCTTGTATAGCCACCGAACCATCCAATGAGTACATCCCTTGCCTCGTAACGGTGTTGACTCGCAGGAACCTTGGCTCTCCTACGAGTAGTTCTGCATGTTGTATGGATGACTCAACTTGTGCATTCATCAGCAAATCAATAAGAGTCTTCCCCCAGCCTATTACTCCAGATTTGGTCATTCTTTTTACTGTAAACGGTTCTTCAGTTGTTCCAATACTTAGAATATCAATGCGATCAAGTGGGACTTCCAAATAACATACAGCTTCGATAATCGCTGCCATGGCAGGGCAATTTGCCCATACTCCACCGTCAAAATATGTTGCATTTGCAACCATATTACTTACTGTTGCAGCAGAGAAATATGTGGGCGCGGCAGCAGTAGCCAAAGCAACATTAGCAGCATTCGTGAACCCGTCAGACTTTAGGAGTTGATGATGCGGCGTTCTAAAGGTATGGCATGCCCCGCTGACGGCATCATACGCAGGAACAACCAATCGGCACTTTGACTCGCCCAAAACCTTTGCTTGACCGTCTGGAAAGTACGCCGACTCTAATTCCCGAAGCAGTATAGCCTGTGAGTGCTTCGGTCCAAATAAGTGGCGGGCCTTGTTCCACCACCGTTGGTGAAGTCTCGTGATGGGAAAAATCACAGTCCCACGGTCTCGGTAAAATTGCAGTAATTGCTGCGAATTCAACCCCATTCCCAGCCCGATGGCTAGAATTCCGCCGGTTGATGTTCCGGCAACCATGTCGAAGTGATCAACAATCTGGAGGCCAAGCGACTCTTCCAAGGTTGCAAGAACTGACGCCGTGAATGCTCCTTTAATACCGCCACCGTCAAGTGCCAAAATTCGAAACGTGATTCCATCAGAGACTCGACCACGAACTAGCGGTAGGCGAGAAAGCTGATCAATAATACGCTGCACAATACTACCAACGTTCTCATTCGTGGCTAAACTTTGGTTGGTGGCATCGTCCAGTCCGTTTTTCAGCGAACGGATCACTTCCGGGTGATCCCTTACGTAGTCACGAGCAGCACCACCTAATCCTCCAAGAAGGAAGCAAGGGAGCCCTCGCTCGATTGCGAGACCTGCTTCCAAAGGCACCCCCGAACGGCCCACAACTTCTTTCCACCACATCCCTCCAACGGCAACGAAAACGTCACAACGGACTGACATCCATTGGCGTAGAATCTGCAAACTTTCATCCCTAGCAGATTCGCCGGTCGCTTCAGGGGTCTCATAAACCATACAAGTCTCACGCCAGATATGCACAGGAACAATTTTCGTATCCTTCGACCATAGCTTCGAAACCGCTAAAGTTAGACAATCTTTACGGCCGCCATTTATACGATATTTTTTTGCCACATCCAGTAAAGTTGGGGTTAAACTTGGGTGACTGCCATGAAGGATGTGCCCTCCCGCTCTGAATACCGTTTCTGCAACGTGCTCTACGAATTCAAGTATTGCTTTTTTTTGCTGCTCATTGGCCTCTGGCGGAACGGCACCGGAAAGCCAGATACGAACACCATGAAGTGGGGTGGGGGATTTGTGAGAGATCTCCATCTGTGTAAATCCTAGCTTGTTGGGACTGCACAAAACGTGGGTTGCACGTCGGGCAGTCTATGCATTAGTTCTCTTTCCGTATTTTGATGGCCTCTTCTATTGCGTTCGCCAAGTGTTGCACTATCCATGCATATCGGTCCTTGCTATTGCTTCCTGCTGGGTTATAGCATTTCACAGTGGAAGACAATTTCTTCTTGATCACACCGTAAGTTATGTAATCGAAGGGGTTTGCTCCTTTTGTTGACATATCTCCTTCAAAATTCTTTAAACCATGTATATAAATACCAACAACTCCCATGCCATCGTTCCAGGATTTAATTATCTCATGATTTATCCATTTTCTATTTGCCGTGTTTTGTCCTACGAGGATAACAGTGCATGTCCGTCCCTCCATTTGGTCTGCTATCCATTTCTTTATAGCCTTGTCTTTTGTAGCCGCATCACTTCCTCCAGTAATTTTCTCCCACTCATTGTCGGTGGCTGACTTGTTCCCTTCGATCGCACCAATCTGGCGGACCTGTGACGCACGGACTGCATCCGGTTTGTAGTGGAAGCTGTAAAATACCCGTCTTTTTGTGTTTGCCATTTTACAACCTTCCACGTTAGATTTTTCCAAAAAAATTGTGCAACCATCAAATGCACCGAGCACCGAAGGCGGCCGGTACATTTGATGTTTGTGCGCTGAAGTTATGGGGCGTCAACGACCACCGGGCCAATGACTTCGAGGCGTCTTCGCAGGGCATCCGGGCCTTGAAGACGGTTGCGTGCGATATCATGTTTAACTCTATCACTTGCTTTGATCTTCAGTTCGTAATAGGTCGCGTTTGCGTTGCTACTTACAACGGCAAAAACCAATCTGTATTGTACACCAACCTCGAGTTTGTTGGACTTCTGACTCTCTATTCTTTGTTTTTCGACGGTCCACTCTTTCATGTCAGGAGGCACAATCGCCAGAAAAAAATGCAAGTCGTCATCAACACCATCGCAATTCTTGACGTATGCAATGTCAAAGGGCTGTTTAAACTTGGGTGGTATTGGAACTGAAAAGGTATTAAGATTTGCGACTTTGAACCACCAACTCGGGCGGTCCTCCTTAATTTTGTTGCCTTCCTTCATTGAGTAAATGAAACGTAGCTCGACGTCCCTAGCGGTGGCCCTGGAGTCGTTTACGATATTCATACGCAACCAGAGTTCTTCAACGGCTTGTTCTTCCACCTCTGAGAGCGGCTGTCGGTTTCCATTTAGAGCGACGTACCTATTGTCGTCATCGTCCGACTTCCTATACGAAAGACGCAGCTTCGGACGCCTCGTCCGCTCATACCAGATCTGAAGTCCAAGCGCCAAGAAGACGACTGCTAGCGTTGCGAACCCGCTGAACCAGCTTGCTAGTACACCCCATACTTCAATGCTGAATATACTTAGAAGCCAATTACCCAATTGATCCGTGAATGGTATTGCGGCAGCAGGTCCCATGCAACCTCCTTCAACGTGTTTGTTCGTCGAGCATCCCCAAAAGGGAAGCAAGATCTACGTCGGCCGAGCCTATGTGAGTATCGGCAGCTCCATAATACAGGCGCAAAGTCTCGGTCCCTATTACCTCAACACCACAAGGAAAGACAGTGTCGGCGCGACGTCCAACTCGCTCCCACTCCAGAGTGGGAGCGAGAACCGGTTGTCGGCTGCGCGCTATTAGATTCTGAGGGTTCTCCCGACTGAATAGCGCAACGCCTACTCTGTAGGTATCCTCATGATCCACACCATAGTAAAAAAGAAGCCATCCCTCCCTGGTTAGAACAGGTGTGGTGCTGGGTCCTACGCGCACCCCATCCCACATTCCCGGGCGAGGGAGCAGAATTGGGAAAGGTGTACCCCAGTAGACCATATCAGGTGACCTCATAAGCCAAATGCCACTGGATCGGAGATACGTTCGTGAAAGGGGACGGGTTAGCAGACAGTATTGATCTGCGATCTTGGCTGGAAAAATGGTCGAATGTTTGTGGTCTGGTCCAAGTATCATCTTGGCCTGGCCCAGGGTATTGTCGGCGCTAATTGTAGCTATCCATGAGGTTGAGCCATAAGGCCCGATAGCCGAGAAAACTAAGTGCGGTTTGCCGTCTAGGATGGTGACACGGGGATCTTCGCACCCGAACTGAGTAAACACATCAAACGGACAAACTAAGGGGCATTGGGCCACCTTAACATCTGTAGCGGTAAGTTCAACAAGCCTCAACTGCGAAATGTAAGAAAGGAGCAACTCTTGCTGTCGCAAGCCGAGGCGATACTCACGCACAGTTTGGGGTAAGATTGGATCTTTGTCCTGAAGGAAGCAGTCTGCAATTTGGGTTTCGATGACTTCGACCTTGCCAGCATACTCAAGGTCAGCATACGCAACTAGCAGGGGCTCTTTGCCAGGTCTCATTTTCCTTCTGAAAGGCTCCGTGGAAGCAGGTCGTTCGTCGACCCTTATAATCAAATACCTGCGGTCGTTAGCGGAGAAGAACGTTGGGTTCAGCACACCAATTACCGAAAGCTTGCCGTCGCTAGGCATGATTTGGTTCGGACTCAATAGAGGCCGTTCTGATACTCGGCGGAATACGTCTGGAGTTGGATGGCCTGATATCGTGCTGTTTAGCTTCTTAGTGCTCAAGGCTTACGTGTCCTCTCGTTGATTGGGTTCCGTGACATTGGCTCTGTGGCACAACGCCAAGGTCGGCGAAAGCTACTGGTTATGCTTCTGTTTCGTAACGGAGTTCTCAATTATTGGGCGACCTGGTACCGGACCATCAGAAAACGACTTATCGATTATTTCAGCTTGTCTAGCAACGTTGTCTTGAATCATGCGCAGCTTACTTTCGATGGCTACCCTTTCCGAGTCTGTAGGTTCTCCGTCGATCGCGTCTAAAGCAGTGGCGACATGTTTTATATCCCTCAGAGTAAACTTATCGACGTTTAATCTCTCTGCATGATGTTGTAGTTGGGCAATAGATCTCAACACCCTGATTTTGCTAAACGTTTCTGGCAGAATTAATAACCGCAACTTGCGCACTTCACTCGAAAACCAGAAAAGCGCACCAAAATGTGTCCATCTGATGGCATTCTGAGCGAGTATTTCCTGCAAGTCTATGACCTGCGCATCCTCGTGATTTTGAACCATCTCGGAAAGTAATCTGTTTATCGCGGTGCGATAGTCCTGTCGGGCGTCTGTGGCCTGGATATTGGTAATTGCTGTTGGAATAGAGTGGTTTCCAGACTGACCTCCAACAATTACTGGATAAATCTTCTTTCCTAGCTTCAAGGCTGTCGTCAATTCTATCGCCACCCATTTAGATTTTGCGGCAGACGGAGAGCATATGCAGAAAACACAAACCGAGGCCATCAAGGCTCGGTCAATCTCAGCCTTCCAATCTAATGTTCCGGGACGTAGATCGTTGTCAATCCAAATTCTAAATCCTACTAATTGAAGCTCATTACACAGCGCTCGAAACTCCCATACGTCGTCCCTAGAGTAACTCACAAATACATGTTTGAGGGAATTTTGCATTTCAATCAGTTCTTTCACCAATCCAATTCAGAGGCATAACAAGTTAGTATATAGTTTCTTGATATCTATACAAAAGTAAAGATGCTCTTACGTAATTTCAGCCATACAAATCAGTTTCTAACCTGATATTATTCATTATCGACTGGATAACAAGAAACCTGCGAACCCTACACAATCCAATTTCCTGTTTACCAGAGGTCGAGTAGACCGGCTTCTATAATAAGAAACAACACATCCATGGTGAGTCTTTTATTGACGCTTCACCGCACGCGGCTACTGCGTGAGTCCCATTTTGCTTTGCTCTCATCATTGTCACCGGCCCCTCTCAGAACCGTGCTTGCGCTATTTACGCACACGGCTCCTCACATAGTATTCACAGGTAATCCGAACATACTGACCATAATTCGTGGTTTCGGTAGTGGAAATCGCTTCAGCATTTTATTGAATTCTTCCCAATTAAGGCAGCTTCTCTTTCCTCTACGGTTCAGCCACTTGAACAACAGCTTTTTCACTGCTTGATCAAATCGAATAAGTCCCCGATAATTATCGGTTACTCCATAGTAGTTATAATGACCCCTCAGTTTGGAACTGGCTATTTTCCAGAGTTCCTTGGTCTTCAAAATCCTGGCCGTCTTCAGCCATTCTTTGAAAATTCGCAGCTTGGCAACAAACTTCTTACGGGCAGTAACCCGCTTCATCCGAAACCCCGTGCCGTTCCGTCTTGTGCCGCAATAGTGGGTGAGGCCAAGAAAATCAAATGTCTCTGCCCTTTCCCCTCTTTTCTTAGCACTCTGGACGGCAAATCTTCCAAACTCCATCACCTTGGTCTTAGTCGGTTCCACCTCAAGGCTAAACTTGCCCAGCCGTTGCCCCAACTCTACCCGAAACCGCTCGGCGTCTGCCTTGTACTGGAAGCAGACAACAAGTCGAGTAGCCCGAGGGAGCTTCCCCCTCGGGCTCTCACAGAACCGGACGTGAACGTCTCCGCTCATCCGGCTCCTATTGTCCAGCCGATGCATACAGCAATCTCCAGTGAGCAAACAAAGTTGGCTGTTTTCGTGCAATACCATTCAACCACTGTGCTCCTCGTCTCTGGTGATTCCGTAGGCGTTTGTATTTTCGCGTCGCCCACATGACAAGGCGGCGTTCCAGGCATTTCAGGGTCGGGTACAGGGCGGACTTGTAATAGCGACCATAGT
>VMSP01000113.1 GCA_013792135.1 Desulfocapsa sp. | reverse complement strand
CCCCAAGCTCTGCGTTGTTCTAACAATTTTATCCTCGGAATATCGACTATATGCCTGCGGTAAAATTTTCTTCACGCCTTGATCTTGAATAAAAAGCCTGATTTTTCAAGGTACCCTTAAGTGTTAACCATTATATCTAAAACGATCATCCCGTTTCGGGGTGTTTCAGCCGCACATTTTATGCGGTCTCGGCTATGTGACTTGGTGCATGAGGTAGAACGTTTCTCAATCCCAACGGCCTATCTACCCTTTGACTCCTGTTTGTCTACGTTTCCTATCTCTTTTGTGACCTCTGCTATAAGATCACTTACAGATTTGCCGTTGGCTGTGGTCGCATTGGGATTGACGGTAAGCAGTTCCTGCCAGGCCTGTAAAGCCTCAGGAATCTTCCCAAGATCGTAGAGTAAAACGACTCCCTTGTTCAGACGTGAAGGTTCATGGCGAGGATTTGTTTGGATCGCTTTGTCAAAGGACTCTATGGCCTTTTCCGGTTGATTGTCACGCCGATACATGACACCAAGGTCAGTCAGGATGTCGGCGTTGGCTGGCAAAAGATCGAGTGCGTGGATGTAGGCATTAATTGCTTTTTTGAACTGATTGGTATCGTAGCAAAGATTGCCAAGCCTGGTCCATGCCTCAGCATTGGCATGATTTTTTTCAACTTCAGTCTCAAGTGCTGCAATGGCTTGGGCTTGCTCGTTGTTGAGGGTGGTTCCTTCTTGCTCAGGGGCATTAGCTGGTTGGCTGGCGGCGGGAGTTTTTGATGGACCAGATTTGTAAACGGTAAAGATGGTTCCTGTCAGAAATCCCAACAGAAAAGTAATGGCGATCGCTATCAGCATGGTCTCTTGCTTTACTGTCTTTCCGGCAGTTGTCATGGATGTTTCCTTGTAGTGATTGATTTAATTGCGTGCAGAGAAAAATTATTTTTCGTTTGTGTTGTAGTGTAACATTGTTGTAAACTCGATGAGTATCATCAATAAAACATAAATATAAGCGACTCTCTGTTGTAAAGCAAGGAGGTGTCTCTGGCTTTTTGATTGTCGTTGCTAATAGCTTGCTGTCATGAAAGGAAGATCGACTACGGGGGAAGGATTGGATTTGTTGAGATGGAGAGTCGTGACTCTGGTGTGGCTGGTGTTTACTGTCAGCGGGAATCCAGTGATTGCTGCCGATAACAGTATGGTATTTGTGGAAAAATGTGGAGCCTGTCATAAAAGAGGTACAGAGGTGGCACCGATAAATCCTGCGGATAAGGCAGGGCTTGTCTGGGTGAAATATTTTCAGCGCAAGCGGCATCCCGTGGAGCTTAAATCAAAAATAACCGAAGATGAAATGGTCATAATTCTCGATTATTTGAATGAACATGCTGCTGACAGTGAAGTGCCGGTTGCTGCCGCTATTCCTAAATAATATATGTGTCCTATGAAACAAGAAAAAGGCAGAGAACTAAGCCGGTCAGTGTCTGTGAGGAGAGGTATGATGAAAAAGATCCTGATTGGCGCGGGAGTGATGGTGGCTATGGCAGATCCTGTCCTTGCAATCAGCGAAACGGTCACAATTCCGGTTGAAGATTATCAGGCGATTCTCAAGCGCTTGGATGCCCTGCAGCAACGGGTAGAGTTCCTGGAGGCAAAACCGGCGGCCGCTCAAACGGATGAAAAACGAGTTCTGAAGGTCGAGCAGGATGTCAAAACCATTTATGATGGATTGGACGAGATTGAAACCCGGCAATTACAGAATAAAATCAATCTTGGAACTGAGCTGAGAACCAGGGTCGATTCCTATGTAGTCAAGAACTATCCTGCTGATGGTGACAAGGAAACTGATTCAAATAACTGGACTAGTACAATGTAAAATTTAAGTCTTCGCATTCTGTGTAATGTTTGCTATAATTGTCTTTAATAGACAAGGAGGTCAACATGGCACCAAGATACAGAGTGACACTTACAAAAGAAGAGCGGAAGGATTTGGAAGTTATT
>VMSP01000143.1 GCA_013792135.1 Desulfocapsa sp. | reverse complement strand
TTTCCCCTCTTTTTCACTCTCATTCAACATACCGAATATCCCGCAAACGCCCACCAGTTCCCAGAAAATCTCACAAAAGTTTCATAAAAGTTTCGCCAAATTTCTATATATAAAGTTTCTACGTTCATCAGCCCCCCTATACCTGCGCCTGCCTTCCGCCGAACGGCAGAAAAAAGTTGAAACAGTGGAGCGTCCTGCCAAGCCCTCGGCCAGGAAGATCAAATAACTTTCGGCCATCGTATCCATCAAAATTCCCCCTTTCAATTCAACCGGCATCAGAAATCATAGCGAAGCTCCAAAAAGCCCCGGTCATTGTCACCAACTGCGGCCATAGCCCCATGGCCGGATTGATAGAAAATCACACCAGCGGTTAAACTCCAGTTGTCAGCAAGATCATATGCCGCGGTGAAACGCTGCACGGTGCCATCCTGAGCCAGCTCCCCCATGAGGATCAGCAGAGCGGTAAGGCTCAGTTGATCATGGAACAACTCCCTGTTGATGCGAAGCGCTGTCTGTCTCTCGTCTCTTTGTGGAGATTCCGGTGAATCCGACAGTTCCTGGCGGAAATGATACAGATGGCGGTTGACCAGGTCGAGGCTGATGGTGGTATCGGTAAATCCCCGGTATTCAAGGCCAGCCAACAGATCGGTACGGGCATAATCTCTGGGGTAATCAGCCATGAAACGGAGACCTGTGAGATGGGCGACCTCCAGGATATAAAGAAAATTGCCGCGGGCAGCGTTCATGGCCGCCCCTGCCATATTGATCCGGCGAAGTTCCTGGACGGGCGGAAAAGACGGAACAATGGTGATCTGGTCGGTATAAAGATTTGCTTCGTAAAAAGAAATATCCCAGCCGGGAAAGACAGCTCGCGCTTCCAGGGCAAGGCCGGTGTTTTTCAGACTATTGGCTGGCGTTTCTTCAGGGGGAGGAGGTACTGGTGAGGGATAAAAATCCGAGCCGAAGGGCGGCAGTTTGCTTGCGCGGTGTTCGTGAACGGCTATAAGGGAAAGCTGCCAGACCCCTTGATAATAATCCATTTTCGACATGGTGACCGGCAGACGCAGGTCCTCAATATCGGTCAGTCCCGGTTCCCGGTAGTCAAGCGGGTTGAGGATATCGGTTACCCGGAAGTTGTCTGAGCGCCCCCAGACCACGATCTGGCGGCCGAGTTTCACATCGAGGTTTTCGCTCAAGGCACCCTGGACATAGGCTTCACGCAGTTCGGCCTCCCATTCATAGCTGTCAAGCACCTGCGAGGTATAGCGGTCGCGGCCGTTTAGGGAATAGGAAAAATCATACGACCCCTTGCCACTGGCGAACAATTTCCATTGGAGCAGCCGGTAATCGGCCTCCAGTTGCAGCTCGGCCCGCAAACGCGAAAGGTCGCGCCAGTCGGTTTCCTGCGCATCCGGGGCATGGCGCGCGACATTTACGCTTGTCCCCAGCTTGCTATAGCCGCTGAAGTGGCTGGAAAGTTCATTCTCCGGAGTGCTCGTCTCTTCCTTGCCGGACGCCTGGATGTTGTCAAAGCCGCCGAAGAGATCGATCTCTCCGGCGAAGAGAGGGGATGCCATCAGCAGAAGCAGCAGGCAGGCGCTTAGCTCACGGATCATTGCCGCTCCTTTACAGACCTTTCTCAAGGGTTCGGATCGTAAACAGGCTTTCATCCACCGTTTTCTGGTTATAGCGGACAGTAGCCAGGGTGAGGATGGTCTGATGAATGGTGTTTCCCCCTTTTTTCCGGGTCATGTTAATTTCCATATTGGTCCAGATGTTGTCAATCAAGGCCATCTTTTTCACGTCAAAATATTTCAGATCCCCACCCTTATCGACAAAATGAATGGCCCGCACCACCATGAAATTGTCCTGCCTGACAAAGAGGATCGACTTGGCATAGCCGGTTTCCTCGATCACCTGCGGACTGCGCGGCAGGCTGCCGATAACCCAGGTTTTCTGATCGTAGACCGTGGCCACGGCCTGCTCCTTATTAAACGTATAGGTGTAGTCATCAAGGCGTCTTCTGGTCATGTCGGCATAGGTAAAATCGGAACCCATGAAGCTACCGCTCTTATCGCTTGCCGCAATGCGTTTGGTTTTTTTCAGGGCCGGCAGGTAGAGCCACTGGTCATCGTCTCTGGCCGCCTCCTTATAGTCGTAGGTAAGAAAGCCGGTTCCCGTGACATCCGCTGGCGTGAGAAAAAACATCAGGCTGTAGGTATCATCCGCTTTGTCGAGGGAGAAGGAACGGATCGACCGGCTCCTCTGTTTGCCGTGCCTGTCGATCAGAACCATGGTCATGTCGGCAGTTGAGCGGTCGCCGTCATCCCGGGCATCCACCTTTTCCATGACTGCCCTGGCCGTCATCTCTTCCGCCCCGGCAGTGGCAACAACCGCCAGCAGCCCTGCCAGAAGGAGGACAGGGAAACTCGCCAAAAGAGTTCGTTTGAAAGTTCTGCTGATATCCATCTTACAGCTCCCTTGGGCAGGATTGATTTTGCCGCTTTCCGTAGGCGATACTCAACAGGGCCGGCACCAGGTAAAAATCAGCGGCCAGCGCAAAAATAACAGCGCAACCACTCAACAGACCGTAGCGGACGTTACTCTCAAGATAGGCCGCGGTATAGATGAAAAAGCCGCCGGCCAAAACGCAGCTGGTGATCACCATGGCGCGCCCGGTGGAAAAGAGGGTCATGCGCACGGCCTGTTCCACGTCATTGCATTCTTCATATGCCCTTCTGAAATGGTGCAGAAAGTGAATGGTATCATCCACGACCAGCCCTAAGACGAGGCTGCCGATGAGCATGGTGCTCAGATCCAAGGGGATGTGTTTGATCCCCATCAGACCGAGAACTCCAATGATAGGTACCACATTGGCAACCATGCTGAGCAGCCCGATGCGCACCCGGCCCACCATGACGATCATGATCAGGGTGATGACGAGCAGGGCAAACACAAAGCTTTTGGCTAAACTGGTCACCACATTTTTGATCAACTGGACAAAAAGCGGAATCTTGCCGGTGAGGGTTATGGTCGCATCCGGGAAAAGATTCTGTAAATACGCTTTGATAGTGTCGACGTAATCCTTGTATAAAATTGCGTCGGCAAAGGGCGCGAGCAGGGAAATCCGACCAATTCGATAATTGATGTCGGTAAAATCCTCCAGGTCATCGCTGCCGCTTCCCTCAAAGAGCAACAGTTCCTGAGCAATCAACTCCCGGCTGTCCGGCACGCGGTAGGCCGTGTCCTGATCTTCATGCAGGGCCCGGTTCGTCTCCTTGAGCACGTCGGCAAGGGACCAGGCCTTGGAAGCCTTGATCTTGTTGACCGTTATGCCGGGTAGTTCGGCGGTCGCCCTGGCGAATTTTTGCAGAGTATCCGGTTCCTGGAGCCCGTTGTCCCGCCCCGTATCCACAATCGCTTCCAGCATAACGGAGCCGCCGTTTACCGAGTCGAGCAATTGGGTAGCAATCCGGATTTCCGAATCTTCCGGAAACCAGTTCAGGGCGTTATGGGAGAACCTGACAGACATCGCCCCGGCCAGGGCGCAGGCGACAATGATCCCTGAAATGGTGGAGACGAGAACAGCTCTTTGGGTCGTGACCCGCGCAATCCAGGTGAATATGCGGTCGGCAAAGGGGATGGTGTTTTCCGGCAAGGGGGTGGGCTGTTTTACTGGAAAGACGGCAATCAGGGCCGGTAACAGGACCACCGTATAGGCCAGGGCCAGCATAACACCGATGGGCGTGATATAGCCAAGCTGGGCAACGGTTGCCACATCGGCCCAGATAAACGATAAAACACCACAGGCCGTGGTCACGCTGGTCATGAGGACCGGCAGGCCGGCAAAGCGTATCGCCTCGACAATCGCCCGGTGTTTGTCGCCGGTATCCCGATATCGTCGATAAAAGATCGTCATGATGTGCACGCTGTCCCCTATGCCTACAACCAGCAGAAAGGAGGGTAATATCTGCGAGACCAGGGTAATAGGAAGGCCGAGAACAGCCATGGCCCCGAGTGAGGCAAGAAGAGACAGGCTGACCACGATAAGTGGATAAACAAGGCCGGATACCCGCCTGAAAAGGACAACGAGAAATAAAACAATCAGCAAAAAGGAAAGCGGAATCATGATCGACATATCATGCATAATGCTTTTCTGCAGGGTGGAGATAACCGCCGGGGTCCCGGAAAAATAAATGGCAACCCCCTTGTCTTTATAACGCGCCAGCACCTTTTCGATGGCATTGGTGATTTCAATACTTTCGTCGTTGCTGAGATATTTTTCTTTGTTGCTGAGAGGCGGCGATGCATCAGCCCCGAAACCTGCCTGGAGATCGCCGCTTTGTTGTTTTACCGCCTGGGCCTTGATCAGAATCGACACGAGCGACTGGTCTTTGGAGACCAGCAGGTTTTCATAAAGAGGATAGCGCTTGATGAGTTCGAGGATACGATCGACCTCAGCCGTTGACTGGGGCGCATGCTCCATCAGCTCTTCAACATAAAGGGTATCATTCGCTGCCCTGACAATACGACCGTTGACCAGACTTTTAATTTTATCAATATAGGGTACTTGGGCCTCAAGTTCCTGATGCAGGGCAAAAAGAGTTCCAAAGAATTGCAGATCCAGTCCGTTTTTTGGCTGCAGGGCAATAATAAAGGTATCATCCTGGCCAAACTGATCACGGAAGTTGTTGTAGGCGATGAGTGCGGGATCGGTATCGTAGAAAAAGCCCTCGTCCCTGGTGTCGATGGTGATTTTGGGGATCTGGCTTGCCAATCCGGCAGTCAGCAACAGCATGACAATCAAAACGAGATACTTTCGCCGATAGACGAATTCGGCGAGTTTGCCGAACCAGTTCTCCAACGAATTATGGACAGCGGCCATCGTTCTTCTCCTTTTGAGTAAGGATTCCGGTAAGATGTTGATTAGCACATAAGGCAAGCCTTTCCAACGCCATGTCTACGGTCATGTTCGGATTGCGCAGAAACTCCATGAGCACACTGAAGTATAGGGAAAAAAACGATGCGGCGGCAATATGGGCATCGACCTCAGGCCGGACAGCCTCCCGTTTCTTTTCCTCCTCGATCATCCCCCCGAAAAAAATCAGATAGTGTTCAAGCTGCCGGGTCAGATACGGGTTTTCCCCTTCCGACTCAAAGGCCGTATCCCGAATAAGGACCCGGTAAAGCTCCCGGTTGCTGTCATAAAAGCTGTACATAGCCTGGGCGATATGCATGAGCCGGGCAAGCAAGGCTGCTTCCCCGGGCATGGTGGCAACGGCCCGACCAATGTTGCGCTCGATGTCTTCATAAAGAGCCACCTCCAGCAGCGCGGTTTTGCTTTTGAAATGAACCACCACCGAGGCCGGAGACACACCTGCCTCTCGGGCAATATCCCGCATGGTGCAGCGTTCTGGCCCTTTTTCCTGGAAAAGCTTGCGGGCAGCATCCAAAATCAGTTGCCTGGTCTCTTGTTTTGTTGTTTCGCGGCGGCTCATAATCCAAATATCACTAAACGTATTTTTTTATTAAACATGTTTAAATATGATAAAAAGAATGCCCATTGTCAAGGAATAAAATGATCGGCACTATGCCAAAAATACGATGCTGCCCAAGCAAGGAAACGAAGTGAGCGCTGGGAGCATGAAAGGGCAAAATAGGCACCCAAACCAAGAGACATCCGGGGAATCAATGGGAATATTACTTACGGATTTAATACAAACTTCAGGAGAGGTGCGTCCATGCGGGCATAATATCCAGGAACATCAGGGAAAATGCGCATTGAGGGTTAATGGTTATGCTTTTACCAGACCAAAAAAGAGACGAGTTGGTTTAAGCACATCTCACAAACTCTTTTTTTTTGCCATGGGCCCTTTTGGCACGAGTTCCATGACGAGTGGATTGATTCACTTGTCCCTCTGCATGCAAACTGGCTCTGTTCTCATTTTACGGTTCCTCACTTATCACTTCTCCTTGCCTAGGAACTTTTCTATCTGGGCCGGCAGATCCTTCATCACCTGCGCATGGCACTGGTGGCAGATACCATGGGTGAGCATGATGTCAGCATGGCGGTGCAGGTATTCCTCTATGGGCACCCAGGTATCATCGGTGTCCCGTATTTTTTTACAGTAGGAGCAGATGGCAAGAAACCCTTGCAGGGTCTTCAGTTCGTATTTGGTCCACTCCAGCTCCTCCACCTTGGCTGCCAAGGTCTCGATGGTCATTGCCAGTTGGGCGGTGCGCTCCCTGACCCGGTCCTCAAGCTCCATATTTTTCCGGTTCAGCTCCTCTAGCAGCTCCCGATTATGTTGTTTGAGATGATGTCGTTCCACCGCATGGGTGATCGTGACCTGCAGATCTTCCTCGGTCCAGGGTTTGAGAATGTAGCGGTAGACATGGCCTTCATTGATGGCGGCAATAATATCCTGGGGGTCGGTGTAGCCGGTGATGATGATCCGCTCGGCATAAGGAGCCAGCTCCAGTGCCCTGGCCAGCAGGTCGACGCCCTTCATCCCCGGCATCCGCTGATCGCTGACCACCAGGGCTATATCCTTTTCCTTCTCCAGCACCAACAACGCCTCTTCGCCGGAAAGAGCGGTAAAAATCTCGAACTTATCGCAAAGCGATTCTCTGAAGTTGATCAGGTTGATCTCTTCATCGTCCACATAGAGCACCTTGCTCAGATCCCTATTCATTGTCTCTCCTCAGTGATGATTTCTATTGTTTTCTGCCACCTGAGCGGCAAGATGATCTCAAATTCGGTACCGTCTCCCGCTTCGCTCAGCACTAGGATTTTACCCTGGTGTTTATTGATGATACCATAAGATATGGAAAGTCCCAGCCCCGTGCCCTTGCCCATCTCCTTGGTGGTAAAGAAGGGCTCGAAAATCCGGTCGATCACCCCGGCTGGAATACCGGGACCGTTGTCATGAAACAGAATGTGTACCTCGTTTTCAACTACCCATGTGCGGATCAAGATGGTTCCTTGTACGGGGAGCGCCTGCATCGCATTGAGCAACAGATTCATGAACACCTGGTTAAGCTGTCCCTGCACACCCTCAATCAGGGGCAGCTCTTCGGCCAGCTCCAGGTTCAATTCAAGGCGATGCTTGTACTCCGGATAGGCCAGCGAGATGGTGGAGCGCAGACAGTAGTTAATGTCAACCAGCCCGGGCAATTCATCGACCGGTCGCGAAAAGTTTTTGAGGTCGCCGACGATCTTATTGGTCCGCCGCGCCCCCTCGCTGATATTATTCAGGAGCAGGGTCAGATTCATAAAGATGGCCTCGCACCGCTCAATATCAGGTCCTTCTCCTGCCGGCACATGGAGGAGTCCCTCCATCTCGCTGAGCCGTTTGCGCAACGGCGGCAGCGCCCCGCTGATGAAATTGGTGGTGTTGTTGATCTCGTGGGCAATGCCTGCCACCAGCCGGCCGATGGCCACCATTTTTTCCGACTGGACCAGCTGCATGTGGGTCTCTCTGAGTTCGGTAAGTGCCTGGCTCAGCTCCCTGGTGCGTTCCGTCACCGTCTCCTCCAGACCTTCCTTGAGGGTCTGGATGGTCGAAAAAGAATTTTCGAGGTCATCTACCAGCTGGGAAAAGGTATCGCCCAAAAGTCCCACCTCGTCCGCACCCACCTCTTTCTGACCGCCCCGCTCCCGGATGGTGTCAATCAGTCGCCTGAGCGGTGTCATGGTCGCCCGGGTCAGCATATAGGTGGCGGCCAGGGAGATGAACAGGAAGAGGATGGTCAGCATCGTCGTCCGGAGTACGGTCTTGCTTACTGTATTGTCGAATTGAGACTTGTTTGTAACCAACTGGACGTACCCGATCACAGTGCGGGCCTGTACATTGTCTTTGGTGTCGAAGAACAGGCTTTCGTTGCTCTGCTGCTTGGCCGCCACCGAAACCGGTGCCGTGAAGATGATTAGATTGTCACCCTCCCAGACCTTCCCCTGATCAGTATCCCGGTGGAAGGAGCTAAGGGCAGTGGCCATGTGGCCAGCCATACTCGTAAATTCTGCAGGGATCTCCGCTTTGGCGAGGAAATTGCGCAAAAGTACCCCATCATTAACATCGTAAACCGCAACCGCCTCCATATCATGATGGAGATTCAGGGATACTAAGGTATTCACCGCCTGGTCAATAGCTGCACGATCCTCGAAATAGAGCCCCGACTGAAGGGAACCGGAGAGCATGGTGACCATCAGTTCCCCTTGGTGGTCAAGATGGCCCTTAAGCTCTTTGCGCTGGATCATATTGAAGGCCATCCCGGAAGCCACGGCAAAACCGAGCAGAATCAGAGACAGGGTCAGCAGGATTTTGAGGTTGAAGCCCATTCTGCACAAAATAGGCCGATGAAAAAGCTTCATTGTTCCATTCCTCCAGAATAGACTTCGTCCACTGCAGCATCGTTGATCACCACCCCCATCCTGCGAAAGACACTGGTGTTGACGATCACCCGCTGGCGGCGCGGCGGCTCTACCGGGATCTCGCCTGGCTGTGTACCAGCGACGATACGGGCCGCCATCTCCGCTGCCTGGCTGCCCATGTCAATCATGTCGAAGGTGATGGCCGCGGCGGCCCCGGCCTTAAGGTACTTGTCTGAAAAGCTGACAATCGGCACCCGGTTGGCTATGGAGAACTCTCGCAGGTGCTCCATGGTCTGGGGGTTGGTAACCAGCTCGTCCGGCAGCAGCCAGTATGCGTCGATGATGTTATTGCCAAGACTCTTCAGGGCCTCGGGCACAAGAGATGGGGCAGCAACCTTCTTGAAGAGCAGGGTCTCCACCGCGCTCACCTGACTCATGAGCGCCTCCTGGACCCACTGGCCGCTCCGGGCCGGATTGTAGAGAGCACCGATACTGCGAACCTTGGGCATGAGTCGGCTCATCGCCTCCAGCTGCTGGGAAGGGAGGATGCACATATCGATGCCGGTGAAGTTGGCGGGAAGCTTATCGGCCGAGGGGGCCAGGAGATAGAGGACTGGCGTCTGCTGCAGATCACGGACGAAATTCAGGGCCGGATCGCCGATCACCACCACCAGTTGCGCATTTTCAAGTTGCTTTTTAAACACACCCATGTTTTCCTCGGGTTGTTCCGAGAGCAGCACCTGTGCTAGGTTGCCGAGGGTAATGCTTTTTGGCCCCGAAACGGGCCGCTGGGCACTCCACGCCTGTTCAAAACCCTGGCGGGCCTCTTCGTAGGGCTTCAGCGCCGAAGACTGGAGCAGGACGCACTCCTGCCCCCAGGCCGTTGTGGCCGACAGCAGGGCCAGCAGCACCAGAAGGAAGATTATGCGTGCGGTTATGTGATGTCCGTGTCTCATCAAAAATTTAGAGAGTCGAGGAAGTCGGCGAGTTGTCAGCTATTCTTTTATTATGCTAATAGCAAACTGCCCCTTAGATCAAGGTAAATTCGCCAACCATCCGCAATATGACGTGTTGGCCTTCCCCCCCCTTAAAAGAAGGAAATCAAAGACCATGCCCCCTGCCAAACAACCCTGTTTTGCCCACAGTCTGGCCCCTTTGGCCGCCACCCTGCTCTGCTGCCTCCCTGTCGCCCAGGCTGCCCAGGCTGCCGATGCCGATCCCCTGGCCATGTACTTCGACGACTCCCAGATGGTGGAGGTAGCCACCCGCGCCGCCAAGCCCCTTACCCAAGTGGCCGAGAACGTCACCATCATCAGCGCCGCCGAGATCGCCGCCATGCATGCCCACTCGGTGGCCGAGGTGCTCAAGTACACCGCTGGTCTCCTGGTTATCCCCGAAGGAGAAGATATCGGCGCCCCAAGTTCTCTTTATATCCATAACTCCGACTATGAACAGGTGACCGTGCTCCTGAACGGTATGCGCTGGTCCTTTATCGACTCCGAGTACAACGAGACCAACGCCATTCCGGTTGCCATCATCGACCGAATCGAGGTGATCAAGGGCGCCACCTCCTCCACCTGGGGCTCTGCCCTGGGCGGAGTGATCAATATTGTTACCAAGGGCACGGGCAAGAGCATCCTGCCCACGGGCAGCCTCAGCGCCACCCACGGAGAGCACAACACCAGTACCTACAACGGTGAGGCGGCGGGCAAGATGGGAAGATTTGGCTACTTCCTCCATGCCGGCTCTCTGAACACCGACGGTCTGGTCAACGACGATTACGGCCGTTCCCGGGATTTTGAAACCTTTTTCGGCAAGTTCTCCGCCGCCGATCTTCCGTTCCGTTCCACCCTTACCGCCTCCGTGGGCCGTTTCGCCCCCGATTATATGAAAATGTCGCAACTGTACTGGGGAGAGAAATTCTGGACGAGCGAGAAGGACACCTTCTACACCCTGGCCCTGGATAGCTCGCCCCGAGAGAGTCTCAGCTACCATCTGAGCGTCCAGAACTTCGACCGTGAGTATGACCATCCATGGAACCAGCGCAGCCATTCCCTCACCTCCGTTATGGGCCATATCAACTGGCGGGCTGGCGACAACAACGTGGTCTTCGGCAGCGAGCATCATCGTAATTATTATGAGGACGCAGGCGATCCAAACCGGGTCTACGATGAATTCTTGGGGGTCTATGTCAACGATACCGTGGTCTGGGGGAAGTTTGCCATTACCCCTGGCCTGCGCTACGACCAGAACCTCAACGCCGATGACCTGCTCAGTCCAAGCCTCGGCATGACCTATCGCCTCTCCGAGCAGAACCTCCTCCGGGCCGGGGCCTCCAGTGGCTTTCGCCGCCCGCCTTCCTCCACCCTCGCTTATTCGCCCGGCCTGAAACCGTCCAAGGCCTGGACCACCCAGCTGGGTCTGGAGAGCACATCCGTCCCCAACCTACAGACCAAGGTCACCCTGTTCCAACACCGTGAACGGGACTCTTGGACCTGGGACAGCACCCTCCCTTCGGATTGGGGCGGCCAGTATGTCAACACCGGCAAGGCGGTGCGGCAAGGATTTGAACTGGAGGCGGAGACCATTAAATGGCACGACTTGTCACTGCTGGCCAACCACACCTATACCCACACCGACTATAAAGACTCCATCGCCGACTGGAACGGCAATATCTTTGAAAACGACGCGGAGCAAATGAGCAACCTCATCTGCAAGTACGACAGCCCCTTTATCCAAGCCCGCCTTGGTGGCCACTACATCTGGCTGGATCAGCGGCATGAACCAGACGATTCAGGCGACTACTCCACCATCATCTGGGACCTGACCGTGACCAAACCCCTGGTTTTCAGAGAGCTCACCTACGATCTCTTTTTCGTCGCCCATAATCTCTTTGACGGCAGCCAGTACAATGTGGAGTTGGAAAAAAACGCCGGCCGCTGGCTGGAGCTGGGCATCACCCTCCATTTTTAGTATGACTCCCCTTGACAGCGGTAGTCTGATCGTTGATAAGGAAGAGAGTTGTGTTGTAGTTGTAAATATCAAACCCCAAACAAAGGAGTCTCTTCATGGAAAACAAAGAGGTAGTAGTACTTGATCAAGGAATGGAAACTGAAGAACTGGCAGCCTCAATGGCCTGTTGCCGGCCGAATAGTCCGGCCCCCTCCGTCGACACTGAATGAGATTCATAAGTTAAAGAGAGGGGGCTTCGGCCCCCTTTTTGTTTCGACCCCTCTTTTCTCCCCGTACATGCCCCCCATGATCCCTTCCGCCTATCTCAAGCTCTACCCTGTTGAACCGGGCGCCAGCCAGCACCTGCTCTTCTCCACCCGCAAATGCTCGCTGGCTCTGCTGCCCGCCGAGCTGGCGGCCCAGCTGCGCTCCGGGGTTGTCCCCCAGGAGCAGGCCGCCCTGCTGGCCCGGCTCGGGATGGTGGTGGAGGATCGGGCAGGCGAACAGGCCGCTGTTCATGACCTGCCGGCCGAGCTGAACCGTCTCAACCGGGCGCTGCGGGTGTCGGTGATCCTAGGCATGGCCTGCAACTTTGCCTGTGTCTATTGCTACGAGGGCGGCCAGAAGGAAGGCGCGTCCAGAATGAACGATGCCACCGCCGACCAGCTCGTCCGATTTCTGGGGCAGCGGTTCACCCCGGGGAAGGAAAAGCTGGTACTCAACCTCTATGGCGGCGAGACCTTGCTCTATCTGGATCGCATCAGGGAACTGGCCCAACGGCTCAAGCCCCTGGTCGAGGAACGGGGCGGCAGCCTTGAGATCCATTTGGTCACCAACGGCTCGCTGCTCACCCCGGCCGTGGTGGCGGAGTTACTGCCTCTGGGCCTCAAGAGCGCCAAGATTACCGTGGATGGGTCGGCGGAACTCCATAACCAGTCCAGACCATTGAAGAACGGGATGCCCAGTTTCGATGTGGTACTGCACAACATCCGAGAGTGCTGCGATCTGCTCTGCCTCAATCTGGTCGGCAATTACACAAGGGACAATTACCAGCGATTTCCCGAGCTGCTCGACCTCTACCTTGAGCAGGGAGTCACCCCCGACCGGGTGGCCCAAGTGCAGTTTTACCCGGCGATGCAGATTAACGACCAGTTCGCCAACCCGGAATTCAGCAGCGGCTGTTGCTCCATTTCCGAACCGTGGCTGATCGAGGCGGCCCTTTTTATCCGGGAAGAGTTGGGGCGGCGTGGGTTTCCGCTGGCAAAAATGCGCCCCTCTCCCTGTATGGTGGATATTGACGACGCCCTGGTCGTCAATCACGACGGCACCATCTATAAGTGCATCACCATGATTGGCCATAAGGGTTACGAGGCGGGCGATATATGGCAGGGTATGGGTCAAGGGTGGCAGGAGAGCTACTGCCTGGACCACTGGAAGGACGAGGCGCAGTGTCGCGACTGTGTCTACCTACCCCTCTGCTTCGGCGGCTGCCGCTACATGGCCTTCCAGCGTGACGGCCACATGAAACAGGTAGATTGCCAGCGCGCGTTTCTTGACGCCACCCTGGAGCCCATGCTGCAGCAGGATCTCAGGTACCGCTCTGCCTAACCATCCCCTCCTTTACCACCAGGGCAAGAACCTTTCTCCCTAGTGGCCCAAACAGATTCCCTTGGTGATACGGTCGACGACGTCTTTCTCTGCAAGCTGAAGCGGGCGGCCAAGTTGAATGCTGTTGAATGGACGCCATCCTCCACCTGCCCTTGTCTAACCGGACATTACTGACTATATTTAGTAAAAATCAACCAGGGAGGTCTTCATGAATATCACCATTAAAGAAAAAGCAGAAGCGATGCTGAGCAGCAAGATGGCACCGGGCCAGTTCCTGCGGGTTGCAGTAAAAGAAGGAGGCTGTGCCGGTCTGACCTACGACGCTGCATTCGTAAGCGAGATGAAGGACAGCGAGAGTGTGATCCATACGGCCGGGACGATCACTATTATTACCGACGGAGCAAGTGCCAAATTTCTGGGCGGTCTGGTCATCGACTACTCCGACGAGCTGATCAACGGCGGCCTGCAGTTCACCAATTCCAACACCAAAACCACCTGCGGTTGCGGCCAGAGCTTCAACCTGAGCGGTTTCCCCAAAGTCGCCGAAGGCAAGTGCAAGATCTGAGCACAGCCAACTTGCTCCCGGCGCTTGTATGGCCGGGACTGTCGATTTCCTTCGCTTCCTGATCCGGAGCCGCTTGCCTGCAAGGCACTGTTTTTGCTGAGCCTTCACAGCTCATTCAGTCACCACCCTGCCCTCCGCCCTCCTTTGCCACCATGATGAAGATAAGAGGAATAAAGAGCAGGGTCAAAACAGTGCCGACAATGAGGCCCCCGATTGCTACGGCACCCAAGGGGGCCAGCCGCTCGAGGCCAATGGCCGAACCGAGGGCGACCGGCAGCATGCCGGCGGCCACGGCAAAGGCCGTCATCAGTACCGGCCGGGTACGGATTTGGATCGATTCGAGCATGGCCTCTTTTTTGGACATCCCCTCCGCCATCCTTTCCTGGGCAAAATGAATAAGGAGGATGGCATTATTGACGATGATGCCGGAGAGAAGGATAAAACCCATCATGGCCGGCATGGAGACATGATAGCCGAGGAGGAGGTTCGTCCAGGAAGCACCGATAATGGTCAGCGGGATTGAAAGGACGATCATAACGGCCACCCTGACACTGTTAAAGAGGGCAATCAGGGTAATAAAGATGAAGATCACCGCAAAGCCTGCGGCAGCAGCCATCCGCCCGGCTGAGTTTTGAAATTGTTGAATATCCCCGGTCTGCTCCATGGTCACTGACGGGGGCAGTTTCGACCCTTGAAAGGCCTGTTCAAAATCAGCCATGATATGGGAGATGGCGGCCTTCTCTCTGGAGCCATAGACATTGAGGGTATAGTTCAACCCTTCCCTGGTGATGATCCCCGGCTCAAGCTCCCGCTTGAGTGAGGCGATGGCGGCCAGTGGGATCTTGCCCTGAGGGGTATCCAGCAAGGTGGATTGCAGGATATCCCTGGTATCTCGCTGACCGGCAGGCAGCCAGACCCGCACCCCGAAATCAACACCGTTCTGCAGAGGAAAGGAGGCCACCAGCGCTCCTCGTAAAACAGTCTGCAGCTGCCTGGCAATCTCCCCGCTTTTAAGGTCGTAGAGGGCCGACTTGGCCGGATAGATTTCAAGGTTATAGACGCTTTTATCCCTGTCCCAGCTCCTCCCCACCGAGACGATACCTCTGGTTTTATAGAGGGTTTTTTCAACAAGGTCTCCAGCTTTCTCCAGATCGTCAAAGTTTTTACTGGAGAGCGTCACATCCACATTTGCCCGGATACTTGCCAGGGCAGTTGCCCCGAAATCCACCACCTCCAGTCGCTTGACATGGTCAATCCGGGCCAGGAGCGGTCGCAGCCGTTTTTCGATCTCCCAGATGGACTCATCCCGCTCATAGCGATTTACATAGGTAGCGGTAATGGCGATACGATCCGTGCCGCTGCCGCTGCCGATACTGAGGACTCCCGGCTCACTGCCGATGGCTGAAGAGAGCCGCAGCAGGGGGCCATTGTCTGCAAGCAGAGTGTTCGCCTCACGAACAATGCGCCGGCTGGCCTCGATGGGCAGGTTGGGGTCTGTGACAATGTTGACCTTGATGCCGCCGGTATCCATGGCGGGCATCAGCTCCTGTCCCACCGTGGGCATCACCCCCCGGAGACTGACGACAAAGAGCAGGGCCAGGCCGATAAAATAGGCCAGTGCCACAACCTTCCTTTGCAGGGCCAGGTTGACGGCGGCACTAAAAAAGGAGTTGATATAATTCATGATAAAGCCGGTTATGCGCTGGAAAAAATCCTCCATGCGCATAAGCCAGGGCGGCTCCATGGTCAGTATTTTCATCGACAGCAAAGGTACGGCCGTAATCGAAATAACATAGGAGGCCATGAGTGCCAGGAGCAGTGTGCCCACCAGGGGCCGGAATACGGTCTGGGGGTAGCCGCCGACAAAAAGAATGGGGGCCAGGGCAATCATGGTGGTAAGTGTTCCGGAGAGATCGGCAAACATGATCTCCCTGGTCCCGGAGATCACCGACTTTCTGATGTCCTCCCCTCCCTCCTTATAATGGCGCTCAATATTTTCCATGACCACCACCGTGTCATCAAGCAGCAGGCCCAGGGCGAGGATAATACCGGTAAGGGTCACCACATTAAATTCGATCCCCACCAGCCACATCAAGGCAATGGTGGCAGCATAGACCACCGGAATTGTGGCCAGGACCACCAGCACCTGGCGGAAGCTGGCCAGAAAGAAGAAGACCACGATGGTGGACATGATGATGGCGTCCCGCAGGGACTCGAACATATTGTCCGTACTCTGGACGATGGTGTCCTTCTGGGTGTCTGTTATCTCAAAGCGGAGGTTCGGATAGGCGCTCTTGATTGTCTTTAATTTTTCCTCTACCCGGGTAATGGTGCCCAGCACATCGGCATCGAGCCCGCGCTGTACCGAGATGGCGATGGATTCCCGGCCATTTCCGTAATAGCCCGAACTGTTTTCATAATGACCGAAGTAGATCTCACTCACATCAGCCAGCCGCACATCCGGGGTCAGGTGCAGAGCCCGCAGGCCCTGCATCGTCTCCTCTTTGCCGGAAGACTTCAGGAGGTAACGGCTTTTTTCATTGGAGATGAAACCAATGGCATAATCTTTATTATTACTCTGTATTGTCGCCAGCACCGCAGCCAGACCCAGACCATATTGATCCAATTTGGCCTTATCAATGATGATCTGCACCTCTTTTTTATAGCTGCCGAAGATGTCAACATTGGCCACACCTCGCGTCTTGAGCAGTTCATGGCGCAGCTCGTTTTCTGCAAGCTGGCGGATATCAGGAAGCGCCAGCAGATCGGAACTGACGCCAATCACCACAACGGGCGCTGTGGCCGCAGAGATCTTATGAACCTGCGGTTCCTGGATATCAGGCGGCAAGAGAGAGCGGATCTTGTTCAGGGAGTTGGTCACATCGCTTGCGGCCATACTCAGGTCTTTGGAGTATTCAAACTCGGCTCGGACAACAGAGACTTCATCAATGGTGGTTGAATAGACCCGGCGTATCTTGTCCAGGCTGTAGAGTTCCTCTTCCACGGGCACGGCAACATTGGCCGCCAGGGTCTTGGCAGAGCCACCGGGCTGGATAATAACGACGGCAATCTCCGGATAGTTGGATTCCGGGAAGAGTTTCCGGTCAATCTTCTGATAACCGGCAAGCCCTAAGAAAACAAAGAGGGCCAGAAAGGAATAGATGAAATAGGGCCGCCGCAGGAGGCGCTCTACAAAACTGTTATTCATTGGCATCGCTCCTGCGGATCAGCACTTCGCCATAGCCGGGCAGCTTCCCCAGCGTTGCCTCCGGTGCCACGGCCATGGGTGAGCTGGGACATGGTTCAATGAGGGCCTGTTCTCTATTTTCTCCCAGAACACGCACCGGAAATGGAGTGAACGTATCCTTTGCATGGAGCATGACCTTTGTTCCATCCTGTTGGTGGAGGAGCGCATCCAGGGGAATGAGGCAGCCATTCTCGGCAAAGATGAGCAGATCAATGGTGAGATAACTGTTGTTCGGCATTAGAAGGGGGCTGTCAAGGGACACTTCGGCGACTGACAGGCCGTTTTTCGCGTCACTGTACAGGGTTGTGATCCGACCAATCTTCCGGCCACCCAGGCCACCAAGGAAGGCCTCCTGCCCCGGGCGGATGGCAGGCTCCCCAGCGACATAGCTGAAGGTGAGTTTCTGTCCGGGAGAGTTAAGGGAGAGCAGTGGTTTGCCGGGGCTCGCCAAGTCTCCCTGGTGCGCAAAGAGAGTACCGACCGTCCCAGCAAAAGGGGCCGTGATTTTGAGATAATTGAGTTGCACCTCCAGGGCGCTGATCTTCTGGCGAGTCGCTGCCAGGGCTGCCTGTTTGTCGAGATAGGCAACTTCCGAGGCCTCGAATTTTTCCTGAGCCAGACCTCCCACCTCAACAAGAGCCCTGTTGCGTTCATGGAGGCTGCCGGTATAGTGGACATCTTTTTCCTGGGCCTTCATGGTCACCTGCAGGGACTGGATGCTGGAGACAATCTCCTGATCATCAATGCGCAGCAGGAGATCGCCTTTTTTTACCGACTGGTTTTCACGGGCGAGCATCTCTATTATCCGGCCGCTCAGCTTGGAAGCAATTTCGGCACTGTCCCGGGAGGCCAGATGGGCCAGAAAAGGACGGGTCTGCTCCAGTCGCCCGGAGGAAGGCGAAACGACTTTCACCTGATAGGTCAAAGGGGCCGGAGTTGGAGTATTTGTTATACTCTGCTTACGTTTTTTGAGGAGCATGGCGGCACTGACAAGCAGGGCAACAATCATCAATCCTATAACAATTTTCTTCATTTACTCTCTCCGTTTTCCAACAGGTAATCCAGATAAAAACACCCATTATGATAGCTATAGCGGGCAGCAATCGAGCGACTCAATGCCAGTTGATTTCGGGACTTGGCAGAGAGCAGATCATTCACATCCGTGGCTCCTTTATCAAAGCGGACCTGCTCAATCATCTCCGTTTCCCGGGTCAGGGCAAGCTCGGACTCGGCGGAATGAAAGGCATTCCTGGCCATCTCAATTTTAATCTCTGCCTCACTTAGCGATTTCTTCAACTCGAGCTCGGTTTTCACCCGATCCCGCCGACTTTGCTGTTCACGGACAGCTGCCATCCGGCGGGCTGTCTTCCGGGCACCAAAGTCAAAAAGAGTCCACTTCAGATTCACGGTTGCCTGCCAGACCTCCTGATTATTCCAGTCCCCTTCATGCAGATTGGAACTATCATTGGGGCCAAAATTCTGGCCGTAAAAGCTGTTAAAGATTACCTGGGGATAAAAGGTCGCCCTGCTTTTATCAACCAGCCTGGCCTTTTTTTCGACTTCCAATGCAGCAGAACGGTATCGATCGAGCTGCTCTATTTCCTTGTTCTGTTCAGTTTTCCCGGGGGTCGCCATCTCTACGGAAAGATTTTCCAGGGGTGTGATCGTCTCTCCACCCAGCAAAGTGCTGAGACCGGCCTTCACTATCCTGATGTTGCCGCTGATCTGCCGGGCCTGAACCCTGGCATTTTCCAGATCCGCCGCAGCTTTCAGCTGTTCAACCCGGGCCTTTCTGCCAAGTTTGACCTCAAGCAAGATATCATCGTAAAGGTTCTGCAATGCCTCATAGTAGGCCTTTTGTGCCTCTTCCTGGGCCTGCAGGGAAAGGATATTTACATACAACGACTTCACATTATAGATGAGCTGTTCCCGGCTCAATTTGAGTGCAAGTCCAGCAAGTTCTTTTTCCAGTGTAGCAATTTCCACTGAACGCTGCTGGGCAAATCCGGTGAAAAGCGGCACCTCATACATGATGCCTGTGGCAAAAAGATCCACGGTAGTGGGAACCCCCCTGGGATCAGTGGCGATTGACGCCGGTGTCAAAGGGGCCAGGGTGCGCGGCAGGTTGTAATATCCATAGGAGGCCGCCAGATCAACCTTGCCGAAAGCTTGTGACTTCTGGCCGCTCAGGTCTTCTTCACTCAAGGCCCGATTCATCTGCTGTTTTTGCAGATCAGGATTGTTGGCCAGGGCCAGAGCCACGGCCTCGTCAATGGTCAAGCCGCTGCTCGCCCCGGGAAGAAAGGTAAGAAGGGCCTGATTGAACAGGCTTAAGAGCAGAATCCGTGTAAAGAACATTTTTTTCATAGCTTATTTTTGCCAATAGTGTGTTTAATCAACTCTTCGTTACCCTGCTCTCAGATCCAGTAATTCCCTGCAGAACCAGGCCGACAATCATCTTTGCATACTCTTCTCTACTGACAGTCTCAGAACTGCCCGGCTCAACTTTTTCCATAACAGGCGCGAAGAGATAACGAGAGGCCATGAGAACAGTCAGCATAGGAGACAAACTGGTCGGAGGAATGTATTTCCCTGTTTCTGCTGCATGAGGCTGGCAGACCTCCCGGTTGACGATCCCCACCATCTGCCTGGCCCATCCCGCTTTATGTTCGACAATTTCAGGGTCATCGTGGGGCAGTTCACTGATGGCGATGATCAAGGAATCTCGCTGGACATCAAAATAACCGACGGTACTGACAATGAATCGTTCAAGCCGAGTGTGCAGATCACCTGCGCCGGCCAGTTCCTCTCTGGCGATGGCCAGATATCCCGAAAGAAAGCTGTCAAGAATCTCCTTCAACACTCCTTTTTTGCTGCCAAAAAAATAACCCACCATCGAGATGTTTACCCCGGCATGAGCCGCCAATTCACGCATGCCGGTCGCGTCAAAGCCATGACGGGCAAAGAGAAAGACGGCGGCCTGAAGAATCCGTTCTCTTGAGTCCATTTTTGGTTCTTTATTATCACTTTTATTTTTCATGTCCTCATCCTAATCAAACGTTTGTTTAACTTTAAGTACAATATCCATTGGTCATTTATCTGTCAACAAGGAACCGGGGGAGCTCTCTTCTTTCAGCAAGCTCTCTTTACACCGGCTCCCCCGCTACTGATAAGGGCAAATTTAGCAGGAAAGAGGCACTGGCCTCATAGTTTGGGAATGCGGATTCGGCTGATCATGAGCGAACCTGAGAGGGCGAAGGTCAGAACGAGGGGATGGAGATGGAAACCGGCAAGTTTGACGTATCCAAACCAGAGGTGTTGGTGTACCGCGCCGAACGAAGCTGCGACTGCCAGGAGCAAGACAAGGAAAAGGGAGGTCGGAATCGGTGTTCCTTCAAAGTACTTCACCTTGTCACCACCTTCGGACAGTGTTTCGGCAGTCACGTTGTAACGGGCCAGACGCGAGACCCCGCAGGCGACGAAGTAGGCCAGGACGATGCGGTCGTAGAGGCCCTGCATGCCGCAACCGTAGGCAATAATCGCCGGGGCGACACCGAAAGAAATGACATCAGCGAGGGAATCCAGTTCTCTACCCATCACTGACGCCACCTGCCGCCATCTGGCAATGCGGCCATCGAGGACGTCAAATACCAAAGCAGCCAACACCAAAGCACAGGCAAAATAGATGTGCCTGATATCGTCTATTTGCAGGTACGTCATGGTGGAGAATATCGCCCCTATACCACAGACGGCGTTGGCGAGAGTAAACCAGTCGGCCAGATGGAACTCACGAATCATTGATAAAGGCTTTGAGGGCTTATGTGTTTTCATCGTAACCGAATCTCCATGCGAATTCCTTCTATCTATACCAATACCGCCGTGAATGTTTAAAGTAGCCAGTGTCAATTACCAGAATCTATAACACACAGGTATATTTTCCTAAAGTTTTCTGTCGCAGACAGCCTGGCGATACGTTATTATTACTTCTTTAGTTGTAACTGTTCAGCACAAATAAGAATAACTAGCATTTATCAACAGAGGCGCAGATAAAAAAAGCTTGTCCTTCTCAGCGCCTTTGCGGCTCTGCGCGAGATCCTTTTTAATCCCCGAATAAATAGATAGTTACCTTGGAATAAAGGGAGCAGCAATCTACACATATGTTGTTCCCCATAGTATAAAAGGATCTGACCATATGGCTGAAATAATCCCTGAAGATATCCAGAAAGACTTGGAGAAAGCATGTTCCTTGCACCAGCGCACCTCTTCCGATTATAAAAAATGCATGGAATTTAACAAGCTGATGTCCGAGCTCTTGGGAAGACTGGAAGATGCCGACTGCTATAGGGCCGCCGACAGGGTGATGGGTATCCTCCTCGATTGCAATCCTCGAGAAGGTGCCCACTGCGATAAGGTCTCCATGGTCGGCGAAAAAGTGAAAAAATTCGAGAAAGGCTAAGAATTAGATACCCCTCTTTTTAGCCCCAACCCGTTGTCCTTGGACATTCTGGACAACAAAACGACTATTGCCAAAAAGACGCGAATTCCAGCTACACCTGATACGCACCTCTTCTCCTAACGTAACCACCTTGGCTCGGGCAATGCCTATCGGCACATCAAAGCCTACCCCGTTCTCTGAAATATCGTTCAGATTGATCTCGAACTCCCTTCCTTCCTGCGTTATCAGCAGCACTTTGCCAGCCTGTTGAGAGCGGTTACGGAAACGACGATTTAACCTGCACATGCTCTTACCGCCACATTTATAACAACGAACACTGATTTGCCGCAAATTATGGGCTATTGGATATGTTCTTCTTGTCTCACATACTGGACATCGAAAAAAAATTCGACTTCCCTGTACCTGGTAATCCTTTGTTATGCCCATTTATTCCTCCACTGGCCAATGATAAACAATAGACGATACGCAATACAAATCGTGAAATAGATGCGCGCATCCCTGCCAAGCAATCACGCTATATTATCATTAACCACAAAAAAACAGGCCAATGTCAAATTTTTTCTTAGCTAACGACACTCATTTCCCATCAGTACCATGTCAAACCGATTTTTAATGAGTGACAGGATTAACACAGAGGACTTAAGAGATTAAAGGGTAAAGGCAAAGCTATTTTCCTTCCCTCTTATTTGATGCGGAAATGTAAAATACTTCGTGAAAGTTTACGGGTAACCCGTGTTGCCGGTATCCGGCAGCGCCTGGGCCGGGTTGCGACTTTCTCCGGCACTGGTCACCATCACCGCCGATACACCCGGCAAGGGGCACTTGGTTTCACAGATTCCGCAGCCGACGCACAACTCGTCAACCAGATACGGCTGTTTGACCGATACCTTTTCCCCCCGGCTGTTCTCTACCACCACCTCCCTGAATTTGATCGCCTTGTCAGGGGTGGGACAATGTTCCTCGCAGACCATGCAGGGAATCCCCTTGGCATAGGGCAGGCAGCGGTTCCGGTCAAAGCAGGCATTGCCGATCTTCACCTTCTGCTTTTCCTCAAGGGCCAGCTTCCTGATCGCCCCGCTGGGGCACACCTGGCCGCAGAGGGTGCAGTTGTACTCACAGTAGCCGGTGCGGGCCTTGAGGACCGGGGAAAACATCCCCTCCAGTCCGCCCTGGAGAAAGGCCGGCTGCAGACCGTTGCCTATACACACCTTCATGCACTCGCCGCAGCGCACGCAGCGACCGATGAACTCCTCCTCGGACAGGGCTCCGGGCGGACGGATCAGGAGGGGATCGGCCTGGCGGGCCAGGGTTCTGCTCTTGAGAAAGAAGGGCAGCGCTGCTCCGAGAGCCAGGGAGCCGACGAAACTGCGCCGGGAAAGCGCAAAAGTCGGTCTGTTCTTATGTAATCCACCGAACTGAAAGGATATCTTATTTCCGGGACAATGATGGATACAATCAAGGCAGAGGTTGCAGTCCAGCGGAGAGATATTGCGTTCTTCATCGATTGCCCCCATCCGGCAGACATCCCGACAGTTCCGGCATGTGCCGCATTTGGTCCCGGCCCGGCCCCGCAGAAGGGAAAAACGGGCCGTGACTGCAAACAGGGCACCCAGCGGGCAGATATTGCGGCAGAAGAAGCGGCGCTCAAGCCTTTCCAGCAAAAAGACCACAAGGAGAATGACCAGTGACAGAACCGTCAGATCATAATATTTCTGATTAAAGGGCAGGATGGTAGCCTTCAGGAAGGTGTAGAGCGGTTCGGTCAGCCCATTGACCCAGGCCGGTGCCTGCTCATAGGTATAGGTGAAGAAGGTGGTGGCCAGAGCGTTCAGGGCCGGATCAACAGCCAGGGCCAGGCTCCGGACGAGAATCGAGAAGGGATCGACATAGCCGGCAAGCGGCAGGCCGAACCAGGCCCCGACCAGTAAAAAACCCAGGAGATAGAATTTCAGAAAACGATATTTTCTCTCCCTCCCCTGCCCTTGAGGTGACGCCATGGTGTGGCAACCGTCAAGCAGGGTTCCCATGGGGCAGACCCAACCGCAGAAAAAACGACCCAGGATCAAGGTGAGCAGCAAGGTCACCACTGCCGGCAGCATAAGGACAATGAAGAATCCAGCCGCCACCGAGGCAGACAGGGCCAGCAATGGATCAATGCGAAACAGGATATTGACCGCGTACTCAATCTCATCGCGACCCGAATAGTCGGTCCTGATAAAGAGAAAGAAAAAGAGGGCCAGGCAGACCAGTTGGCTCGCACGCCGCCAGTAATAGGCAGGAATTCTCTTTTTATTTTTCATCGCCTCACCATGGAAAATCACGCCTTGATGATCCTGATCTTCGTCAGGTCCATCTCCCCCAATCCCATTCCATACGCTGCAACCGTGGATTCGATTTCCTCCGGCTTCAGGCCGAAAAGGGTGGTGGCATAGGCATCGGCTGCCACCGGATCGACCGAGGCAACAAGCGTATCAAGCACCCTGACATCACCCAGGTCCCCACCTTGAGGACCATTATTGAGAAGGATCCGGGTGGCATCGATGACGGTGAGTTTCGGTCGAATGACCGTTGCCAGATCAGCCAACTTCTGGCCCAGGTTGTGGTGCATAGCCCCCCGGTTGCCGCCGAGAACCCCCATGCTGTTCTTGAGGCCGAGGGTCAAGCGGCTGAGGCCGTGGTGCTTGGCCACCGGCACGTTGATATAGCTGTCGGCCTCGAGTGCGTCCCGATAGATCTCCAGTCGACTGACCGCCTTGCCGCGTTCAATATCAACCGGAACATATTTGCGTTCGTCAGGGTGAAAAAATTTTAAGCGATTGTCCTTGATCCCCGCCAGGGCATCCTCCATACCGCTGTTGACATAGCAGCGCCGCTCCTCGTTGCAGGTGCGGTCAAAAACCAGGACCTCACCGGCCCCGGCGTCGAGCGCCCGTTCCACCAGGGCCCTGACCACCAGGGGATGGGTATTGGCAGCCTGGCCCGGATTGCGATCCCAGCCGATATTGGGCTTGACCACCACCTTATCACCGCGGCGGACGAACTTGCCCATCCCGCCCAGGGGTCCGAGAACCCGATCGACCAACTCCTGATAGTCCTTGCCGGTGGCACTGGTCAACAGGGACGGCTGACTCTCCGCTGCCAGCGCCGCGCCAATCCGGAAATGGGGTACACTTACACTGAGGCCTGCCGACCACAATGCCACCTGCCTGAGAAATTCTCTCCTGTCCATATCAGCACCTCGCCCGTTCATGTTCGTCTGGGAAACGCTCTTTTCAGATAATTATGGCACCGCGAGATGAGTATGTCAAAGCAAACCTCATACCTTCATGGCAAGGGAACGTCATGATGAGATTTACTTTTTTTTCATTGACAATGCCCAACACAAAGACTAGTTTTTGTACCAAACAGTCAGTTATGGAATACTTGGAGATTTTTATGGCAGTTACAGTCAAAGGTGAAAAAACGAGGGAACACATCCTCAAGGCTTCTCGAAAAATTTTTATTAAGCAAGGCTTTCACAACACCTCTGTCAGTGAAATAATCTCAGCGACCGGCGTTAAAAAAGGAAACCTCTATTATCATTTTGCCAGCAAGGAAGATCTGGGTCTGGCTGTTTTAGAGGATGCCAAAGAAGAATTTTTTCATTTCCTGAACAAATCACTCTCGGGTACTGACCCGGTCGCCAAGATTATCAACTCCTGTCAGGCAATTTTTAACGAACAGAAAAAAAATAATTTTGTCGACGGCTGCCTGTTCGGAAATACAGCTCTGGAAATGACCGACAGCAACCCTGAATTTGCTTCCGTCATTCAAGAAGTTTTCGACAGATGGACGAATAAGCTCGAAATCCTCCTGCTTGAAGCGTCAGAGTCTAAGCTGCTTAACTCGAGAATTTCAGAGAAACTTATGGCTAAAACCGTGGTAGCAACCGTGGAAGGAGCGATTATGATGTCACGGGTCAGCAAACGCGAAAAAGATTTGTTTGATTTCCTGGCGGCCATCAAAAATCTACTCGATCACTGATTTTTTTTGCAGAATATTTGTACCAATCAGTTGGTACATAAGGAACAAGTCGCTTAAAAAATATCAAAAAAACATTTAGTCCTAACCGTGTCTGCCAGCAAAAAAACTGCTTTGCCCAGACTCCCCTAGCTCCATAAACTCCAAGGAGGCCTGACTATGAAATCAAGACACATTCTTTACACATTATTTTTTACCCTTATTCTCATTTCACAAGGCTGTAGCAGTAAAAATCCACAAGACGCTCGTTTCCAAAACCTTAACAACGGAATTTGCCATGACACAGTCTCAGGGCAAATGTGGCAGACTGACAAAAGTGAAACTATCAAAACGTATGAAGAAGCAAAGCTTTATGTAAAGAATCTAAAGCTTGGCGGATACACCGATTGGCGACTGCCAACCGTCTATGAATTATACGATCTGAATTACCTCTTCGACCTTCATGTGAACGGAACGTGTGATTTTGAACGGAAAGGGAAATACTGGTCCGGAGAGAAAGATGGTGAAGGAATGGCTGGATCCTGGGAGATGTCTGATCAATGCGATCCGGAACGTCGCTACTTCAATAAGAGTGAGGGCAGTGTCCGGGCAGTCAGACCGTAAAAGTCGTAATCTCGTTCACTTATACATTAAACAGAAGGTTCAATGAAATCTGCTAAATGGTAGATGCAGTTTTTTTCTGGACCTTCTGAAGTAATTCATATTACATTCTTCATCGCCTGCTCACTCTATCAATAGTCAAAAAATACGAATAAAATCTTATGCTGCTGGTCGTTCTTAACCTCTTACTGTTTTAATGGCCGACGATTTTAATAGCTTCCCCCCATAGTTCTGCGAATTATTCTGTTCCGCAGACATCATAGATGACATCCAGGCGTTGCTGCTAAGGAAATATTTCATAAAGACAATTCATATTGTCAATGCTATATTGTTCTAATATTTGCCTTCATCAGCTTCCGGTTGTACCGGCAAGCGTCTCTTCCAATAATATTAATGATATCCAGTTGTTTTTTGACTTGCAGGTCTCCTCTATGAAAATTTCATTAGACACTTCCAGTATAAAAATAATTTTTCCTGCCATTTTCACTTTTCTTTTAGTTGTTCTGTTGCTCTTTGCTTATGTTATTCCGCAATTTGAGAACAATATTCTGGAAAGAAAAAAAGATATGATGATGGAGATGACTCATTCCATCGTTACAATCCTTTCATATTATGAAAGGAAAGAGCAACAGGGTGAATTAACACACGAACAAGCTCAAGACATTGCCAAAGATGTTATCAGGAATGTGCGATACGGACCGGAGAAAAAAGATTATCTCTGGATTAACGACATGACACCTGTAATGGTCATGCACCCCTATCGTCCTGATCTGGAAAACAAAAATGTGGCAGATTTCCAGGTTAAAAAAGGGGTATTCCCTTTCAAGGATTTTGTTACCATTGCCAAAAAAAATAAAGACGGCTTTGTCAAATACATGTGGCAATGGAAAGATAACAACTCAAAAATCGTCTCCAAACTCTCCTATGTTCAGTTGTTCGAACCGTGGAATTGGATTGTGGGTACTGGTGTTTACACTGAAGACGTCAGGGAAGAAATCAACACCCTCAGTAAAAGAATTTCCCTGATTGCCACTGGCGTCCTCATTATTATCATACTTGTGGAATACTGGATCGTTACCAATTCCATAAAAATTGAAAGAAATCGGAAAACCGCGGTGGAAGAACTGAAAAAACATCACGACCATCTGGATCTCCTCGTTAAGGAGAAGATAGAAGATATTATCATGATGAATAATTCGCTCAAGAATGAAATTGAGGAGAGAAATCAGACGGCGAAGGAACTCCTGCAGAGTGAGGAGCGCTATAGTGATCTCATAGACAATGTCCACGACCTCATCCAGAGTATCAGACCGGACGGATCTTTCGAATATGTCAATAGATCATGGAGAGAAACGATGGGTTACTCTGACAGTGAAATAGCAGATCTCAAAGTTTTTGATCTTCTATCGCCTGAAAACAAAGAAGACTGTATTACCAATTTTCAGCGCATTATTGCAGGAGAAGAAATGCGTGATATGGAAGTGACATATCTGTCTAAAAATGGAGAGGATGTCTTGCTGAAAGGAAATGCCAGCTGCCGATTAGAGAAAGGAAAGCCTCTTTTCACCCGCGGTATTTTCCGGGACATTACAGAGCGGACAAGAGCCGAAAATCAAATCAAGGAACAAAATAAATTATTGCGTAATATTATCGAATCACTACCATACCCTTTTTATGTCATCAATGCTGATGATTATTCTATCATCCTTGCCAACTCCCAGGCCACTATCAAGCATAACTATGAGGGAGTAAAGTGCCACAATCTGACCCACGGCTGCGATTCACCCTGTCGTGGAGAAGATGGCCACTCATGCCCGCTTGATATTGTAAAAACAACCAAAAACACAGCTATTGTAGAACATACTCATTATGACCGGCATGGCAGGAAAAAATTTGTAGAAATTCACGGTTATCCGATCTTTAATGTGAATGGCGAAGTCAGCCAGATGATAGAATCCTCGTTCAATATCACCGACAGAAAAATACTCGAACAGAAGATTGAACAGGATTCAATTACAGATGAGCTGACGGGACTTTTTAACAGAAGAGGATTTTTTTTAATAGCAGAAAAACAGCTCCAGATTGCCAAGCGAAACGACCAGAATTTATTTCTACTGTATGCGGATCTTGACAATATAAAAACAATCAATGACCAGCTTGGTCATCAACAGGGTGATAAAGCTTTACAGGAAATTACTCAAATCCTTCAAGACACCTTCAGGGCTGCAGATATTCTGGCGAGAATCGGTGGCGATGAGTTTATTGTTTTGATGCATGGTGACAATGAGATAAAATCACAAAAAGACATTATTTATCGTCTGGAAAAAAATATAGAACAAAATAACCAAGACAACAATAAACGAGCATACGAATTATCAATCAGCAGCGTAATCGGCGTGTTTAACCACAACGCTCCATGTGAGCTGGATCAAATCATACGCGAAGCCGATGCATTGATGTATGCCGCAAAGCAGAAGAAGAAAAAGAAAAATAGCAAACAACCAGCAATTTCAGAAACACGCAAGACATAGCATCTCACGTTAAAGGGTAATCAAATAGTTTCACCCCTTTTTTTTATTCTTATTCAAGGGAAATGACCTGATCGGTCACTTCCGTGAAGGCGACATCGTGACTGATGAGAAAAAGCTGATCGTACCAGTGCTCGGTCACCTCTTCACGGCCGACATCTATGGCCCGGAAGGCATGGGCCAGATTGGCCCGGCGCGCTGCATCAAGGTTTGAGGTCGGTTCATCAAAGAAGGCCATTCGGGCGCCGATGGTCTGCAGCAGGGCCAGGCGCAGGGCAACCACGGCGCTCATGGTCTGGCCGCCGGAGAGCTGGTCATCGCTGCGTTCCCTGAGCTCGCCATTTTCCATGTCACGCAGCACGATCTGGTATTTGTCACCCCAGTAAAGCTCTTCATCGGTTTCGGCGATATTGCGGTAGATAAGATCCGCCCGTAGACTTATCTCCTCGCGGAAACGCTCAGAGAGCTGGGCCGAAACATTATTAAAGATCTGGTTCCGTAGGAATTTGACCAATTCTTCCTTGGCGGCAAGGCCCTTCCTGGCAACCAAGCGGGCCTTAATCTCTTCCTTGAGCTGCTTCATCTTTTTGATCTCTCCATCCAGGCGGAGTCGATCGCGGCCGAGATCAGCAATCTTCTGCCTGCTGGTGGCAAGCTCGCCAACCAACTGTTCTTTGACGAGGCGTACCTCGGAGTGGCGCTGGGGATCATAATCCCTGGCCAGCGCAACAAGCTCTTGCTGCTTGGCCACCAGGGTCTTGCACAGATCCTCCAGAAGCGCCACCATCTTGGCCAGGGAATCACGCCGATTTTGCAGATCAAGGGCGTCTTTCTGATTGGCAAAGAAGGCATCTCGGGCGGCCTGATGTCCAGTGCGTAATCTTTCGATCTTTACTATTTCGCCATCGAGATTGGAGTATTTTTTGAGACCTTCCTTACGGGCCTCACCCTTTTTCTCGGCCTCTTCCTGTTGTTCTTTGGCTCCTGCCAGAGCACCCTGGCGTTTGGTGTTGTCATCGCGGCGCCTAGACAGGGCGCTGAGCTGTTTGGCAAGTTCCTGGCCGCGGACCTTGAGGGAATCGAGCTCCTGCCCGGCCTTCTCGGCCACCCCGATCTCCTGGCCCAGCCCTGTCAGACGCTGCTCCAGCTCAAGCCCTTCCTTATCCAGGTCAGCCACCCGGCCACTGAAGACATCACGCGGCGCCTTGCCGGCAATATTTTGACACTGTTCCTTGAAAAAGGGGCAGATCCCTTCGGCCAGTTTTGCCTTGCCTTCCTGCAGGCCCGCCCGCCGCCCCTCAAGAAGCCCCTTGGCCAGGCGCAGCTTTTCCGCCTCTTCTCTGAGAACCGGCAAGCGGGCCGCGGCTATGGCTACACTCTCTGCAGCGACAAGTCCCTTTTGATACGCTGTGAGCCGGAAGGCCTCTGCCTCCTGCTCTTGATCGATTTTTTGGACTTCCCGCTTTTCGTGGGCAAAGGCTTGAGCCAGACGGGCCGTTTCTTTATCGAGGAGAGTTATCTCCTTTTCGATCGCCCTGCGCTCCTTCTCTTGCTCCCGCAGGGCCTTGAGCTGCACTTCAGCGGCCTCAAAGGCCTCTTTCCCGGTCCGGCTATTTTCCAGGGTTTCCAGGGCCAGTTCGGCCTCTTTCACCCTTTTCTGATTATCGGCAATCTTCCCTTCCCCGTCCCGAATGCGATTCTCCAACACCTGGATATCACCCTTCACTGCCTGGCTCTTCTTTTCCTGACCATCAAGTTTTAGAAGTTGCACCTCGGTGGCGCCAAGGCTCTTTTCCTTGTCTGCCACCTGCTTCTGCTGAACCTTTCGTTCGGTAACCAGCCCGGTCAATTCTTCTTGCCGCTCGGGCAGCTCGACAACCTGTTCCTCTTTGCCCTCGATCTCAACAGTCAAGAGATCGATCTTGCTCTTCACTGCCTTGAGCAGGGTACTGGTGCCTTTATAGGTCTTGCGCCAGGCATCGATGCCAAGGATCTCGTCAAAGGCCTCCTGCCGCTTGGCCGGTTGCTTGAGGACAAAAGGACCGAGAAATTCGTGCTGAAAGGGGCCGATCACCAGTTTGAACTGATCGGCCAGGGGACGGCCGCCATCGAGTCCGAGCAGCTCCTTGATCCGGGCTTCCGTTTCCGGGGCGCCGGCATGATCCTCCACCTCGAAGGTGCCGCCGATCTCTCGGGCCAGCAGCCATTTGGAACCGGCCCCGACACTGCGGGATGCCCTATATGTATCGCCATCACCCGGGGCAAAGGTAACTGCTATTTCGCCCTTTTTAGCCCCGATTGTTATGAACCGCTCAATGTTGCCGACAAAATCACGGGCATCAACACCGAACAAGGCATAGCCAATGGCCTCAAAGATCGTGCTTTTACCGACCCCGTTGACCCCGGAAAGGACATTGATGCCGCCCACAAAATGGAGTTCCTTATCACGATGGGACTTGATATTCTTCAGCGAAATAGAGAGGATCTGCATGCCTTAACCCTGCTCCCCGAAAAGGCCGAGCAATTCATCATCTTCCACATCACCTTTCATGACCAGATCGCGGATAGCCAACGACAGCTTAGCCAACTCCCCTTCCCTCCCCTGATATTTGCTGTGGGCGCCGATCAACTCATGGAGGACATCACTTTCAATCTCGGAAAGGGACTTCTTGACCACCTCTTCCCCACCAGAGTGCGTCAGCATAGAAAGATGATTCTTTATTTCGATGTGCAAGGGAGCGGTAAACTCATCAATGGCCAGCCGCAACCGTTCGCGGCCCAGCTCAAAGGGATGGAAGCCAACCCGTCCGGCCAGCTTCAGCTCCAGCAAAGGAGCGCGCCGGTCGGTGAGTCCGACCAGCTTTTCCGTTAGCTGTTCCCGGAAACGGGCCAGGGCGGAATCGGCATCATTTTCCCCGTCGAGATTGATTACCTCAACCAGCATCGGTCGAGGATCGGTTGGCCTGAATTCCTGGGAGTATATGTCATCATCAAGACTCACAAAATAGTAGCCTTTATCATACTTTTCCTCACCGAAGTTAACTCGTTCCGGAGCCCCGGGGTTGAAGGCATAAGGTTTGCCTTCCGGGGTCTCGATGACGTACGGTTTGTGGCCGTGACCGAGGGCGACATAGCCGAATTTTTCAGCCAGGGGATGGGCCTCTTCGATCTTCATGTTGCCGATCTCTACCGGCGAGTACTTCCAAATGCCGACGTGAAAAATCAGCAGATTGTTGGCTGTGGTCACAGCCTCGCAGATGCGCTCCACATGACTGCCGGCCTGGGCGCCGATATAGCCGAGGCCGTAGATATGCAGACCGCCGATCTCGATATGGCCACCCTCCCCGCTCTCATCATTAAAGGGCGCAAAACAATAGCCGCCATCAGCGGTCCGGGCCGGGCGCAGCAGACGGATATAGCCCATTTCAGAAAGGGCCTCCATCCAGGAGATATTGTTGCGCCGGTGAATCCAGTCATGATTGCCTTCAATGGCAATACAAGGAATGCCCGCTTCTTTGAGGGGCTGGAGGATTTCGATGGTTTTGGCAAAGGTCTTGGGCAGGATCTGCCCGGTGTGAAAGAGATCGCCGCCGATCAGGACAAAGTCAACAGCTTCACGGACTGCATCTGCCACAATGGCCGCTAAGCAGCGAAAGAAATCCTGGTACCGTTCCTCTTCCCCTGAAGAGTTGCGGTAGGTTTTCCCCAGATGAATGTCAGCAGTATGGATGAATTTCATTGTGATCATCAAAATTAATTAATTATACATTCAAAAAAACGAATATTTCGTCATCAAGCCATTCGCCTGACATGAAATCTCGTGTCCCATTCAACCTTCAACCTTTTTGACTCGCCCGACTTCACCGCTAGCCAGACGGACTTTAATACCATGGGGATGGGTTGGGGAGTTTGTCAGGATATCTTTCACAATTCCTTCGGTGAGTTTACCGGATCGCTGATCCTGTTTCAAAACGATGAAAACCCGAAGGCCAGCCTTTATGTCATTCCGATTCATGCCATTCATGGTTGTTATCTCTTTAGATGATCAGATTATTTCGTAACGGCTTCTCAGTCACAATACAATATGATCGAACAGAAAGAAATGTTCGAGACTTGCCCACCCGCTTTTATGTGCCTTTTGTCCCCCGAACCGACAAAAACAAGGAGCCTTCTTGACCACTATTCTTATCAAGCTACCATTGTTTCTATCCATATCGCTTTGCCGTTGTAAAGATATTAAATTAAGCACTTTTGAGTGCCCAGAACGGCATAAGGATCCGTAACATAATAATTATTTAAAGCTAAATTATTTCTTAACGATTCCTTATAATCAGGGTACAAGTTACGGATCTCTTAAACACCAAACACCTGGAGCACCCTTATTCCACCATGCCCCGACACCTCCTGATTATCCTGCTGCTTTCGGTCTTCATCGCCCTGTTGGGGATCGGGATCATTGTGCCCGTGATGCCGGTGTTTGCGGAGAGTCTCGGCGCCGGAGGGCTGACCCTGGGGATAATCGTCGCGGCTTTTTCCTTGACCAGGGGCTTCTGTCAGCCGATAGTGGGCAATCTCTCCGACCGCTGGGGGCGAAAGGGATTTCTCATCAGCGGGCTTTTCGTCTATGGCCTGGTCGGCCTCATGATGCCCGAAGCCACTTCGCTTGGCTCTCTGATCTTAATCCGCGCCCTGCATGGGGTGGGCTCGGCAATGATCGTGCCGGTGGCGATGGCCTATGTCGCTGATTTGACGCCGGTGGGTCGTGAAGGCCATTACATGGGGCTGCTCAATATCGCCATTTTTACCGGATTCGGCTCCGGCCCCTTGATCGGCGGGTTTTGTAACGATCACTGGGGCATGGCCTCGGCCTTTTATGTCATGGCCAGCTTAAGTTTCCTGGCCATGATGCTGATCATGGTGCAGATGCCGGCCGCCCCGCCCTCCCCGGCGAAGACGGAGCGCGGTCCCGGGGTAATCAAATCCTTACGGACGATGCTGGCCAGCCATCGGACTACCGGAATCCTGCTGGCCCGAATGGCAACCATGATCGTCATGGTGCCGACCATGGCCCTACTCCCTCTGCTGATGCATCAGTGGTTTCAGGCCACCGGCATGCAGATCGGCATGGTGATCGCCGCCCGAACCCTGGTCAATGCCGTACTGCAACACCCATGTGGACGACTGGCAGACCGTATGGACAAGGTCAAGTTGCTGCAGATTGGCTGCCTGGTGATCAGCGGCGTGATGTGTCTCGTCCCCTTGGCCGGGAATTTCTGGGTCCTGCTCGGCTTATTTGTGATCCTGGGCAGCGGCGAGGCAATCATCTGGCCAACCCTGGGGGCGCTGGCCACGGAAGAGGGGCGGAGCTATGGACAAGGATCCATGATGGGAGCCTTCAATCTGGCTATGAGCAGCGGGGTCTTTATCGGGGCAATCGGGGCGGGTTTCATATCAGACTGGTTAGGCCTGAGTTGGTCCTTCCTACTGATCGGGATCCTGGTCTTCGGTCTGAGTCTGGTTGCCACCAGACTCATTAACAGATAAACGGTCACGGTCAGTGGCAGCACTTTAACTATTAAATATTGTGTAATTTCATGGCACTTGTGATGAATGAACAAAAGCCTGAAGTGACATGTCTTGTTTGGAGGAGGTTATTATGAAAGTACTTGGTATTTCCGGTTCACCCATTAAAAATAGTAATACAGATCGTGCCTTGAAAATTGTTCTTGAGTCCACCTCCATGAAAAGTGAATTCATCAAATTAAGTGATTATAATGTTGGGTCGTGTGATGCCTGCTTGGGTTGTATCAAAACCAATAAGTGTATAAAAAAAGATGACGGGATCATGCTGGCTGAAAAAACCTACAAGGCTGACGCCGTAATTATCGCCGGCTATACTTCCTATTCTTCACTTGATAGCCGCACTAAGGCTTATATAGAAAGACTTTATCCTCTGCGACATCGCCATGGTTTGATGTCAGGTAAACCTGGTGCGGCCATTATTACCAGTGCCATTCCCCATGGACAAGAAGGATGGCCTCCTGCCGCTGAAATTGGCATTCAGGCCATCAAGAATTTCATGATCGAAGAAGGTATGAAGTTTATTGGCGGGGTGTCTTTACTTGGTAATGTACCCTGTATACGCTGCGGTCAGGAAGGCCAGTGTCAGATGTCCAGTTTGAAAATGATCCATGGCCAGGATGCCACCCCGGAAAGCGTGGGCATAAATGATTTTGAAAACGATCCGAAGAAGATCGCCGAGTTGCAGCAATTGGGAGAGGCAATCAGGAATTCTTTTTCTTAGCAACAAGCGAAGGCAGGCATAATCAGCAAGGTCATGCCGAAAACGGGTCCGTACTGAATGCCGATCTACACTACTCCGCTGCTTGTCCCTGCCCCGCAACATGACTTGACGAATTCCACTCGGTTACGACCACTGGATTTGGCCTGGTAGAGCAGTTCATCCACTTGAATAATGATGTCAACAGCTGATGCGCCTGTTGTACACCGAACTGTAACTACTCCAAGACTGACGGTGACAACATCCGCTACGCTCGAACATTTATGTGGCAGGGCAAGGGCAATGATGCCGCAACGAATTTTTTCAGCAATTGCGATCGCACCATTGTTGTCGGTTTCCGGCAAGATGCAGGCAAATTCTTCACCACCATAACGGGCGGCCAGATCAGCAGGACGGCTTGTGCAGTCAGCAATCACCCTGGCAATCTGCCGCAGACATTCGTCACCTTGGACATGTCCGTAATTGTCATTGAATGCTTTGAAGTGATCAACATCCAACAATATCAGAGATAATTTGGCTCCCGACCGGGCATGCCAGGCATGTTCCTGAGTAAGCACTTCGTCAAAACGCCGCCTGTTGGCTATTCCAGTCATGCCATCGGTAATGCTCAGTGCCTCCAACTCCCTGTTTTTCTCGACGATGTCATTTTGCAGATCAATCAACCTTTTCTGCTGCCTGTCGGCGATAATAATCAGGTGGCTACTTTGGCGTAGAAGCCTCTTATACCCTAAATAGATTTCCTCAAATTGAGGCCGTATTGCGTTGTCGGAACCTTCAAGGCCTTGCAGCACTTTTTCGGCCGCATCCAACACTTTATAGTCAGCCTGAAAAATATCGCTTCTATTGTCAGACGTCATCTGTTCTTTCCCTTACACTGCGATCAGATTAAATTCCAACTCAACAAACTCTTTAAAATCCTGTGCACACTCCAGCTCATTCTCATTTTCCTTGTCATAATACCAAGTGACGTCCATGTTTCTTCCGTTTTTTTCTGCTACCTCAAATTTTTCCAACAGCATCAAAATACATTTTGTACTGCTGGTATTAATATATGGAAGACTTATCTCCAATTTAATCAACCCGTCATCATCTTCAACAGTTGTAAAAAGCATATCCAACCATTGGGAAATAGGGTCATAAAACTTAAAAGAGTTCTCAGGGTAAGACTGCCCCTTGATAATCAACATTCTATTTTTGGCATTAAAATCAACCCTTGGCGTAGATTTAGATATAATGGTTAACACTTAAGGGTACCTTGAAAAATCAGGCTTTTTATTCAAGATCAAGGCGTGAAGAAAATTTTACCGCAGGCATATAGTCGATATTCCGAGGATAAAATTGTTAGAACAACGCAGAGCTTGGGG
>VMSP01000101.1:0-40000 GCA_013792135.1 Desulfocapsa sp. | reverse complement strand
CTGTCTGGGCAATGCTTGACGTTTATCGCGATGTTTCCGATAAAAAAATTCTAGCATGTTGTCGTCAAGCTACTCATTATCTCTTTGATACAAATTTGAGATTTTTCCGCAGTTACAACAACGTTTGTATCTGTGAAGACAATACCATCAAGCTCGGGGGAAATGCCCTGTCCACACTGGCCTTGGTCTCTTTATTCGAAATAACTCAGGATCATTTTCTCTTGGCTGTTGCTGAGCAACTTGCTCAGTTTATGCTGGATCAACGGATGGAGAACGGCAGTTTGGTTCATAAGAGATACTTTCAGTCAGGAAAGATATCCAAGTTTCACTCGATGTATTATACCGGCGAAGCGCTATTTGCGTTGTTGACCTTACACAGACTAACACAACAAAAGTGTTGGTATGAAACCGTGCGGGAAATTGAAAATGAACTCGCCCCTAAAGATTATGGGGTTGAAGAACAGTCTCACTGGATGCTCTATTTCCTTGAGCTGTTATCAAATTATGACGCCTCTCCTCTCACCTATCTCCATGCCAAAAAGATAGCAAGCCATATACTTGAAAACCCTGATTATCTATCATGGGAGAGAAGTACACCGATAGCTTGTCGATCAGAGGGATTACTGGCTTTTCTGCGAATGAAACGACCGAACGATATCGACGACAAAGCCTTACGTGAAAGGTGTCTTGAACAGATTAAATACAACTTAAACAGGCAATTGACTTTTCGGTTGCCTGACGGTTCTTTTATCCGGGGAGGAAATGACCGGCGCACGAATGAAGTAAGAATTGACTATATCCAGCATAACATTTCCTCATTTTTACATTATGCACGACTTGGTCTGCACCTGTGAAGTATCGTTATTTTAACGATACTATTTTGTTAAAAATGCAGACTAACCTATAACCAGTATCGAGGCTCTCGTACTAATGGATTATTTATTTGAAGTAAGCTTAAAAAATGTTTTCATCAAATAATCCAATAAATAAAGATGGCAGAAATGCATTTTTAAAAAACTTCAAATTTGCCTGTACAATTCTTTTATTTCTTACCGCTCTCACCTCTGCTACAAATCTAAAGGCTGAAAAGGAATTTCGAATAGATCTTGCCTATGGTGGAACATGGCATGATGCTGAAAAAAGTAAAATCAACAAAAATGATGATTGGTTGTGCTGGGCTTCTTCTGCCGCCAACATACTGGCGTGGACAAGATGGGGTATTCAATCTGGGATAACTACTGAAGACGACATTTTTAGTTACTTCACGCAACATTGGAGTGATCATCCTTCAGGTTCCCCCCGAGAGGCATGGCGTTGGTGGCTTACAGGCGAAAAACACGGCAGCGGTGGAGCTGAAGTTCTTAACGCAGGTGGAGGTTTCTGGCCGGATGTAGATTTCTCAACATCCAAATGGGAAAGTCCTGCAGGAAGTCTCTTCCGGGGCATTGGTCAACATCAGTTAAAACGTGACCCCTATATTCTCCGGCATCTTTTAGAAGATGGTTATGGAGTCGTTCTGCAAATTGTTCGACCAACAGCCCGTGGCTCAAGAGATTCGCACATGATCACTCTTTGGGGATTTAGATATAGTTGGCTCAATCGTTTCAAGGGAATTCTTATTACAGATTCAGATGATGCCAAAGAATCATACTCAGCCGAACAGGCTCAAAACAAGATGGTCTATTATCCTGTGGAATTAAAAAATAGGGAGTGGTGGTTTACTTACAGAGGGCAAGAGTGGAAAATCTTGGCAGCGTATGCCTTACTGGCAAAATCACAATATTACAAATAACTCCCGCCAAAATAGTGCGAAACTTATTTTTCATGGTCAAAAACTGGACAATAAAGGAGTAGAACGAGCAATTAATATTTTTGTAAAGGGAAATACATGAACAATCTGGCAACAAATGAGCAGTTATTTTTTTCTCGAACCCTTGAGTCATCTCTATTCAAAATATCTTCTCAGCTTAAGGCACTCCTGGATTTTCAGACCAGTGGAGACCAAGACCTGGTATCGCAATTGCTGAAGTGTGGAACTGTTCTTTCTTATGCGTTGAGGTATGTTCAAGATCCAACGCGCTATCATAAACTACTGTCACAACTTTATGCGCTGATAAGTCAACAAGGATCGGACATTGAAGAAGAAGGAGCAGCAAGTGAGAGTCAGATTTATCGCTTGAGATTTCTCGTAGCTTACAGCCAGTGTGATTCTGCAATTGCCAATGATGTCGCAATAGTCACTAAGAATTTTTGGCAGCAGACAGAGAAGCCAGAGTATTCCAAGCTCCTACCAGACTTCACACAGAAGCAAGATTCTCGTATTCCTAACTACTTGGAATATGATTATTTGATGTTGTTGTTTGAATTATGGTGGTTTGTTGATGATGCAGAGGCTTATGGTCGGCTGGAGCGATACTGTGCACGTAACCTGAATGCACAACCGTACCATAAGACCTGTGGTCATCATCGGTGGATTGGTTTCCTTGCAATATTACCTCCTCCATTTAAGAAGATGTCAGGAGATATCTTACTGCAACACATCTTCCGCAGCAATTATCTGCGTTCAGCAATAAACAATGATCCATGGCGATTTATGGAGCAAGTTTGTCTTTATCACTTAACTCTTCCTGACGTTGCAGTCTTTCGCTTTATCTCCGCACTGTTTGTGCGACGGATCGAGGAGTATAATCATTCTGTACGTTACGCTGGTGCCGATTTGGTCATTGACAACACACTTGCCTTGGCAAATACGCTCCTTCTCTACATGAGATCCTATGAGGAAGAAACATATTCCGAAAAACTTTTTTTTCCTGATTCCGTTAAATCAATCTGGGATACTGACTCTGTATTGCAGATAACTGATGGAAAACTTTTACCTGAGCAGTCTATGCGGCAACGGTACTCAATGGGGACGTTTATCTCTAATCAAATTGTTCCGAAGGCACTGTTAATTTTGCCCGATGAGAATTGGACCAGAGCCTATTATTCCGTCAAGGCTACCCAAGCCAGACCTTTTTCACTGGGCGCAACCGCTGTCATGACCAGTCATCCACCGGGAACAACTGATGGAATGCAACAGTTTATACTTGTTCGCAATACCTTTTCAGCCATGATTAAATTGGCACTGGAAAACCGAAAACGCTACGGTGGTAAAGTTGTTGGTATTACAGGCAGTGTTGGTAAAACCACAACTGCATCCATGGTCCACAATATTCTTTCTCATTTTGGCAGAACATATAAAAACATTTCCAATTTCAATCATGAGACCGGTGTTCCCAAGAGCGTCATGAATATCCCGCAGGACAGCGACTATGCAATTCTTGAGATGGGAATGGGAAGGCCTGGTACCATCTTGCCTAAGACCGTTCTGGTCCGGCCACATATCGTCATCGTAACTGAAATTCAGCATGATCATATGGAGTTTCATGATTCAATAAATTCTGTTATCGAAACCAAACTGGAAATTATTGAGGGCCTAGAACCGGGTGGAACGGTTATTCTCAACAGGGATTCAAGGCATTATGCATATATGTTGGGGATAGTGCATGCGAAAGGGATTTCCAGAATAACGACCTTCGGAGAGCATCCGCTAGCAGATATCCGGGCAACAAGCATTGAACTTAATTCGGACTTTTCTGAGATTGAAGTTGAGATATATGGCCGGCACAATCGTTACAAGCTTTCCCTTCCTGGCATACATATGGCCTTAAACAGCCTGGCGGTTTTGGCGGTTCTATATGATCTGGGAATAGATCTTGAGGATGCACTGCTTCAGTTTCAGACATTACTTCCGACCGCAGGGAGAAACGAAATATTTGAGCTATCTATCAAAAACGGGGAAACTGTTCAGGTTATTGACGACAGTTATAATGCCAACCCTGCGTCTATGCGTTCAAGCTTTCATATTTTATCACTCATGAACCCCAAAAATGGAGGCCGTAGGGTGATGGTTGTTGGAGATATGGGCGAGCTCGGAGAGAAGAGCAAGGAATATCATGAAGAACTTGCTCTTGATGTAAATCATTCAAAAATCGATATTTTCTATTCTGTGGGCGAATATACCCGTTACCTCAACGATAAAATCAAGGACAGGATTGACCATCGGCATTTCAGTTCCAGTGATGAACTAGGTGATGTGCTGCTTGAGACACTTCATGGTGGTGATATTATTTCATTTAAAGGTTCTGCCCGTGCAGGCGATGTGAAAGAGATTATTGCACACCTCAAACATTCTCAATCAGGTTAAAGTGGCGGCCCCCTGAGTCAAGACAAAAAACCATTGCGAGTAGCTTCTTATCACTAAAAAGCATAAAGAAGGTCCAATAATGACTAAACTTGAACAATCAATGCTAACTGATTTCTATGATAAAAGGTACGAGAAGGATGCATATAATTTAACGTGTATTTCTGATGATGAATCATCACATATTAGAAATATGTTGTATTCAATACAAAAACGCAAGTTAAGCACTAACGCAGATAAAAAAATAATTACACTTATAGATTATGGGTGTGGGGATGGTCGACTGCACCCATTATACGAAGAGATTGCGCAAGAAGTGCTGAGTGAGGATTATATTTTAAAAGTGATTGGTATTGATCCGTCTCAATCTGCATTAAGTGTATATAGAGAAAAATGCAATCAGTCCGGTTACAAGGTAAAGTCAGATAATGGAGTAGGTAAGTTATGCAAAATCGGAGAAGACCCTGATAATTATATAATAGGTAAAAGAAATGTTGAGGTTTGTCTTTTTTGCGCGGATATAGATATATTTAATAGCTTGAATGCCCTTAATTGGCATGTGGATTTTATTATATCGATTGCTGTTACATGTCATGTTCTTGGCCGGAATAATAGGAAAAACATGCTTAATGCATTTAAAATGGCTTCGTCTTCGCTTTTTCTTTCCCAGCCTACCAATGAAGATTTTTCATCAATACAAAGAAGATTTCATCAAATGAGGGAGGAAAAAAAAATTATACAGAAAAGTATTAAGGATTTGTCATCTTCCGATAGTGATGTTTTGTTGTTGCAAAAAAAGTTGTTGTATTTGAACGAAAATTTAAAGGATGCTCAGGATGATGGCGAAATTTACTATAGTGCAGGATCGGTCCGACGTTTGGCAGATAAGCTTCCCGAATACAAGGATCTAAAAATACCCTATTTTGGTACGACAGTTGAGTTGGCTAAAAGAGCAGTAGAGGAAGTTGGGTATAAATTTGTAACATCAACGCGTGCCAAATTTGGATGTCATAAGCGCTGGATTGTTACTCTGGCAAGTGATCTTTTCGAAGTCGAAGATCTCAACCATCTTTGTTGATGCCTTGCATACAGAAGATTTAGATCAGCAGATGCACAGCAGAGCGTGAAAAAGAAAATTAGTCGGTAATAACAGAACAATTCACTTATCATCTGAAAAAAATAATTTTTTACCATTTGGTTGATGATACCAGTTTCGGAGAAAATTATCAGGCGCTATACAAAAAAAGGGAGGTGAAAATCTGCTGGAAGAAAAAGGGTATGACTATCCTTTACAAAAAATGAAAGATTTCCTGTGCGATACCCATAAATCCAATAGTAACTGACAATAAATTAACCGGGTATCAAACTCGTTTTGTTAATGTGGAAGAATTTAAGCAGGCTCTTGGATTGATAGAGAAGCCGTATTTTACGGAAATCATTAAAGACCGGAACGAACACTGGTATTTTTTACAATTACCACTTAAAGATATCGGGAGTTCTGGGCATGAGACAAAGGGGGTGAGAGATGTTGGTGAATTTTTCTTTTAAAAGGAAGCAGAAGTCACTTCTGACCGATTTTATGGTATTTTCAGATTGAAAGCGAAATGAGTTTTTCAAGACCAACTTGTAAACCCAAAATTCTGTCTTCTTTCAGCTCATAGCCAAATCCGCCGTAATGGAGCCGGAGCAGCTTAGCCTGCCTGACAGCAATTTGAATTATCAGGAGATCTCTGAGATTGTCGCACTCTGCACCTGATAACTTCCTGATACTTTCATATCCCTGCCTGAATGCTTCCATGTTTTCCACATGGAATTCCCTTTTCTGAGCTGAAAATTCGACCATCCCGTTTGCCAAGTCGATTAACGCTGGCCCGTATCCAACACTCTGAAAATCGATAAGCCAGCATTGCCCGTCGTGAAAAAGATAATTAATAACGGATAAATCGCCATGACAGTGGGTAGGGAAAGCCTTGAAATCTCGTAGACGTATAGTGTAGTACGGGATATCCAGAGAGATGTCAGTTCCTACGATTCCCCCCTGATCATGGTATTCCTGCCAGGCCTCCAGCCAGTAAAAGAGAAGTTGTTTGTTGCTGTACAAATTCACATACTTTGTTTTATAACGCTTCGCCTCATTATGGAAACGCGCCAACAAAGTCCCAGCAAGCATATTCTCTTCCAAAGTCGGTTTCGCCACATATTTACCTGGAACAAAAGTAAAGAGCACTGCCTGCTCCTTATCTTTTTGGCTGATATATTTCCCTGCTTTATTTTTCAAAGGAAGCGCAACTTCCAGGCCAGAATCTTTTAAAGAATCCAAAAGACCAATCTCATATACAATTTTCTTTTGGTTTTTTTGGGTCAGATATTTGGAATCGTATACTTTCAGCACATATTCTTCCGGTTGAGAAAAAACATGGTAGACCTTGTTGAATGATGCCACGTTAAATCGTTCAGTATCACGAACTGTGATTTCATAATTCTGACTCACCCATTCGGCAATCTTGTCCCGTGAAAAAATACAACGAGCATTTATTTCACTGAACCATTTATCCTTTTTGGTTTTGTTTCCTGTCAATGGATGAAACAGATAGCCTTCAATAAGATGGTCATAAAAGCGGATACCAGGGTATTGCCTGGCAAAATCAGATGCCATGCCATCGCCGAGATCACCAAAGTGGTAATAATCACAACCAGCACGATCCCAATAGAACTTCTTCTCCCATTCTTCCGGAAGAACATTCTCATAATCCGGATCCAGTTCAATATAGATGTCAAAATCCGAGTTAATCTTTGCCCAATCAAAATGGACAAACGGAACCTTGTAACACCCGGATCGGCGATTCGTAGACGAACCCAGGATATATATTTTTCGGACACAGTCATGAGGGGCGAGCTTTTGCATGACAAAATCAAAAAATGCATCCTGAACCTGATCCTGCTTCTCGGGGGAAAAAATTTTCTTGTCTGGTTTGACCATGAATAATTTGTTTTGGCCGAGCAATTTATTGAATGAATCAATTTCCTGTTTGGGATCAATATCTCCAAGGCGACAAAACAAATCGACAGCTGGATTGAGAGACCTTCTGTTGATATATAGATCCTGCAGACGGAACGGTACAATGGTGCCCTGCACAGCCATTTTCAAAAGTAAGAGAATCTTAAGTTTAAGCTGATTGAGGTCCGTGGCATCAAGATCATGTCCGTACCTGACAAGAAAAAGAGGAAGGTCCAACGACGTATCAATGCTGATGATATCGGCTGTTTGTAAGGCGTGTCCGGGAGGTACAAGAAAAACAGTTGAACAATCTTTGGTATAAATAACCTTACTATCCTCTACCACTCCAAGGATATAGCCAAGTGCCTTAAGCACCTGACCCGCCTTGTTACGGAAGGTTTTATCAACCTCAATTACGATTTCCTCATGTCCTTCTGCTTGCAATCGTGAAATGAGTTTTGTACCCAATTCGTTTTCTTTCAACAACTGAACAGGATCCCGTTTCAGGTCATTACTTTCCAGCAATGGTAAGATCGAAGCAATAGCCTTTACGAGGAGAGTAAAGGATTCCTTCCGCAGGAGAATTTTATAGTTTCTGATATGAAGATGATAACCATCTTTGGTCTCTTCAATAGCCAGCTGTTGTTCATTATACTTCACAGGAAAGGTAAGTTTTTTCTCCTTGTCCCAGAATGTCTTGAGCGTACCAACCTCGTTTGTATTCGCCAAAACTCCGTCTTTATATCCTGCCTGAATCTCTCCGAGGACATCCTGGGAGTAGAGTTTAAAAAGCTCTGCCAGTTCCTTGAATTCGCCGACAGAAAGCTCAATTCTAAAATCCCGGTAATGGAAGTGAATATTTTCTCCCATATCAAGGAAAAACATATCGAATTTTTGTTTTTCCAAACCATTCGATTTGTGAAAGAGGTAAGTAGTAATTCCCATGGATACCCGGCGATTAAAGAGAGTTTATCTTTTATCAGAAGCCGTTACAATATCGATGATACGGCTATTTTGGCACGACTGCTCATGCTGTCAGTGCCTTGACATACAGTGCCAGCTGTAATCTGCTTTCGGTATTCGTTTTCTTAAAAATAGAGCTGATATGTGCTTTCACTGTTCTCTCAGAAATATTCAACTCAGCGGCGATTTCCAGATTTGAGTTACCTTTGCTGACCAACAAAGCAACTTCCCATTCACGATCCGAGAGTCTATGTTCAGGAGGGGTTTCCGTTCTTTTTTTGTCAATAGGGTGACTGCTTCCACGGATAATTTTCTGCATCAGTTTCTGCCCGACCCAGACCTTTCCGCTGATGGCAATATTGACAGCCTCTCGAAGACGCACTGCAGAAATGTAAGTGTTCGCATAACCAACAGCTCCGTGCCTGAGCAACATGATCGCTTCATTATCATCCGGGATATCGGAGAGGACAAAACATCGCGATTCCGTTATGCTTGAAATGAGCTTCATGTCTACCATAGAGCGATGAAGAAGTATGAGCCCTATCTCTTGATGTTTAATAATGTTTTTCAATTCCGCAACGTTTGTAACCTCAAGTAACTGATGATCATCCTGCAAAATCTGTTTCCACCGTTCTCGGGTTGATGCGTTTGCACTACTAACCACGATTGTCATAAACTACCTCTCACGTAAAGCTAAACTTTGAGCACGAAAAATGGGTTTCATCAGGTAGGTAAGAACGCGCTTTTTTCCGGTCAAGATATCGACAGAGGCTACCATGCCCGGAATAATGGGTAAGGGGGAATTTTTAGTTCCAAGATAATTTTTAGTTGTACGAACATTGACCAGATAATAGCTGTCTCCCTGCTTATCGACGATACTGTCGGCACTGATATGCTCAACTTTCGCTTCCAGCCCGCCATAAAGAGTGAAATCATAGGCCGTGAACTTTACAGTGGCCTTCAAGTTAGGACTGAGAAAGGCGATATCTGAGGGTTTGACTTTCGCCTCAACCAGAAGAGTATCTTCCAGTGGAACAATTTCAATTAAGTTCATGCCCGGTTGAATGACGCCACCAACAGTGTTGATAAAAATTTGATTCACTATTCCCCGAACAGGCGAGAGTACTGCCGTCCTGTCCAGACGGTCGGCCAAGGCAACGGTGGTAGCCGAAAGTCCCTCAAGTTTTGCATAAGCATCATTGAGTTCCTTCTTGGCAGTATTGGAGAACTTGAGTTTTGCTTCAGTTATTCCTTTCTGCGCCTCCAGAAGTCTGGACTTTGCTCGGGGAAGAGCGAGCCGTGAAGCCGTGATGTCTCCCTGCATCTCACTGTTCTGACGCTGCAGGCGCAGGAATTCAACCTCCGAAACCGCCCCACCTTTTACCAAAGGTTGAGTCATATTAATCTCTTTTTGGAGCAGATAGTGCGTCCGTGACAGTTCTGCGATCTTGGCCTCAAGTTCAGTAATTTCCTGTCTGCGCTGCAGACTTTGTTCCTCCAGCACCCCTAGCGTTTGCGCAAGTTCCTTCTTTCTAGACTCAAACAACTCTTTTTCCCGATTACCTACCTCAGGATTTTCAGCCATCACTTCGTCCGGCAGCACAAAGGGCGTGTTGTATGTCTCTGACTGTAATCGTGCAACTTGAGCTTTGAGTGCAAGATAATTGAATCGACTTTCCCGGTACGGACCTGAGAATCGTTTTTCATCAATACGGAGCAAAAGCTGACCTTTTTTTACCACATCACCGATATTCACCAGAACCTCTGAGAGAATTCCCCCTTCGAGATTCTGTACAATCTGTAGTTGCCGAGAAGGCACAACCTTTCCATTTGCTCTGGTCACTTCCTCCACTTCCGCCACATAAGCCCAGACAAGAGCACAAAAAAATACGATGAGTATAATCCAGAGAAGAATACTGCCACCTCGTGGAGACTGAGCCAGGAGCGAGACACGAATATCCGTAATTAAATCCACATCAGTGGTCTGTTGAAAAAAGAGGCCTTTCTTCTTCTGCGTGTCCAAGGAACGAGCAGTCGACCCATTATTATTAGGAGTCTGCAGACTTTTTTTGATCTCAGGATCTTGTTTCATATCGACAGATGACCATTCTTCAAAGCTTCCAGAATATGCTGTTTGGTTCCATCGGCCACAATTGTTTCATTGCTGATAACCACAATTCTATCAACGATTTCCAATAATGATATTCGATGCGTTATAATGATTGTCGTTTTATTATGCAGGATTTTCAACATATTATCCCGTATCATTGACTCACTTCTGTTATCCATCGAACTGGTTGGTTCATCCATGACCAAAACAGGAGGATCAAGAAGAATCGCCCTGGCTATGGCTATAGTTTGCCTTTGACCTCCAGAAAGATTGCGCCCCTGTTCCTCCACCGGCATATCGTAACCCTTTGAATTCTTTTCTACAAAACGGCTCACACCGGCTATCTTGGCAGCACGCAGGACCGTTGAGTCATCAATATCGCTGGTACCGAGAACAATATTATCCCGGACACTGCCCTGAAAAAGGACTACATCCTGTGGAACATAGCCGATAAAATTCCGCAATTCAGCTGGATCAATCTGTCGAATATCGGTACCATCCATCGCAACCATTCCTTTGGTTGGCTGGTAGAGTCCAAGAATGAGTTTGCCAAGGGTTGTCTTACCGGAACCAATAGGGCCGATAATTCCTACTTTTTCACCAGGGTTGATCTGCAGATTAATATTCCTTAGCACTTCAGTTGAGTTGCCTGGATAGGTAAAGGAAAGATTCTCAAGGGTTAACGCCCCCTTGAAATTCGTCCGGTGCAAGAACACTTTTTCTGCAGGACGCTCAGAGGGGAGTTCCATTATTTTATTCAAGGTCTGCAGAGAATTTCTGGCTTGATGAAAACGAGTCATCAGGCTCACTACCTGTGTCATTGGCGCGGTGGCACGCCGAGTGAGAAATATGCAGGCGAACAGCCCTCCACCGGTCATTTTACCCCAAGAGATCATGTAAACACTGAAGATAATTATCGCAACGAAAGAGAGATTCTGCAGGAAATGGGCAACATGTCCAACTGACGAGGAGAGGAATCGGGTACGCGCACTCCAGGTGGCAATAAAACTTACCGAATCTTCCCAAGCCCGCTGGATCTTACTTTCAGCCCCTAGTATTTTTATGGTTTCAATACCTGACAGTCCCTCTACGAGTATGGCATTTTTTTGGGCCTCTGCATTGTGGGCTTTACCCACGGACTTTTTCAAAGGGCTCTGGATAATAAATGCATAGATGAGAATAAGCACAATACATACAACACTAATCAACACCAGCCTCCCACCAATATACCAGAGGGCAAAGAGTGCGAGTAAGGCAAAAGGAAGATCTACCAAGGCGGTAATGGAAAAGGATGTAATAAAATCCCGTATACTCTCAAACTGTTGAAGTTGTTTGGCAAATGAACCAACGGACTTTGGGCGAGCCTCCAGACGAAGACCAAAGACTTTTTCCAAAAGGATTGACGACAGAACAAGGTTAGATTTTTTCCCAGCTACATCAATAAAATATCCGCGCAATCCTCGCAGGACAAGCTCAAAAAAATAAATAATTACAACTCCGGCGGAAAGGACCCACAATGTTTCAAAGGCTAAATTGGGAATTATTCTATCATAGGCATTGATTAAGAAAAACGGGGTGGCGAGGGCAAAAATATTAATGAGAAAGGAGGCGATAATAACATCTCTGTAAATACGCCATGAAGTTAGAACTGTACCCCAGAACCAGTTTTTCGACCGATCCGCTGGTTGACTCATCCCACGATCGTCAATACGATACTTGGGTTTGATAAAAATTGAATATCCCGTGTATGTGCCAGCCAGTTCTTGGCAGGATACAATCTGGCTCCCCTGGCTTTCCGGCCATATTACTTCCAGAGTGCCATCGCTTGAGTCTGCTTTAATTGCTACGCAGGCACGTCGATTTTCCAGCAACAATATGGCGGGTAATTCATGCGTATTAAACTCATCAAGAGAGCGTTTGAGAATGCGTGAGGACAGGCCGGCTCGACGCGCAGCCCGAGAGACCAGCTCGACTGTCAGCCTATTATGAACAAGGGGAAGTCCGGCACGTAATACCGTCCTGGAGATAGGACGGTCATGCATTCTGGCCAGAATTTCGAGGCAGTCAAGAAGGGGATCATCATGACTGTCACTGTCATCCATGATATGCCATTCTTCTGGATTATTAGATTTTTCCTGTTCAGTCATCTATGTCCACAAAAACATCTAAAACGATATATATTGTTTGATTGCATGAATCCTACGATAGGGTATATCGACAAAAACAAACAGATTGAGACTATCTCTTTTTAGCCCAACAATGATATGTTATAGTAGCATTATAGAGTCTGAAGCGTCAAATATATCAACGAGAAAATATCACAATACATTTTTTCTTATAATAACTCCGTTCTGGATAACCTGAGCGGAGAGTAATGTAAGGTATGAAATTCATCTAGCTTCCGGTCACTGGCCAGGACGATAGACTATCCGGTTGCAAAGGAGTGCTGAGATGCTTTATGTGGAAAGAGATCAAAAAGGAAACATCGTTGCGGTACGACGTGAAGCCGAGACAGCGGAAATGGAGCTGAAAGAAGCGGTGGATGATGAAATTCTCGAATTTCTTTTACATGCAAAAACAAACGACTCTATTATTCAATTCCTTGCATCAACAGATGTAGGGGTAATGCGAATAGTAGAAGACCTCATTAATCTGCTGGTAAGTAAAAATATCATCATGTCCACAGAGCTTCCGTACGATGCTCAAATTAAACTTCGACAGCGCCAACAGATACGTCAAAAAATCGGCAAGGAAACGCTTATTGTGGATGACATTATCTGAAAGATAACCGTTTCCTTTATAGTCAGCAAGACAACTTCATATCATAAGGAATGAGGCTACGCACAGGGGAGCCCTTCAGCTCTGGTCCGACCACAGACTAAACAGTTCCTGAATCCCTTTCTGGGCCAGAGTGGTCATCTGTAGAAAGGCATCATGACTGAAAGGTGCCCCTTCAGCAGTGGACTGTATCTCAATCCAATGCTTATCGCCACTCATCACAAAATTGGCATCTGCCTCTGCCTGTGAATCTTCAGCATAATCCAGATCCAGAAGCGGCACCCCCTTCACAATCCCCACAGAGATAGCAGCAATCGGCATTATATCGGGCATAATGGCGAGTCTTCCATCGGCAACCATTTTAGCAAGAGCCGCCCGGACGGCAAGGGCTGCCCCGGTTATAGAGGCAGTACGTGTTCCGCCATCGGCATTCAACACATCACAGTCCACACGCAGGGTTCTCTCTCCAAGCTGCGTCAAATCTACCATCATCCGCAGACTGCGACCAATGAGCCGCTGGATCTCATGCGTTCGTCCGGATTTGCCGCTCGCCCCTTCCCTTTTATAACGAGAGGAAGTGGCACAAGGCAACATTCCGTATTCGGCAGTGATCCAGCCACCGCCGCTCTCTTTCAAAAAAGGAGGAACCTTCTCCTCAATGGAGACCCCGCAGATGACATGGGTATTGCCGGTACGAATCAAAAGGGAGGCATCAGCGCTGGGCTGAATATTCCATTCCACAGAAACAGGCCGAAGGCTGTCTGACGCTCGGTTATTTAAACGCATGATAAAATAGTTCGAAGATTCAGGAAATTTCTCATTTAAGGGTGCCTTGAAAGTGACACACTTCTGCAAGGGGTTTAATATATTAAAAACGTCTTAAATTTTTCTTTTATCAATGACCCGTTGGCCCTTCCCTTCAAAGCGTTCCAAGGTTTTTTCCTCCACCAACTTCACCGCCACACCGATACCAAGTTCCGAGGCCAGTCGGGACTTGATGGTCTCAATAAGGGCACTCTGCTTCTTCATCTGATCAAAGAGATAGGATTCCTTAACCTCAACCAAAACCGTGGCTCGGTCCTGATGATTTTCACGCTCCACTATAATCCGATAATGGGGTGCGGTACCGTCAATGTCAAAGAGCACCGACTCTATCTGAGTAGGGAAGACATTAACGCCCTTAATGATCAACATATCATCGGTCCGTCCAAGAATCCGGTGCATCCGGGTAAAGGTACGGCCACAAGGGCAGGGTTCGGGAAGCAGTCGAGTCAAGTCGCGGGTCCGGTAACGAATGACCGGGAAGGCCTCCTTGGTCAAAGTAGTAATCACCAGTTCCCCGATTTCACCAGGTTTTACCGGTTCCAGGGTTTCAGGATCAAGAACCTCCACCAGGAAATGATCCTCATTAATATGCAGACCATTACACTCCTGACACTCACCCGCTACACCCGGCCCCATTACCTCGGAGAGACCGTAATTATCGGTGGACTGTATACCCAGCTTTTCATTGATCTCCCGACGCATGGCCTCAGACCAGGGTTCAGCCCCGAAGAGACCAAACTTCAAGGACAGGCCGCTGGGATTGATCCCCATATCCAGCATGACATCGGCTATATTGAGAGCATAAGAGGGAGTGCAGACCAAGGCCGTGGTTTTGAAATCCTGCATTATCTGGATTTGACGTTTGGTGTTGCCGGAAGAGATTGGAATAACCGAGGCACCCAGCCGTTCCGCACCGTAATGAAGACCAAAACCACCGGTAAAGAGACCATAACCGAAGGCAATCTGAATCACATCATCAGCGGTGAGTCCGGCTGCAGTCAGGATCCTGGCCACCAGATCCGCCCAATTTTTAATATCATTGCGGGTATAGCCAACCACTGTTGCCATTCCGGTGGTGCCCGACGAGGAATGGATCCGTACCACCTCACGCAAGGGCACGGCAAACATGCCGTAGGGGTAGCTATCCCGCAGATCCTGCTTCATGGTAAATGGCAGTTTACGAATATCCGCCAGGGAGTTAAAACTGTCAAAGTCAAGTTTCATCTCCCTGAACTTCTGCCGGTAAAACGAGACATGGGTACCCACCCGGTAGAGAGTTGACTGCAGTCGTTCCAACTGTAACTGCTCCAGGTCAGCTCTGGACATACACTCTTTTTCCTGTTGCCAGTACATGATAATCGGCCGCCTTTAAGGGTTAAATTTCAACATGATAAAAAACTCATTTTGATGCTTCCTCTATTTTCTCTCGTCCGAGATAGGCCCGCTGCACATCCTGGTTGTTCAACAGATCATCGGCAGGGCCCTGCAAGATCACCTTGCCGGTCTCAAGAACGTAGCCCCGATCGGCAATGGCTAGGGCAGCCTTTGCATTCTGCTCAACCAGCAACACGGTCTTGCCCTCATCACGCAACCTGACTATGATCTGGAAGATCTCTTTGACAATCAACGGCGCCAGTCCGGTGGACGGCTCATCCATCATTACCAGCTTCGGTCGGGACATGAGTGCCCTCCCCATAGCCAGCATCTGCTGTTCCCCCCCGGACAAGGTTCCTGCCAACTGATCTTTACGGTCCCTCAGCACCGGAAAAAGTCCATACTGATGATCCAGCAGCTCATCTACGATCTGATGTCCCTGTTTCTGCAGGACATGAGCCCCAAGAATGAGATTCTCTTCCACACTCATGGTGGCAAAGACCTGCCTGCCCTCAGGAACCATCACACATCCCAGGAATGGAATTTTCTCCGCTGAAAGCACACACAGGTTCTGTTCCTGGAAAACAATATCTCCAGCCTGGGCCTTGACCAGACCGGCGATGGTGGCCAACAAGGTCGTCTTTCCCGCACCGTTGGCACCGATAATGGTCACAATCTCACCACTGTCAACATGCATGGAAACGTGTTTGAGCACCTTGATTTTACCGTACCCAGATTCCAGATTTCGAATTTTCAGCATAATGCAAAAGAGTTAAAACCTCTATAAGAGGCACAACCTTCTCCCTTTTCTACTCACCAAGATAGATCTTGACGACTTCCGGATTCTTCTGGATGGCAGGCGGAAGATCTTCGGCAATTTTCTGGCCAAAACACAGGACTACAATCTCATCAGAGATATCCATGACAAGAGACATATCATGCTCAACCAGCAACACCGTAATCCCAAGATCACGAATTCTGGTGATCAGTCGTCCTACTTCGGCAGTTTCATAAATGTTAAGACCGGCAGCCGGTTCATCCAGCAATAACAGAGACGGTTCCATGGCCAGAGCCCTGGCCAGTTCCACCGCCCTCTGCTGGCCAAAGGCAAGGCTTGTAGCCTCGACATGGGCATAATCGGATATTTCCAGCAGTTCCAGCAGTTCCATCGATTTCTGACGGGTCCCTTTTTCCTCAGGCCAGGTCCATGGCGCATGGAACATGGAGGCCAAAAATCCGGCCCGGCCCTGGATATGACGACCAACCATAACATTTTCCAAGGCCGTCATGCCGGAAAACATTTTGATATTCTGGTAAGTTCTGGCCATACCTCGAACCGCGATTTCATGAGGCTGCTTCCCCTGGATTTCAAGTCCCTGAAAGCGAACAGCACCGGAACTTGGGGACAGAGCACCGGAGATCAGATTAAACAGAGTAGTCTTACCGGCCCCATTGGGTCCAATTACGGCCTTGATCTGACCTGGCTCCACCTGAAATGACACATCACTGACCGCATGCAATCCGCCAAAACGGCGATGCAGATTTTCAACCTCCAATAACGCCATACCGTCCCTATGCCTCCTCATCCTTCGGCGCTGCCTGCATTGGCGCCTGTTCTTTTTTTCGAGGAAGAAGAGTCAAAATACCATTGGGAGCAAAGAGCATGATCAGGATTAAAATCAGACCGAACACCGCGTCATCATAGGAACCAAAGACACCCCGCAGAGACAGGAAATTAAGCAGTACCCCCATGATCAGGGCTCCCCAGAGATGGGCCATACCGCCCACCGCCACAATGGCCACATAGCGGACTGACTTCATCACCCCGGCCTCAGAAGGGCCTATTCCACCATTAAAATGCGTGAGTAGAATCCCGGCAATGGCGGCAAAAACAGCAGAGAGAACGAAGGTCTGCAGTTTAAAACGGGAGATATTCACCCCCATAGCATCTGCGGCGTCCTCAGAACCATGAATCGCCCTCAAGGCCCTGCCAATCCTGGAATGAATCAAATTAAGCAAGAGAAACAAACCAAATATGAGCATACCCCAGGCAATATAGTAGTTCTGCACCCGCCCTGAGATATCTCCTCGAACCACTAACCCCGGCAGCAACTCAAAAGGAGGGACCCCGGATATCCCGTCCGCCTCCCCAAACCAGGGGGTGGCCAGGACCAGGCGATAGATGATAATTCCAAACCCCAAGGTGGCCATGGCCAGATAATGGCCCTTCAGTTTCAACACCGGGATGCCGATCAGGACGGCAATCAGGGCCGCAATCAGAACCGCAAAGATGGCAGCGGCCCAGGGCCAAACCACCAGGAGGTCAGCCCCATACATATCTTTCCCTGACTGCAGGAGACCGCCTGCATCAAGGAGCCGCACCAACCATTCTCTTCCCCATAGGGCATAAGATTGCGGGTGGTCAGCGCGGCCGAAAGATAGCCGCCAATGGCAAAAAAACCGGCATGGCCCAGCGATATCTGCCCCGCATACCCCATGAGGACACAAAGTCCGATGATCAATAGCGAATAATAGGCAGCCATGGTCATCTGCGTCAGGTAAAACTGCGTACCGGTCCAGGTGGTCAATAACTGAATCAGCACCACAACAATCAGCAGGGGGAGGATTGCAAGCAGCCTTTTCATGAATGGACCTGCCCCGTACTTGAAACAAGGAGATGACAAGATATTCTCTTCATCTTTTCTTAAAAAGCCTTCAATCTGGCCGCTTCGCCGGAGCCAAAAATCCCATGCGGCCGAACAAAAAGGATCACCAGGAGAATGGCGATGGAAATGGCATCCTTAAAGGCAAGGGGAACAACAGAAACCGAAAAAGCCTCGATAATCCCCAGCAACAGACCAGCCGCCACCGCCCCGCCCGAATTTCCTAAACCCCCAAGGATGGCCACGGTAAATCCTTTAATGGCCAGTCCGGTACCGATATCATACTGGGTATAGGTGATAGGTGACATGACACAACCCGCCAGCGCCCCCATACCGGCGCTGAGGACAAAAGAGAGTGTCACCATATTCCGGGGATTGATTCCGCAGAGAATTGCCGCTGTCCGATTGGCTGCGCAGGCACGCATCTCCCGACCGACCGATGTCATTTTAAAAAAGAGATGCAAGGTACAAACCATCACCCCACAGACTCCAACCACCCAAAGTACCTGTGGAGAAATTCTTGCCCCCAGAACTCCAATGGTGGTGATCTCATTGCCTGCAAAATAGGGAAGCGAGCGGATATTTTCTCCCCAGATATGCACTGCCGCCTCGCGCGTCAGAATGGAGATGCCGATGGTGATAATGATCATCCGCAACACCGATGGACTTGTAAGCCAGCGAATGAAGACAATCTCAATCAATGCTCCAACCACCATGGTAATAAGTACCGCCAGTCCAATGGCAAGAGGCAGTGGCATGTAGGGCAGCAGGCTGACGGAGATCATCCCCCCCAGCATGACAAACTCACCTTGGGCAAAGTTAATAATACCCGTGGTGTTATAAATAATATTAAAGCCGATGGCGACAATGGCATAAATACTGCCGTAGGTAATTCCGGCAAAGAGATACTGGACAAAAAGCTCAGTGGTCATAAAAAGATACGAGGGCCGATCGGAGAATCAGACAAAAGACTGAAGAATGGCGGTATTAAAAAAGGGCCGGGAAACAATCTCCCAGCCCGTATCGGGCACTTATTTTCCGCTATAAGCAACAAACTTGCCATTTTTTACGGTCATCATCTGGAAGGCATCAATGGTCAACCCATTATGATCCTTGGCAGAGAAAGAAAAGACGCCGGCGGTTCCAGGGAGATTCTGGAGTCCCTCAATGGCTGCACGTACTTTAGCCCGGTCATTACCTCCGACCTTAACCGCTGCCTCAAGGATCACCATGGCATCATAGGCATGACCACCAAAGGTGGAGACATTTTCTTTATACTTTGCTTCATAGTTCTTTTTATACTGAGTCAGCAACTCTTTCTGAGGATTATCAGCGGGCAGGTCAGCGGCAATCAACAGACGACCCGCAGGGAAAATAACACCTTCAGCAGCGGCACCGGCAACCTCAACAAACTTGATATTACCAAAACCATGACTCTGGAAAATGGGGACATTCCACCCTGCCTGACGAATATTCTTCACCACGATAGATTGAGCAGGTGCAACCGACCAGTTGATAACGGCCTGTACATCTTTGTTGGCCTTGATCTTGGCGACTGGCGCCGTCAGATCACTATCTTTTGTGTCATAACTCTCTTTTTCGACAATTTTGATCCCGAACTCAGGGGCAATTTTTGCCAACTGCTCGGCACCGGCCTTGCCAAATCCGGTATTATCGGCCAGAACCGCAACATTAAACAACCCAAGTTTATTCATCTCCTTGTAGATCATCTTCACGGCATCGGAGTCTTTCTGGGGGGTCTTGAACACATATGAAGCGACCGGATCAACAATCACCTCGGCGGCAGCACAGGAAAGAAGCGGAGTTTTGCCATCCTCGGCAATCTTCTTGATCTGCATGGTCTCACCACTGGTGGAAGGCCCAACAATGGCAAGAACCTTATCTTCCTCAATCAGCTGCTTGGCAAAAGAAACAGCTTTCTCAGGATTCGCCGCTGAATCTTTAATAATCAGCTCAACAGGATTCCCATTGATTCCACCCTTGGCATTGATGTCAGCCACTATCATTTCCAGAGTTCTGGCCTCCGGACCACCCAAAAAGGATGCGGGACCGGTTACCGCCAGAATCGCTCCCACCTTGATATTCTCAGCCCAGGCAGCAGGGGCCAGCATCAGACTCAAGGCCGCGGCCCCCATCATAACTTTTGATACCATTTTTTTCATACGTTTCCCCTTTTCATAGTTTGCTTTGTTATCCGGATGGGAAGTTGTTTCCCCATCCATCTTACTTTACAGGGCGCAGATCTGGGCCCCGCTCAAAATCGTGAATCCGTCCTGCTGCAATGCGGCAATGGCCCGATCCGTCTCATCAAAACGGAAGATCAGCACCGCATTTTCCCCACTTCTATTAACAAAAGCATACATATACTCAACATTCAGACCGGCCTTTTCAATGGTCTTTAAAACTTTCGCCAGGCCACCACTACGGTCAGCCACCTCAACTGCAATAACATTAGTAATCCCAACCGTAAAGCCATTTGCCTTCAAAACCTTTTTGGCTTTTGCCACATCATCAACGATTAACCGCAGGATACCAAAGTCAGCGGTATCAGCTACAGACAATGCCCGGATATTAACGCCATTATCGGCAAGCGTTGCAGTGATCTCTGCCAGTCGGCCAGATTTATTCTCCAAAAAAACAGCAATCTGTTCTACACGCATGACAAATCCTCCTGGATTTTGAAAAGGTGGATATCCTGTAAGGGCTTAGTTAACAGCCTAAAAGAACTACAGACTCAACAAACCGAGTGCCTTAAATTTTCCGATTATCAATAACCCTCTGCGCTTTGCCCTCACTGCGCTGAATGGTTCGGGGCTCCACCAATTGTACTTTACAGGTTACACCAAGCAAATCCTTGATATCAGCCTGAATCTTACGGGTCAATTTCTCAAGGTTCTTCACCTCATCAGAGAACAGGACCTCACTGACCTCGACATTTACGGCCATGGTGTCCATATTGCCTTCCCGGTTCACCACAATCTGATAGTGGGGCTCCACTCCCTCAACTCCCATGAGCACATGCTCCACTTGAGAAGGGAATACGTTCACTCCACGGATGATCAGCATGTCATCGGTACGGCCGGTGATCTTTTCCATACGGACCATGGTTCGGCCACAGGCACACCTCTCATAATTGAGCTGGGAGATATCTTTGGTCCGATAGCGGATCAAAGGAAAAGCCTCTTTGGTCAGAGTGGTGAACACCAGTTCTCCCTGCTCGCCCGGCGGCAGGACTTCACCAGTATCGGGATCGATGATCTCAGGCAGGAAGTGATCTTCAAAGATGTGCATGCCACGACCCGTCTCCAGACACTGCATGGCAACTCCTGGACCCATCACCTCGGAAAGACCGTAAATATCTACAGCTTTGATATTGAGTTTGCGCTCCACTTCATCGCGCATGTTTTCACTCCAGGGTTCAGCACCAAAGATTCCCACGCGTAGGGACAAGCTTTTGGGATCAACTCCCAGCTCTTGCATGGCATCGGCCAGATTGAGGGCATAGGAAGGGGTGGCAAGAAGGACAGTGGAACCAAAATCCTGCATGATGGTAATCTGCCGTTTGGTGTTACCGCCGGACACAGGTATAACTGTGGCCCCCAGTCGTTCAACCCCGTAATGGGCACCAAGACCGCCGGTAAACAGACCATAACCATAGGCATTATGGATCATATCCCGGCGAGTAGCCCCGGCACAGGTCAAGGCACGGGCCATAACCCCGGCCCAGGTCTCAATATCCTTTTTGGTGTAGCCGACCACGGTCGGTTTACCAGTGGTACCGGATGAAGCGTGCACCCGCACCACTTGATCCATGGGAACGGTAAAAAGTCCAAAAGGATAGTTGTCCCGCAGGTCATCCTTGACCGTAAAAGGCAGTTTCTGCAGATCAGCAAGACTCTGAATGTCGGCGGGTTTAATCCCGGCTGCATCCATCTTGACCCGATAGGGTGCAACCGTAGCATAGACACGGGCCACCAGATGCTTCAGCCGGGTCAATTGAATAGACTCAAGTCCGACCCGAGGCAGAGTCTCAATTTCTTCTTCCCAATAGAGGGTTGTCATCACCTACTCCTCATCCATGATAATCATGTCAAAAGTCATCAAGAAGATGGCTAAGTAAAAGTTACTGGCTGACCTTTCTGCCAGCGGCAAAGGCCTGCAGATTTACATCGCGGAATCGTGCCGGTACCCGGGCGCTGATAATCCCTTCATAGACCGAAGCGTCCATGGGCAGGAAAGTGGAAACTGCACCCACCATCACCACGTTGGCGGTTCGTACCTCACCCACTTCCCGCGCCAGATCGAAGGCATCAACCAGCACCACCCTGATCCCAAGTGCTGTGATATGATCAAGTACATTTTCCGGATAGCTGGTCTGACCGGTGGCCACTGACGGCGGCAGAATCTTCTGGGTATTAACGATCACCGTGCTCCCTTTATGGAGATAGGGCAGATAGCGAACGGCCTCCATCATCTCAAAGGCCACTTGGATGTCGGCCCGACCCGGCTCAATCAAAGGGGAATAGACCTTATCACCATAGCGCAACTGGGCCGTGACCGAACCGCCACGTTGGGCCATGCCATGCACTTCACTTTTTTTGGCGTCATACCCTGCCGCCAGTAGGGCATAGGCCATGATCTCACTTGCCAGCAGAATTCCCTGGCCGCCAACACCCGAAAAAAGAATATTTCCTTGCGCTCCCATTCCTATGCCTCCTGCCTGACGATGGCGTCGAATTTACAGAGCGCCTGACACTGGCCGCAACCGTTACACTGCACCTCATTAATCAAGGCAAAACCTTTCTGCTTTTCTTTGTACCCAAGAGATTTTGCCTTTTCAGGACTCACGGGGTTCCAACTGATAGCAGGGCAGCCAAGCCGAACACAGGCCATACAACCAGTGCAACTGGCCACCAGGGTACGATAAGGAATATTTGCGGCCTTTTTCATCTCGGGCAAGAGCACACAAGGTGCCCTGGCAATCACCACCGAGACCTCATCACATTCCAGTGCCTTATTAAGAACCTTACGACAACCATTGATATCATGGGGATTAACAACATCCACATGTTTGACCCCGACCGCCCGACACAGGGCTTCAAGATCAATGGCGTTGGCCGCCTCACCTTTAATATTACACCCGGAAGCAGGGTTGTTCTGCTGACCAGTCATAGCCGTGATTCGGTTATCGAGAATGATCAACAAGGAACTGGAACCATTATAAACGGTATTGATCAGGCCGGACAAACCGGTATGGATAAAAGTGGAGTCACCAATAACCGACACAACCTTCCCCTTAGCATCATCACCGAGGGCCTTTGCCATACCGTGGGCAATCCCCACCGATGCTCCCATACAGACGCAGGAGTCCATAGCCGAAAGGGGCGGCAGAAAACCCAGGGTATAGCAGCCGATATCTCCTGAGACAAAAACCTTCATCCGCGACAGGTTGTAAAAGATGCCCCGATGCGGACAGCCTGCACACATATTGGGCGGACGCATGGGCAGTGCCACCGGTGCGAAAAGTTCAGCAACTGAGGTGGGGTCAATGGCTTTACGAACAATGGCGGTGTTCAGCTCTCCCTGGCTGGGAATCAGATCCTTCCCATGACAGGCAATCCCCATAGCCCTGATATGCAGCTCCAGAAAAGGATCGAGTTCTTCCACAACATACAACTGATCAACGCTCTTGGCGAAATCACGAATCATAAGTTCCGGCAGGGGCCAGCACATACCAAGTTTGAGTACAGCTGCGTCGGGAAAGGAAGCTTTTACATAGAGGTAGGAGACACTGGAGGTAATAAAACCACGGCGGGAATCACCCGCTTCCACCACGTTAAACGGTGCGTTCTCAGCCATCTCACGCAGAAGGCGCATTCGTTCTTCCACTACCACCCGACGAGCACGGGCATTACCAGGCAGCATGACAAACTTGGCCGGCATCTTTTCAATTCCAGGGGTGACTAAAGAGCTCAGCATCTCCCCTTTTGTGATCACCCCTTTGACATGAGCAATGCGAGTCGTGATTCGAAAAAGGACCGGGGTATCATACTCCTCGCTGATAGCAAAAGCCAGTTTCAGCAGTTCCTTGGCTTCCGCAGGATCAGATGGCTCCAGCATGGGCAGCTTGGCGGCGAAGGCATAATTCCGGCTGTCCTGCTCATTCTGGGAAGAATGCATTTCAGGATCATCGGCCACTATCACTACTAATCCTCCCCGTACTCCGGTATAGGAGGCGGTAAAGAGGGGATCAGCAGCCACGTTCAGCCCCACATGTTTCATGGTGGCCAGGGCTCGGACGCCTGCAAAAGAGGCACCGATTGCCACTTCAAGGCCGACTTTTTCATTGGGCGCCCACTCGGTATACACACCCTCATAGCGCGAAAGATTCTCAAGAATCTCAGTAGATGGGGTGCCGGGATAGCCGGACGCAACCTTGACCCCAGCCTCATACGCTGCCAGGGCAATGGCCTCATTTCCGGACATCCAAAGAGGATTATCTATTTTTTCCGTCACGTTAACTCCTGAGCTTTTTATAAAAAAGTAAGTCTATAATTACAAAAAAACAATCAATACAGTTTACTGTTCCTGTGCCTTAAACTGCAGAGGATAAACCAGCAGCATCGATTCATCGGCTGTCAGCAGATCACCAAGACTCCCTTGGGCAACTACACCGACAGACAGCTCTTCAACACCATCCTTCAGCGGAAGATGATTGGAACGGGCATCATAATCGACCACATATCCACCAACCTTTCTGGTCCGCCAGAGCTCCTGGAGCCCCACACCATTCCACTTCAGCCCGAGCATAGTCCCCGACTGAAAAACCTGACTACTGCGGACCAGACTTGTCCATGTGGCCGTATTGGCATTCACTATTATGTCATCAATACCATCCCCGTCAACATCAGTCACCAGTATCCGTGAAGGGATATACACTTCCTCAAAAAGAATATCCGTCGAACCATCAACCATCTTAGTCGCACCCCTTCTGGCACCGGTCTGCTGCGTCATCTGCATGGCGGATTTTCCACCAATATAACGTTTGGTGGCGCCATAACGCTCTTCACTCTTCCACAGCAGCTTGCCGCTCTGTTTCATCACCAGCAATTTATTCCACTGATCAAGAGCCACAACCTCCCACTCGCCATCACCGTCAAGATCCGCAAACGAAAAATTAAAGAGATTCACCCCGGAAGGCACGGGAAGACGTTCCTCTCCAACAAGTTGAGCACCATCGCGGGTCAGGATATAGATGGGACCACTAATGGCCACACCCTCAGATCCGGCCTTCTGTCCAGCCAGAACCACACCGAGTCCTGGCACCTTGACCGGACGGATATAATAGCGGGCGTCTTCAAAAAGGGTTACCATCTCCTTCCCGTCCCATTCCACACCCATTGAACCAGGCATAGCAGTATCAGCGGCGCTGATGTAGATCTCCGCCTTGCCATTCCCATTCAGGTCGGCCACATTCACCGCATGAATCTTATAACGGACAAGGAGTTTAATCTGGGCAAACTCTGCAAGACGTCCCGCATTTAGTTTATAGACCACCACTTTCTCTCGATCAGCCATAACCACCTCCATTACGCCATCGCCATCGACATCACCGATGGCGATTCCTTCCAACGATAACGGCACATTGCGGGTCTTGAAAAATTGGCTGGCCCCTTCACTCCAAAGCAGAGACGAATTCCCAAAACCGGCTGTGGCCCTGAAGGTACGATCCGGATGGGCTGTCTGCAGGGCCGCTGACTCCGCACTACCAACAGCAGCCTGCGGAACAGCGACACTGCCTGGTCGTTTTTTCCCGAAGGTTTTTTCCAGAACCCCCCAGGCGAGGCCATCAATGGCCGTCATCACGTCCCCTTCCTTGGCAGCCGTAGCGTAAAAGGTTTCACTGCTCTTTGCTGCCACTGAATATACCCGGGCATCAAAACTCATTCCCCCGCCAAGAGAGGTAACACTCCCATAGAGAAGATAATCCGCCCCCATCTTTGCAGCCAGAACTTCCAACTGCTTCGGGTCAGGCTTGCCCCCAGTACCCAGAACGGCATCCACTGTTCTTTTATCAACAGCCACAACACCGGCCTCGGCAGACAAACGACTGGCGAGCATCTCGCCCAAGCCATCACGAAGATAGGACATATCCTTCGAAGCATTCACCGTAAAAGGTAGAAAGGCTACCACAGAATGCTTCTCGACAGCATGAGCCGTCGTAAAAGACAACAATAAAGAAAAAAAGACAGAGACGAAAGAGAGACGAGACAATAAATAAATTTTCATAATAAATTCCATGTACGAAGACGTGAACAGGGTATGCAGATATTACACCCGCAGTGAGTTACAACATGATCAGTACTTGCTTCCAAAGAAGGTACTATTTTTCCTGATACCACAAGAAATCATACAGACCAACTGACATCTTTCTGAAAAATTCTTCATGAAGAAAAGCCAGCACAGAAAAACAATCTGAAAGGTCTAACTATGAAAATCATAATTCCTGAACAAAAAACACTCTTGCCCTTTATCCCCGGTACCTTCAGTATTATCAACCCGGGAAACGCTGAAAAAAAACTGCAGTCATTGAGAGCATCAGACAAAACAAACTACTCCGAAATGTGAAAAAGAGGCAAGTTTTTTTTAACACAGTTCAGAAGTCAAAAGTTCAACCTGGCACCGGTTAGGGGAATGTTACGGTGCTGCAATGTTACCGTTATTTTTTTGACAACAACTTACCGAACAAACAGTCTGCTGTTAATCAGGAAATGGACATAGATGCTGGCAGCATATCCAAGGGCAATCACCGGGGTCCATTTCAGATGACCAAATAAGGTGTACATGCCTCGGGCCTGCCCCATAAGGCCGACCCCGGCCGCGGAACCAATAGAGAGCAAGCTTCCGCCGACACCGGCGGTCATGGTGACCAGTAGCCACTGGCCTTCAGACATATCCGGCATCATGGTGAGCACAGCAAACATCACCGGGATATTATCAACAATAGCTGACAAAATACCCACCGTAATATTGGCCGAGGTGGCACCCCATCCAGTGTACATGGTCTGCGAAGCCAGAGCCAGATAGCCGATGAAACCGAGACCACCGACGCAGAGGATAACACCGTAGAAGAACATTAAGGTATCCCACTCAGCCGGGGCAATATGCTTAAAAACATCAAAAGCGACAGTATCACCAAGCTGTTCATTCGCGTCCGAGTTTCGTTTTCTGATGGACTCACCCGCCTTCTTATGGGTATTCTTGAGATAGAAACCAAAAAACTTCAGATAGGCAAGACCGGTCATCATACCCATCATGGGCGGCAAGTTCAGAAAGTTATGAAAGCTCACCGCCGTGCAGATGGTCAACAGGAAGAGAAAGAGCTCTGCATATTCCAGGATATTGTGACGAACAGCTTCTTCGAGAACATGGGGCAAGCCATGGGCGGTATAGAGATACCCGATCATCCCCCAGATTAGGCCGGCAGCCAGTAGCACCGGCTTTTATTTGCGGAGATTAATGAACTCCTCACCCATGATCAGAAGATAGGCCACGACAAAAATGGCCGGGGAGGCATAGCCGATACCATGGGTGGTAAGATCCAGATTGCTACCGTGGGCGGATTCAGCAGCAAAGGCCTGGATCGGTAATTGAATCCAGGTAGAAAACGCCACCAGTAACAGGGAGGACGAGTCGCTTCACGATGAGTTTTCCTCGACTTTAAGGTGCAAAACAGGTTGATTATATCTTAGAGAGATAGTTGCCATTTTCTACACGCACGCACTTTTTTCATCCACAAAAAAAAACCGCCTGCGGGATCATGACAAGAAAAAATATCATCACAACAGGCGGTGCGAAATTTACGGAGGGAAAGGGGGGGGAGAGTGCATGGCCCTCAAAACGGCCTTGCCCATAAAAGGCCAGATCACTTCTTGAAAAAATCTTGAAATCTATAATCTTGTCATCTTAATCAACGAAAGAGATCTTAATAATGTTTCCTGAAATTCAACATGGAGAAACAGCTCTCCCTGCCAGTCAGAATGATATATAGCTGTTATGATTTTTGCAAAAGACCCAGATTTAGAACGATTATTCAGGGGCTAGCTATTTCGATACTCTGAAACAGCCCCCGAGCAGAGGATCATCGCTCAATACTTTTCAATTTCTTGTATGATTTAGGTCCATTCGACCATTCTGACTTTTCATACCACTCTTTTGGATAGCCTACTTCCTGTGCCATTTTCTCCGGAGCATTGACATACCCGTCATCATATCGGGCAACGAGTTCCCAGGCCAGCTTCCACCAATCCTTCACAACCTGATTGGCCTGGGTCTCACAATATTCGGTGAGCAAAGGCGGGACCTTAGCGGGATCCTGTTTATACAGGGCCACAGCCTGTTTATCCATTTCCTCGATTGAAAACAAGGCTGCCAACTCGATCTCGTCCTGTTTTTGCTGTATATCCTTAATAATATAACTGTATTTCAAGCCGGCCCAATTGGCCACGAAATTAAACGCCCACCAGGCACTATCCTGACTGAAGGCAGTTGTATCAACAGTATAATAGGGTTTGGCAATACGCGTAACCCCCACATAAAATGGGACATAGGCAGTGCTCATCGGTTCATCCGGGCCAAACCAGAGCAGACCGCCAATGGGATCGGGCAGCCAGTCGCGGGCCTGACAGATATAACTGAATCCACAACGGAAAATAGAAATCGGCCGTTCCCATCCACCTTTCAATTTGGCATTCGGATCGCCGGTATCGCTTCCACCTGCATCCATGGGACCAGGATAACGATAGGGGCTGCCGAACGGTCCTGCAGTTACCCCCTTCGATAGATCAAATTCGGTACCCTGGTAATAATCACGATACAGACCCATGACATCACGAGCACTCAGCTTTTGGTCCGGTTTGATACTAAAAGGAAACTTCTTGGTAAAACCGTTTTTGACCCAGGGTGATTGCGCCTTGGATGGTGCAACCCGTGATTGCAGTCGCCACACCCTCCGCAACGAATAGTAAGGATGACTGTACTCACCCAAGCTCACTGTCCGTAGCCAATCAAGTTTGCCATCCTCCGGCTTCCACCATCCATGCTTCTGGGCTATTGCATGGAGGTCCTTGCTGTAAAGCGTATTAGGATCACCAGGGTCAATTTCCCGGATACGCAGTTCATTGGCGGCAAAAAACACTTCTCCCTCTGGAACTTTTTTGGCCACCCAAAGCCCACCCGTCCCTTCCGGACTGGGAGCCATTTCTATGACCCATCCCTCCTTGGTGTCGCCAATGGGTAGAGTTTCGCCGGTTCCATAGTAGCCGTAGGTTTCTATAAGAGAGCCAATCAACTCAACCGCCTGCCTGGCCGTTGTGCACCGTTCGGCAGCCACACGGCTTAACTCCGCACTGTAGAAAATAAGCTTGCCCGGAACCGGGTCTGGTTGCAACTTGGTGCCATCGGTACATTCGCCGAACATCACCTGATGTTCATTCATAATGGCATACGAACCCTCAAAATAGGAATAGGTATGTTCAACCTGTGGAATATAGCCGAGAGGAATACTTTGAGGACGATCAGGTTCATCATAGACAGGGCCCCGATCGGTACCGACATAGCGGCGGAGTTCATACGTATGATACTGAGGTTTGTCCCCAATTGCCGACGCATCATAATAGACAGGCCGGAGCGAACCTGGCTTATGGTCGGCAGCAGGAACTTGCACCAAACGCTGATCAAAGAGCTCACTATCGTCGGAATGTCCAACCATTACCGAACCATCCTTCGATGCTTCCTTGGTAACGAGCAGGGTCGTACATGCCAGTGCATTTACAGCACTGATTACATTCCATGCAAGAACAGCCACTATCAGTTTTTTCATACGCTTCACTCCCGTTTCTGATTAGCAACGAATCTCGGCAGATAAAAATAATGGCCGAGGAAAAGAGAAAAGGCTTGTTTTCGTAACAGAGCTCAGAGGGTCAATCAGCCTCAATGGCCTCAATCTCCTCCTGCGCCTCTTCCCATTGAGAATACCAACGCTCAAGATGACTTTTACATTGATCGTACTCCTTGCTGGTCCTGGCCCAGGCCTCCTCATCACTATAGAGGTCAGGATTGGCCATCAGGGCCTCCAGTTCTTCCTTGCGAACCTCCAGGCTTGCAACCTGTTTTTCCGCCTCTTCTTCCTTCTTTTTCCAAGGTGCAAGCTTCCGGCCACGCTCCTTGCGTTCCTGGGCCTCCTGCTGCCGCTTTTCCTTCTTCGATTCCCGCGAATGTTCAACGCCGCTTGCATCGGCAGACACTATAGTCTCAAGTACAGGGCTCTTCTTTTCCTCGTCTTCCAGGGCTGCCTTGCGCAGATATTCGGTCACATTCCCCTCATAGAGGGCCACCTGACCATCTTTGACCAGCAACACCTTATTGATGAAACTGTCGAGGAAATAGCGGTTATGCGAGACCACAACGATACAGCCATCATACTGGGCCATGGCCTCCTGCAGCACCTCCTGGGAACTTATATCCAGATGGTTGGTCGGCTCATCAAGAAGCATCAGATTAGCGGGTTTGGCGATCATCTTGGCCAAGGCCAAGCGACTCTTTTCACCTCCGGAAAGCACTGCCACCTTCTTGTCTACCTCCTCCCCCCTGAAGAGAAAGGCCCCCAGCAAAGAACGCACCCTGGTGATGGTCAGATCGGCTCCACTCAAAGCCATAGTCTCCAAGGCAGAGAGAGTGGGAGACAACTCCTGGGCCTGATGCTGGCCAAAATAGGAAAGCTGTACATTATGGCCCAGCTTGATCTCCCCCGCGTCATACTCCAGCTGACCACCGATGATCTTGACCAGAGTTGACTTACCAGCACCATTAACCCCAACCACTGCCACCTTGTCCCCCCGCTGCAGCTGCAGGTTCACATCAGAGAAGATCTGTCGTCCCTGATAGCTTTTGCTCAAGCCCTCGATCTGCAGCACATCACGACCAGAGGGGGGGGCGGGAGGAAAGGTGAATCGAATCTGCTGTTCATCGTCGGAGAGCTCAATCATGTCTATCTTGTCAAGCTGCTTCACTCGGCTCTGCACCTGTTTGGCCTTGGTGGATTTGGCCCGGAAACGCTCAACAAAACGCATGGTCTGCTTGATCTTGGCCTGCTGATTATCATAGGCCCCCTTTTCAATAATCCGCCGCTCTGCCTTTTCCTTGATATAATAGGAGTAGTTTCCTTTATATACCGACAGCCTGCCCATACTCAACTCCCAGGTTGTCTTGGTTATCTTGTCAAGGAAGGTCCGGTCATGGGAAATAATCACCATCGCCCCCTGACAGGAGCGAAAAAAATCCTCCACCCAGGTCAGAGATTCCAGATCAAGATGATTGGTCGGTTCATCAAGGAGCAGCAGCGAAGGCGACACCAGCAGCATTTTGGCCAGCATCAGGCGCATGACCCAACCTCCGGAAAAACTGGTCACCGGAGCATCCATGTCCGTCTGCTTAAAGCCGAGGCCCAACAGTACTTTTTCCACCCTGGCCCGAATGGTATAGACATCATGCCCTTCCAGTTGATGCTGCAACTCCCCCTGCCGCTCAATCATGGCATTAAAGAGTTCAGAATTATGGTCAGTCATCTCCGCCAACTGATCATGGAGGAACTCCGCCTCCTGCTGCAGGGTCAGAATTTCATCAAAGGCACTCTCTGCCTCCTGATACAAGGTGTTATCCGAGACCAAGGCGCTACTCTCCTGAGGTAGATAGCCCACGGAAAAATGTTTGGATTTGGTAATCACCCCGTCATCACAGGCAGAAACTCCGGCCATGATCTTGAGCAGGGTTGATTTGCCGGCCCCGTTGACCCCGACCAGGCCGACCCGGTCACCGGCATGGACCCGCTGAGAGATATCCTTAAAGAGGTGTTTCTCGCCAAAACGGACATCCAAATGATTAACTGACAGCATAGACCAATGTTCCTCGTTTCATATTCACATCCGTTATAAGTTCCAACCTGTCGGCAAATCCCAACTGCTCAAACCTCTGTATATTTAATCGTTTCATCCCTACAACTGCCGAGAGATCACGGGGGGAAATCCGTACCGTCACCCTTTTTCCTTGTGGGCATGAAGCCAGCAGGGGACGAATTCTCTGCAACCATATCCTGCTCGCAACCAGTTCCCCGAAGGCAGGGTGATACGGCCCGGCCAGCAACTCGCGCTCCAGCGCAGGTGAGGGTTGCAGACCAATGCGCACCACCCGGATTGCCGCCGCCGCAAGCAGGCTCTTGGCCCTACAGCTCAAGGCAATGGCCCGATTCATGGACAACGGCTGATAATCACCCCGCCGGTACATTTCCGCAAGCCCTGAATGCTCAACGACCAGGACCGGATATAAACGCACAAAGGCAGGAGCAAGGGCAACCACCTCCTTTACCGTCCGCAGAAAGGAAGCCGTCGTCTCCAGCGGGAGGCCCGGCAACAGTTGAATCCCGACCTCCATCCCCGCCTCCTGCAAGAGAGCAATGGCCCGCCTGGAACTATCCGCATCATGACCACGTCTGGATGCCTGAAGGACAAGATCATCCAGGGACTGCACACCCAGTTCAACAATACGCACCCCCCGAGACAGAAGAAAAGAGCACACCTCCCTGTTCACACAATCAGGGCGGGTCGAGAGTCTGATTACATCCACCTGACCAGATGCCAAAAATGGTTGGACTTCCGCCAACAATTCTTCTTGACGCTCTCTGGGCAGACAGGTAAATGAGCCTCCGAAGAACGCCACCTGCACCTGTGGCTGACGTCGAGGACGAGAAAGCCATTCCCTGATGGTTGCCGCCACCGAGGCGACTTTCTCCCGATGGTCGTCCTCACCAGTGATCGAGTGCTGATTACAAAAAAGACACTGCCGCGGACAACCCTGATGGGGAATAAAAACAGGAATAACAAGAGGCATATTCAAAAAAACACGAAAGGAAAAAAGCTATTGCTTACAGCCGGCAAAGATATCCAGATCTTTCTCATACATTGCCGTTTTGATCCCCATCAGACCCAGGGCGGAATGGAACAGATTATCATGAGAAAGATTGTCATCAACCTTTCTTTGCAGACAATTTTTGTCCAGACTATTGTTCTCAAAGAAAGCATCTGAAAACCAGAGGATAAAAGGGATATGTTTCTGCTCATCGGGAGCAATCACATAGGGTAGCCCATGAAGGTAAATATTCTTTTCTCCCAGTGACTCACCATAATCAGAGAGATAGAGCATGGCGGTATTAAACTGTACACTATTTTTCTTCAGGAGATTAATAACCTGATCCAGAAAATAATCGGTATAAAGAATCGTGTTGTCATAAGCATTGATCAGTTCCTCGGTCCGACATTCTTGAAGCTGATTCGTAGTACATTCTGGAAGAAAGGTTTTAAATTCAGGAGGCGACCTCCGATAATACCCCGGCCCATAACTCCCTTTCTGGTGGAGGACAATAAAGGTATCCTTTCCTGCTCGATTGATATATTGCTGCAGCCCCTGCAATAGAATCATATCCTGGCACTCCCCCGAAGAGCAGAAATCGTCATCCAGCAGATCTGTCAAAACTTCCGTCTCCACCCGGCTACACACCCCTCTGCAGCCTGAATTATTTTCCCGCCATAAAACCTGTACTCCCGCATGTGAAAAGACATCCAAGAGTCCCTCGTGACGCTCTCCCTTGGTATCACTGAAAGAGCTCCGATCAAAATGAGAGAACATGCAGGGCACAGAGGTGGAGGAAACCGTCCCGCAAGAATAGGCATTGGTAAAACTCAGGATATCCTCTTTTTCCAGGAACGGGTTGGTTTTTCTATCATACCCATTCACTGAAAAATTACGGGCTCGTGCCGCCTCACCTACCACCAGGATCACCAGATTTTTTCTGCCTCTCTCCTGCCACGTTTTTTCCATTCGTGCATCTTCACCAATGGGCCTGACCACAACCTTGCCACTGGTCACTGTCCTTTTGACGTAAGAGACCACTTCATAGACAGAACTGACCGGATTAACCAGATGCCGCACATAATTATAATTTCTTCCCAATGAAATATAATCCTTATAAAAAAGCACCAAGACAACAACTATGACCGCCATGCTGGTGAGCACGGTTCCCAACACCATAAACAGCTCTTTGACAAAACTCTTGTATCGAATCTCAGCACGCAGGACCAGAAAAGATGGAATCGCACCAAGCACGACAACATAATAGAGCATCTTAATATTAAACAGTTCAGAGACAGCCCCCACATCTGCTGCCAGGATATTATTGATCATTGACTGATCAATAATAATGCCATAGGTTTTCGTGAAATAGGCCGCCAAGGTCGCTATCAAGAGAATCAGGACCAGAGAGGGTTTTAAAATATATTTAAAACTGACCAGGGAAAGACAGCAATTGATAAAGGCCACAAGAAGGAGGAATATGGATCCCAGAAAGAATCGATTTTGCTGAGAATTCGCCGCAATCTTCAGGATCTCTGCCCAAAAACCATTATTATAGAAGAAAACCAGGAGCACAGAGATCACCAGAGTTAACTGGATGCTGTTCATCTTCGGATGCAGGACATACACCATGGTCCGCTTGAGAAAAGAGCGTTCAAGAGGCTTATTGTTTTCCATAATCTGACTCATTCCGACGTAACACTCTTACAAAAAAAATCAACAAAAACGCTCATAAAGAAGAACACCCCACACCATTACCACCATAACAAGACTGACAAAAACTGCAGCAGACCCCATATCCTTTGCCGCCCCAGCCAGGGAATGATGCTCTGGGCCAATACGATCAACCACAGCTTCAATCGCTGAGTTCAACAGTTCAGCCACCACTACCACCATACAGACACTGAGCAGCAGGGCTCGTTCCACTCCATTATTCCCCAGCAGAAATGCCAGAGGCAGCAGGATTACCACCAGAATAACTTCCTGGCGAAATGCCGCCTCTGTCCTCCAGGCAGCCCTCAAGCCGCACAAGGAATAACCCGTGGCATTGACGATACGGCGCAGGCCGGTTTTTTTCACTCCATCCACGATCTTCTCCATTCTTGAGTCATATTACACAATAGTCCTATCATAAACGTGAGATCATCAGATCATAATCAGCAAGGGCACTGGCAGCAGCCCGCTGCTCCGCCTCTTTCTTGGAACCGGCAGAACCGGTGCCAAAGACAATCTCTCGAAAAATCACTGATACCGTAAACAGCTTCTGATGGGACGGCCCCTCATCCATGTCCAGCCGATAAAACGGCGCCTCATTAAACTGTTCCTGCAAGACCTCCTGCAACCTGCTTTTAGCATCGGCGATCAACAATTCCTCTCTCTTGACATCAAAGGCCGGGATAAAAAAACGAGACACAAAGTCTTCCGCCGTCTCGTATCCGCCATCTTCAAAGACAGCCCCGACCACCGCCTCATAAGCGCAGGACAGGATGGATGATTTATTCCTGCCGTTTGAGGCATCCTCACCCTTGCCAAGACAGAGGAATTTACCCAGTTCCACATCTCTTGCCATGGTAGCCAGATGGGTCTCATTGACAAGCGCGGAACGTAATTTGGTCAACTCCCCTTCGCGCATCTCAGGAAAACATTTGAAGAGGGTATGACCGATAACCAGATCGAGGACCGCGTCACCCAGAAACTCCAGAGTTTCATTATTCTGACCCGGAAAAGAATGCTCAAAGGCAAAGGAGGCATGAATCAGGGCCTTCTGCAACAGACGCAGATCAGTAAAACGATATCCCAGTATCTGCTCGAAGCAAGAGAGCTCCTGCTTATTCTTCTGCGCCAGTGAATCGATATCCATACCCATTTTCCCCTTGTCAAAAAAACAAACTGTGGTATAAAGTGGCTCGCATGCTTATTTAAGTCTGCTCAAAAAGGCGGCGTAGCCAAGCGGCTAAGGCACTGGTCTGCAAAACCATGATTCAGCGGTTCAAATCCGCTCGCCGCCTCCAGTAAATTCAAAGGGTCACAAGTTATTCAACTTGTGACCCTTTTTTTATCACTCTTGTAATCAACATCATGCAACTGACTGGCACCAATGTTTCATTGACAATGTTTCCATTCTGCAAAAATAACCACCATATTAACATGGTTATTTTACTACGCCTTCTAAATACCTGATATTCACTCCAAGGTCAAGTCACATCCTGTAAAACAGGGCCGGCAGAAAATAACTCCAGCTATCAACTCCTCTTACTATTCCTCATCCACCGGGACCCCCCAGATTTCCTTGGCATATTGTTTAATGGTGCGATCAGTAGAAAATTTCCCCATACGCGCCACATTCAAAACAGACATTCTGCTCCAGGCCACAGTATCAAGAAAGGCTGTATTCACCCGATCCTGACAGGCAAGATACGATTCAAAGTCCAGAAGCAGAAGATAGGGGTCGTGCTGATCGAGTAGACTGTCAACAAGGGGGCGAAACAAATCCTTATCACCTCGGCTAAAAGAACCGTCCCGAATGCTGTCAATGGTTTGAGCGATCTTCTCGTTATTACGGTAAATGGCCATAGGCGTGCGACTAACATTCAACTTCTCAAACTCTGCCTCTTCTGCCGTCATCCCGAAGATAAAGATATTTTCAGATCCCACCTCTTCCAGGATTTCAATATTAGCCCCGTCAAGGGTTCCTATGGTGAGTGCTCCATTGAGCGAGAACTTCATGTTCCCTGTGCCCGATGCCTCGGTACCGGCGGTCGAGATCTGCTCGGACAGATCGGCGGCAGGCATGATCACCTCGGCCTGTGACACATTATAATTGGGAAGAAAAACAACCCGTAAACGCACTCCCACCCGTGGATCATTGTTCACAACCTCGGCAATGGAGTTGATCAGCTTGATAATCAGCTTGGCCTTCCAGTAGGTAGGTGCGGCCTTACCTGCAAAAACAACGGTCCTTGGGGCAAGATCGAGATCAGGCCTCCGGAGTATCTTATGATACAGGGTAATAACATGAAGGCAATTCAACAGTTGCCGTTTGTATTCATGGATACGCTTCACCTGGATATCGAACATGGAATCCAGATTCACCTCAATACCACATTCTTTATGGATCAGAGCCGCTAAGCGCTCTTTGTTGGCACGTTTAATTGCCTGCCATTCTCCCAGAAACTCCATATCATCAGCCCATGGTTCCAACCCCCGCAGCTGCTTGAGATCCGTAATCCATCCAGGGCCGATCTTGTTGATAAGCAGATCAGCAAGCCTGGGATTGGCCTTAAGCAGCCAGCGCCGCGGGGTAATGCCGTTAGTCTTGGAATTAAACTTACCTGGAAAGAACTGATGGAAAGCCTTAAAGACCTTCTCCTTCAACAAACGGGTATGCAGTTTTGCAACCCCATTTACCGAATGACTCCCCACGATGGCCAGATGGGCCATGCACACTTTTTTTTCCTCGCCCTCCTCAATAATGGACATGGCACGCAGCCTACCGATATCACCAGGATAGGCCAAGGCAACCAACTCCAGAAAATGCCGATTGATCTCATAAATGATCTCCAGATGTCTGGGCAGCACCTCTTCCAGCAGCCCCACATGCCATTTTTCCAAGGCTTCGGGCATGAGGGTATGATTGGTATAGGCAAAGGTCTTGGTAGAGACATCCCAGGCCTTTTCCCAGCTCAGACCCTCGATATCAAGAAGCAGGCGCATCAGTTCAGGAATGGCAATGGCCGGATGGGTATCATTCAACTGCACGGCAATGATATCACTGAACATAGTAAAATCTGAATACTTCTTTTTATAACGACGCATAACATCCTGCAAGGTGGCCGCCACAAAGAAATATTGCTGCTTCAACCGCAACTCCTGGCCTGCCAGATTATGATCCGGCGGATAAAGCACCTTGGAGATGGTTTCGGAACTCACCTTATGCTGGACCGCACCGATATAATCGCCTCTGCCGAAAAAACTCAAATCCAGATCACGGGAGGCGCGGGCCGCCCATAATCGCATATTGATCACATGATCATTCTGATACCCAGGCACCAGGATGTCACAGGGCAGGGCCATGACCTCTTCCGTCTCCAGCCATTGAGCTCGATAATTTCCGTTCGCATCCAGATAACTGCTGACCCGGCCATAAAAATTGACCGGAAAAACCGGCATGTCCCGCTGAAATACCCAGGGTGTGCCATAACGCATCCAACTATCAGGGCTTTCCACCTGATAGCCATCAATCAACTGCTGGTTAAAAAGACCATATTCATACAAAATGCCATACCCATAGGCCGGAATCTTCAAGGTGGCGATGGAATCCATGAAACAGGCTGCCAGCCGCCCCAGCCCGCCATTGCCAAGGGCCGCGTCCTCCTCTTCTTCCCGCAGCAGATCCATGTCAAAACCAAGCTCTTCAACGGCCTGCTGCACCGCATCATAAATTCCAAGATTGATCATGCTGTTGCCAAGGGAACGACCTATGAGAAACTCAAGGGAAAGATAATAGACTCGTTTTTTCCCCTGGGCATAGGAGGCCTTCTGGGTCGCAATCCATTTTTCCACCATGATATCGCGCAGGGTATAGGCAAGGGCTTTATAGATGTCACTTTCACCTGCCCGCAGGGGATCACGCCCCTGGAAACTCATCACATGATGCAGGATATTTTTTTTGATCTCCTCAGCAGTGGTGGGAAAAAAAAGGCTGGAACAATCACAATCAAACAGAGGATGTAGCCCTTTGTCATTCTCTAATGCATTCATAAAAAATATTCCTCCCGGATAGAATATGCAATAATTGAGATACCTCTTCAGCGTTTGAAATCAAAAGCGAACATCCATCAAGAGATAGTAGTTATCCAGAATGGCATTGGTAGCATCAGGCTCGCCCATATAGAAACCACTTCCGGTATAATCATAGGAGATATGCATGAATCCTGCCCGAAAAAACAGATACTGATTCACCGGTTGGATATAATACAGATCATACGCATCACCACGGGTTGCAAGTTTGTTGAAAAGATCTGTCCCCCCCATCGTCATACTGAACCAGTACCGGGAACCATGATTAAATTCAAATCCGATTTTAGGACGATTCAACGGTTCAAAGGGAATGGTATAGCGTGCACCAGCGTAAATGGAAGAGCCTGTCCTTGCCTCCAGACCATTAGAGGAGAGCAGACCATACTCATATTGAGCGGTACCGTTAGGGCTGCTCTCATTTCCCCCATAGGAGAAGAAAATATCCGTGCCGCTATCCAGAATATTCCGGGCCTGAATATGTGCCCCCCAGACATTCATATCCCCCAGATCCATATTAGCAGGGGTCCCTGCAGGCTCATCCAGTGTAGGGCCGATCATACTGGAAGGCAGATCCCGGACCATGGCATAGCTGAGGACTGCCAGACTGTCCGGTAAACCTGGGATCTCCGACTCAAACAAAATGCCAAAGACGTTGGAGTCACCAGCCTCTCCATCATCAAGAAAAGGAAAGGCGCTGCCCATATTATTATCATCATCGCTGTGATAGAATTTACTATATCCAAAACGTAGACCCATTTCTGCAATACCCGTATACCGTTCCAACCCCAGAGTGGCAACAATACCATCCGATTCCCCGTTAAACAGATGGGCAGGGTAAGTGGACTGCCGAAGCCTATTTTCCTTGAACTCAAAAGGAGGGCCTTCTGTTGAAGGCTGCCGGCCTATAGTGATAGCCAAGGGCACAGGCAACCCTTCAGGTATCCAGTCCACGTAGACCCGATCAACCCAGAGGTTGCTGGAACTCGGCTGATGAGCCCGATTAGCATCAATCAACATACCACTGGCTGTTGCGTCATCGCTGTCCCCCCAATTCTTATATATGGCCAATCGACCATGAAAAGAAAGGGTCTCGGTAAATGTCGCATCCATATTAATACGAAAACGACTAGTACAGCGTATATTTTAAAGTTTCGGATATAGCCGTTTCAGTTTAATTCGCGCATCATTCGTGGTGAACTGCCAATCGACCTTGGTTTGACGATTATTCCGATCAGTATTCCATGCCATTACTTCAGATCGCATTT
>VMSP01000065.1 GCA_013792135.1 Desulfocapsa sp. | reverse complement strand
CCGCAGCTTTCCGTGGGCGAAAGTGTGAAATCTTGTCCGAGAGCCGGATGCGGGAGATCCGCCTGTCCGGTTCGATGAGGGGGATGTGGAAACGGGGCGATTGTTGATTACATTACTACCGCGCCACATCTCTACTCTACCCTGCCGCGTTCTATAAGCCACGTTCAGTGGCCGTCGCTGGTTACCCTTAGCATTAGCGGCTTCGCACCACCTTGACAAAACGTACGTATTGCCGTACGGTATACACCAATCAAGGAGAACATCATGCATACACTCACGGCAAGCCAAGCACGCTCAAACCTCTACCGCATCATTGACGAAGCGGCCACAAACCATGAACCGGTAGTCATCACCGGCAAACGAAATAATGCCGTGCTCATCTCGGCTGAAGATTGGGCGTCAATTCAAGAAACCATGTACTTGCTGTCCGTTCCGGGTATGCGCGAGTCCATTATGGAAGGGTTGCAGACTCCAGTTGACGAATGTGCCAAGGAACTGGACTGGTGACTTGGGAATTGGTGTATACAAAACACGCCCAGAAAGATGCTCAGAAATTATCTTCAGCAGGTCTGAAAGAAAAGACACAGGCACTTTTGATGGTTCTGCGTGAAAATCCATTTCAAAATCCACCACCTTATGAAAAATTGGTTGGTGATTTGTCCGGCGCTTATTCACGGCGGATCAACATTCAGCACAGGTTGGTTTATCAGGTTTTAGAAGATCATAATGTTGTTAAAGTGCTGAGAATGTGGTCCCATTACGAATAGCACCGCTAACCGTTTGACATGGCCATGACAAAAAAAAGACCCCCGGCCTGCATGTGCAGGAAAACGAACCCAGAACCCTTTCTCCTCAAGAGTCCTTGAAGCCATGAGTGCCACCACCATCCTTTATGTCATTATCGCCATCGTTATGGCGGATTATCTCCTGGAAAGGGGGCTCAGCTTTCTCAACTGCCGGAGTATCAGCACGCACCTGCCTGAAGAGGTGAAGGGGATTTACAGTGAGGAGAAGTATCAACAGTCCCATGAGTACAAGAGGGCAAACTGCCGGTTTGAGCTGGTCACCGCCAGCCTGAAGCTTGTGCTCCTCTTAGGCCTGCTCATGGGTGGCGGCTTTGCCTTTATCGACAAGCTTGCCCGGGGCATGGTGCAGGCGGAATTGCTGGTCTCCCTGCTCTTCTTTGCCTTCAACAAGACCACCCTTGCCACCTTTATCACCGACAAGATCAAGGGCTGGCTCCTCATTGTCCTCCTGGGCGGCCCCCTGCTGGCGACGGTGATCTGGTTTTACCAGGTCACCCAGGACAATTTCTGGATCTCGGCCTGGCTGTTGATGAGTGGTTTCATGATCTTTATGACCATGTTCTACTCCACCCTGATCGTCCCCCTCTTTAATAAGCAGACCCTTTTGGAGCAGGGTGAGCTGCGGGATGCAATCGAGGCCTTCAGCACCAAAAGAGAAGAAATGGGTCAGGCTTCCAAGTTGTCAAGTTGAAGTGAGAAGAAAAGTGAGATTTATGCAAACGGCCAATTTCCCGATATAACATCTTGGAAGCTTGCAGCCATGTTTCTTTTTAAGCAGGTGACCCCATGTTCCAGCGGCTATTCTGACGTATTTACGATACATAGTAAAATGAGAATGTTATTCTACTCTCATTTGTCAGATGGGAGTGGAATAACATATAAATATTAAACGCTTGACAATAGGAACTAATTTCTTCACGATAGGATATAAACAGTCGAGAAATTTTCCTGTCCTCGAATGCCGAACATGTGAACTTTGAAGGCCCAAATAACTCATTCACAACAAAAAGAAAAAAAGGAGAAAACCATGAAAAAGAAAACCGTAGTGGTAGCGGCTATTATGCTCTTTCTGTGCGCTGGGACAGCAAGTCAGGCGGCAGCAGACCTTCGTGAACAGGCAGTGGCCAACTTCAAACCTATCCCTACCAGTCCGCCGGAACTAAAGGGAAATCCCGCCACCCCGGACAAGCTGGAACTCGGCAAGGTGCTCTATTTTGATCCCCGACTGTCAAAAAGCGCGCTGATCAGTTGTCACACCTGTCATAATGTGGGTTTGGGAGGAGGTGATTTCCAGGAGACCTCCACCGGTCACAATTGGCAGAAAGGCCCACGCAATGCACCGACTGTTCTCAATTCCGTCTTCAATATCGCCCAGTTCTGGGATGGCCGCGCCAAAGACCTGGCAGAACAAGCCAAAGGTCCCATTCAAGCAGGCGTCGAAATGGCCAACACCCCGGATGGGGTTCTTAAGACGCTGAACAGCATGCCCGAATATATAACGCTTTTCCAGAAGGCCTTCCCCGGCGAGAAAAATCCGGTTTCCTTCGACAACATGGCGAAGGCCATCGAGGTGTTTGAGGCAACATTACTCACACCTAATTCACCGTTCGATCGCTTTCTCAGGGGAGATAAAGATGCACTCTCCCCTGAAGCCACCCTGGGGCTACAGGCCTTCATGGAGAAGGGCTGCGTGGATTGCCATAGTGGTGTCAACATCGGTGGCACTGATTATTTTAACTTCGGCGTCCAGGCGGTACCACCTGCGGCAGTCATGGCCGGAGACAAAGGGCGTTTCGCGGTAACCAAGACCAAAAGCGACGAATATGTGTTCAAGTCCCCCTCCTTGCGTAATATCGAAATCACCGGGCCTTATTTCCATTCCGGCAAAATATGGGGTCTTAAGGAAGCGGTGGCCATCATGGGCTCATCCCAGTTGGGTGTGACCCTCACCGACAAGGATATTGACCCAATTGTTGCCTTTCTCAAAGCTACCACTGGAGAACAACCCAAAATCGTTCACCCAACTCTCCCCAAACCCACGGATAGCACTCCACGCCCTGCATTGAACTGAGCAAGAACGTAGACATTACCTAGCCCAGCGGCACGAAATCGAAATCCCCATCTTCCGGTTTCGTGCCGCCATAAAAAAAGAAAAAAAGGGTATCAGGTTTTTGCTTGGCATGGCCATGACAAATTGTCACGATAACCCACCCCCCCCCTTTCCCATAAAGAGTCCTTGAAGCCATGAGTGCCACTACCATCCTTTATATCATTATCTCCATCGTTATGGCGGATTATCTCCTGGAAAGGGGGCTCAGTTTCCTCAACTGCCGGAGTATTTCCACGCAGCTGCCTGATGAGGTTAAGGGGATTTACAGCGAGGAGAAGTATCAACAGTCCCAGGAGTACAAGAGGGCCAACTGCCGGTTTGAGCTGGTTACCGCCAGCCTGAAGCTTGTGCTCCTCCTGGCCCTGCTTATGGGTGGCGGCTTTGCCTTTATCGACGAGCTTGCCCGGGGCATGGTGCAGGCGGAGTTGCTGGTCTCCCTGCTCTTCTTTGCCCTGCTTCTCTTTGCCTCGGAAATTCTCTTTCTGCCCTTTGCCATCTATCACACCTTTGTCCTTGAGGAGCGCTTTGCCTTTAACAAGACCACCGTGGCCACCTTTATCACCGACAAGATCAAGGGCTGGCTGCTCATCGTCCTCTTGGGTGGCCCCCTGCTGGCGGCGGTTATCTGGTTTTACCAGCTCACCCAGGACAATTTCTGGATCTATACCTGGCTGTTGATGAGTGGCTTCATGATTGTTATGACCATGTTCTACTCCACCCTGATCGTGCCCCTCTTTAATAAGCAGACCCCTTTGGAGCAGGGTGAGCTGCGGGATGCAATCGAGGCCTTCAGTACCAAGGCCGGTTTTCAGCTTGATAATGTCTTTGTCATTGACGGCTCCCGCCGCTCCACCAAGGCCAATGCCTATTTTTCGGGCTTAGGTGCCAAAAAGCGTATCGTCCTCTATGACACCCTGATTAACGACCTGGAGGTGAAGGAGCTGGTGGCGGTGCTGGCCCATGAGATCGGCCATTATAAGAAAAAGCACACCATCAAGGGGATTATCCTCGCCCTCTGTCAGACCGGCATTATGCTCTTTGTTCTGTCATTGTTTATTGCCAACCCGGTGCTCTCGGCGGCCCTGGGTGCCGATATCCATAGCTTTCATCTGGCTCTGATCAGCTTTGCTCTTCTCTACTCGCCGCTTTCCACGGTAATGGGGTTGGCCATGAACAGTTTCTCCCGCAAGAATGAGTATGAGGCGGACCGTTTTGCCGCCCACCATTTTGACGCTACGGCCCTGGGATCTGCCTTGAAAAAGCTTTCCGTCAACAACCTCAGTAACCTTACCCCGCACCCGGCCTATGTCTTTTTCCACTACTCTCATCCCCCCCTCCTGCAGAGACTGCGTGCCATGAGTACAACCTGAGCAGTCAGCTCTGTCCGGGAAACTGGGGCCGAAAAGCAAGAAAAGTGAGAGCAACCTTTTGTGAAGGATTGATGGACGGACCATGGAACTATTCGAAATAACAGCCATCCACAGCGCCTCCCGTGGATCCATGGGCTCAGTGGTGGGATTCGGATGAAGATTCGGTTTGTTTTTCTTTTAATTTCCTATATTCTGTCATAAAATATCTTCATATGTGGGAACCAGCCTGAGAAAAATGCAAAAGGTGGACAGGGAATTGGTTTATTTTCTATATTTCAAGATTGATATAAAAAATAAACGGAAAATGTGTCCATCCACCGGTTCGATATTATCAACACAATTCTAGGGTATTTTGAAAAATGGTCTTTTTGCCCAAGCTCTGCGTTGTTCTGAAAATTTTATCATCGGAATATCAATTATATACCTGCGGTAAAATTTTCTTCACGCCTTGATCTTGAATACAAATTCTGATTTTTAAAGGTACCCTCTAGTTATTATTGCTGGGCGTCAAGAAAGGAAGACGTTTGCCTTTGACCGCAATAGATGTTCTGAATAAACAACATATTGTGGAGAATCCTCCATCCGAAAAGAATTCCTGTCTGGCCATCTGACCAGCGGAAAAGAGTTTCAAAACGGACCGTCATACCAAACTGCCAAGGAGTGAACGAATGGGTGATCGATTGAGGTTTTTTCTAAATCGTCTCAACGAGCGGTTATGGGTGAGGCCACTCCTGATGTGCCTGCTGTCAACGGCCGCAGTGTTCCTGGCGAAGACGGTGGGCAATCTTGGGCTCGGCCTGCTTGTTCCGGAGATTACTCAAGACTCAATCGAAGCTTTGCTTACCATTATTTCCGGAAGCATGTTGGTGATTGCGACCTTCGCTGTCGCATCGATGGTCGCCGCCTATGCTTCGGCCAGCAACACCGCAACGCCGCGCTCTTTTTCCCTGGTCATCGCCGACGACGTATCCCAGAACGCTCTTTCGACCTTTGTTGGTGCCTTTATCTTCAGCATCGTCGCGCTTGTAGCCTTAAAGAATGGCTATTACGATAAAGCAGGTCGCTTTGTGTTGTTTGCTCTAACCTTAATCATCCTTGCCATTGTTATTGTTACCTTCGTGAGTTGGGTCGATCGTATTGCTCGCCTTGGGCGCCTCGGGGGCACCATTGATAAAGTTGAGGCAGCCGTTACTGCTGCTTTACAGCGAAGGCGACGCGCGCCCACCCTTCTCGGCGTTCCGGTAGGGCAGCGGCAGAATGGAGGTAAGGCCGTTTACGGGGGGACGATCGGATATGTTCAACACATAAATGTCTCCTCGCTGCAGGCGTATGCGGAACGATCGCAGCTGCGAATCACGCTGTCAGCCTTGCCGGGTACTTTTTCTGCTCCGGGCCGGGCTCTTGCCTTTGTGACCGCAGACTCAGGCGTCTTTTCTGATATCGACACAAGTCAGATAGCAAAGGCGTTTCTGATCGGTGATGACAGACAATTTGACGAGGATCCACGCTTTGGTCTTATCGTTCTTTCTCAAATCGCCAGTCGAGCGTTGTCACCTGCCGTCAATGATCCCGGTACCGCCATCGACATTATCGGCACCTTCGTGCGACTTTTTGCGCTCTGGATTGAGCCAGTCGAAGAAGGTGATTTACGAATTTCCGAATATGATCGCGTGGAGGTGCCTGAAATATCTGCGCAGGACATGTTTGATGATGCCTTCACCGCGATTGCTCGTGACGGTGCTGGTTTTATTGAAGTTAGCGGGCGGCTGCAAAAGGCGCTTGAGGCGCTGGCATCAATCGGAGATGCCGAGATGCGGAACGCTGCCATGCACCATGGCCGCCTGGCACTTGCCAGGGCAGAAAATGCAATGGCCCTTCCGGAAGACCTGGAGCGTGTTCGAAAGCTGGCAAAGTTTGCCGCTTCCGGTTAAAATGATGCTGCGGCCCTGGGATCGGTCTTGAAAAAGCTTTCCGTGGGCAACCTTAGCAATCTTACCCCGCACCGGGCCTATGTCTTTTTCCACTACTCCCATCCCCCCCTCCTGCAAAGGCTGTGAGCTATGAGCACGAGCTGAATAGCTTGTTCTGTCCGTGAAACTGAGGGCCACTTCTCTTTTAGGCATTAAGAACCTGGAAAATGGAGGACAGTAGAATGTCGGTGGACAGACACTAGATAAACCGAGATCGGTCCCTTATTGCACACTATATTTTTTAAGATCAATACAAGAATAAACAGAAATTCCGTCCACCCATAGGGGGTGATTTGACGGACAAAATTCTAATTATCAGTCTGTGAGAAAACTGGAGTCATAATGGTAACCCCACGACAAGTCGCAAGAATTGAATCTGAAGACCCAACGCTTCGATTGGCAGTTTTAATTGACGCCGACAATGCTCAAGCTGCTGTTATTGAAGGTCTTCTTGCAGAGATAGCACGATTTGGTGAAGCCACTGTGAGGCGCATATATGGCGATTTCACGGCTCCGACGAGTGCCTCATGGAAGAAGGTGTTGCAGCAATACGCTATCAAGCCGATTCATCAGTTTACGTACACAACCGGAAAGAACGCCACAGACAGCACGATGATTATCGATGCGATGGACTTGCTTTACACGCGAAAATTTGATGGTTTCTGCCTGATCACAAGCGACAGTGACTTCACTGGTCTTGCGATGCGATTGCGTGAAGAGGGGCTCATGGTTCTTGGATTTGGTGAAAAGAAAACACCTATGGCCTTCCGCAATGCCTGCCACAAGTTTGTGTTTACTGAAGTCCTTCGTCCAAGCACCGAAGCCGAGCCTGTTGATCTGCGGCCAAAAGTTGAAAGTGAGCAAAAAACAACGCGATCTCAGACACCTGCCGAAACAACAGAGCCAAAGCTTAAATTCCCTAAAAAGTTTGTTCTCTCTGCTCTTGAGCAGTCAACTGACGATGCTGGATGGGCACAGCTTGGCACCTTCGGGAGCTACCTTACCAAGCTGCAACCCGACTTTGACTCCAGGCTATACGGTTACAAGAAGCTCTCTGATCTCGTTAAAGCAAGGACAGATCTCTTCGTGACAGAAGAGCGGCAAGCATCAGGCGCAAATCAGAAGGTTTTATACCTTCGTGCGAAATAGTTTTCTAACCCGGCAGTCAACACGGATGCTGCATAATAGAGCTGTGCCATGCCGGTTTATTATTAAATTCTTATTTTAATTCTTTTACAGGAGGAAAAATCATGAATATCGCCTTGGTTGCATGTAGTGATAATCCGGAAATTTTATGGAATGTATTTCGCTTGGGAAATCTCATGCTTGAAAAAATGGACGATGTAACAATTTTTCTTAACGGGCCATCAGTTTCTTACAGCCAAATCGCTACTAAAGAATTTCCTCTTTTGGATCTTGCAAAACTATTTACTCTGTCTGAAGGTGTTTTGCTTGCCTGAGGCAAGTGCCTTGACCTCCATGGAGTGGAGGACGGATATCACAGTCGCGGTAAACAAAATGATTTGTATGAATTAATTGTCAAGAGTGATCGGGTTCTCTCTTTTTAATACTTTCAAGTATCCGCAGTTGGGTATTATTTCATTGATTTTATAGGACCATGATCCTGAGAAAGTGAGAGCAACCTTTAGTGAAGGATTGATAGACGGACCATGAAACTATTCGAAATAACAGCCATCTTGATGGTGCTGACAGCGCTGTTCAGCTTCATCAATTACCGCATGCTCCGTATGCCGACCACCATTGGGGTGATGTTTATCTCCCTGGTGTTCTCCCTGGGAATCGTTTCACTGGGCTGGCTGGGTATAGATATCGGACAGGCGGGAGTTGCGCAGATGTTGGAAACGATCGATTTTAATCAGGCCTTGTTGCATGGCATGTTGTCGTTTCTGCTTTTTGCCGGGGCCATGCATATTAACCTAAATGACCTGAAAAGCCAGAAATGGGCTATTACGATTCTGGCAACGGCAGGTGTTGTTGTATCAACATTTATTGTGGGGAGCCTGACTTGGCTTGTGCTGGATTTTCTGGGGTTTCCGACATCGTTCCTCTACTGCCTGCTTTTTGGTGCTCTCATCTCGCCCACTGATCCGGTGGCTGTTATTGGTATTCTCAAGACGGTGGGTATTCCCAAAGGCCTTGAAACCAAGATAGCCGGCGAATCGCTTTTTAATGATGGTATTGGCGTGGTGGTGTTTCTGATCCTGCTTGAGCTTGCACTGGGCGGTGGCGATATTACCGTGGGCGGGGTAGCGCTGCTCTTTGTTGAGGAAGCGGTGGGCGGGGCCTTGCTGGGATTGGCTATCGGTATGCTGGCCTACCAGATGCTTAAACGGGTCAACAACTACCAGGTGGAAGTAATCATCACCTTGGCGCTGGTCATGGGAGGCTATGCCCTGGCAGACAGAATCCATACATCCGGTCCCATTGCCATGGTAGTAGCAGGTTTGCTGATCGGCAACCACGGTCGCGCTTTCGCCATGTCGGAAGTTACCCGCAGGCGTCTGGATGATTTCTGGGAACTGATGGATGAGATCCTGAATGCCCTGCTCTTTATGCTGATCGGCCTGGAAATGCTGGTTATGCCCTTTACACCAGCCCTGCTGATCGCAGGGCTGGCAGCGATCATGATCACCCTGTTTGCCCGGTGGGCGAGTGTTGGGGGAGCAGTATTTCTCATGCGAACATTCAGGCCATTCAGTCCAGGGGCGATCAAAATCCTCACCTGGGGTGGATTGCGTGGCGGAATATCGGTGGCACTGGCCCTGTCTATCCCGGCTGTGCCCGAGAGAAGCACAATCGTAACCATCACCTATATTATTGTTGTTTTCTCTATTATCACGCAAGGTATGACATTAGGGAGACTTGTTAAGCAAATCTATCCGCATGTTGAGGATTAGAGGAATATTCTTAACGGCAAGTTTTCAATTTTTTATCTGGATACAATGAAAGCGAGAAGCTCTCCTTTTCGAGGGTTGTTAGCTCTCGGTTATGTGGCTCAGTAGAGGTAGATGTTGTCAGGATTATTTTACGGTGACAGCTTTTCTAAACAAGGCGTAACGAAGGAAACACTATGGAAAAAATGATATTGTTGATTGTAGGCGCCCTGATTTTTTTGTGCGCGGAGTCAGCCTTAGCAAATAAGGCAACTGTGCATTTAGGAGCTCCGGAGAATACGACCCAAGGGGAGAAAATCAAAATTACGCTCTTTGTTACGCACAGTGCCAATAATTTTTTTCATTACACAAAAAGAGTGTATCTCAAAATTAATGGCCAGGAAAAGGCCAGTTGGGAGTTCCCCCCTGTGTTAGGAAAGATGTCGCCTCTATTTTTTTAATTTGTGTGTTAATATAGGGGCAAGGAGAAACATCAATTATGGCCATGAAATATTCTAAAGAATTTAAAGACAGCATTATTGCCAAACTTCTTCCACCATCCAATGCGAGCGTTCCGGATGTGGCAATTAGCCTGGAGTCGGCAGCATTTTGTAATATACATGGCAGCGCCAACACGGCAACGGTGACAATAGGTCTGAAATAGTTTTTGCTGACTGTTTTCAATATATTGAAAGGAGTGATGGCATGCAGATTGACGGAATTTCCCTGGTGCATATCCTTGGAATTATAAATTTTATTCTTCTTCTGTTTCAGATGTTTTCCGGCCAACATTGGATACATGTGAAATTCGGTATTCATCGCAAGGTTGGCCTGGTGTTTGTGGCCACGGCAAGCCTGCATGGATTTTTAGCGTTTGTGACTGCCAATTGAAAATACATAAGCACAGCGGCCAAGGACAGCTTTTCCTGGTCCTGCTGGTAGAAAATTTCGACCATATCGTGAGGTGAACTCATAAGAGCTCTTCTATTTAATGCCTTCCGAGTCGTTTTTCTCTCCTTGTTCGTCCCGCACGGCATGTATCATGTACACCCTTGAAAGGGTGTAATCGTTGTAAGGTCTCGAAAATTAATATTGTATTGTTGGCTCTCTTGCCATTATGACAAGACCTTTACGATTAGAATTTCCCGGTGTCATCGATCACCTGACGAACAGGGGTAATCAGCTGTTATTTTGGGGCGTATTTGTACAGTTTTCTCTGTAGGGTTCTTCGGTGAATGCCCAGTTTTTTGGCGGCGCAGCTGATGTTGTCTTCGCAGTCTGTGAGGACCCGTTGGATATGTTCCCACTCCACCCTGGCCAGCGATGGGGGCAGGAGTTCCTCTTCGGGGCCTTCCTGCTGCAGATTGTTGCTGGAAAAGGCCTTGAGGATTTCGTCGATATCAGCGGGCTTGGCCAGATAAGAAATTGCTCCCAGTCGGATGGCCTCGGTGGCCGTGGCAATGGAGCCGTAACCGGTGAGCACGACGATCCGCAGTTCCGCTGCAATGGCCAGGGCATCTTTGACCAGAAGCAGGCCGCTTTTTCCCGGCATCTTCAAGTCTATTACGGCCATGGTAGGCTGTTCTTCCTGGATGATGGCCATTGCTTCGTCGTAACAGCATGCTGTACAGGTAGAGAGACCCCTGCGGATAAAGGCTCGATTCAAGCGTTCCCTGAAGAAATCCTCATCGTCAACCACTAAGATTTTTTCCATTAATTCACTCCACTGTTTGTTTGTTCCTGCTGCCTTTTTTGAATCATATTCAGGGCAAGGGTCAGTGTTACCCGGGCGCCCTGTTCTGCTTGCGGCTCTATGACGAGGCTGCCGCCGAATTGTTCAGCCATGCTCCTGGCGAGGAAAAGACCGAGGCCGAGCCCGGAATCCTTGGTGCTGAAGAATGGTTGACTTGCCGGGGCTTCCATCTGTTTTTCAATACCCGTTCCCCTGTCACACACCTCAACCCCCAGATATTCAGCTGTTGTAAACCAACGCATGGTTACCTCCTCGTGAGGTGGGGAGGCCTCAAGCCCGTTCTTTACCAATCCCTTAATCGTCCGGCACAGTGAACGGAAGGGCATGGTGATCTTCAAGCCTTCAGGCTCTATGACTACTCTGACCCGCTGACGACCTTCCTCCCGGATCTCCTGCATGATCTGTTCTACCACCTGCTGGATCGTAAATTCCCGGATCTCTTCACCCAGGTGCTCACCAGCCCCTGCAGTCATTTGGTAGAGGATCTCTTTGCATTCAGCCACCTGGCTTCTGATCAGACGGGCATCGTCCAGAAGCTCTTTGCTTTCTTCCTGTTTTTCCAGGGCGTGGATCATTTCACAGGAAACCACGGCTACCGTGCTGAGAGGAGTAGCGAGCTCGTGGGCAGCTCCGGCCGCAAAGGTGGCCAGTGATGCCAAACGCTCATTGCGTTCCCGTTCTTTTTCCAGGGACTGGATCATGAGTCGGTGTTCAGTGAGGGCCTTCTGGATTTTACTGACAAAAAAGACCACGAACAATGAAGTGACTATGAAGGCCGCTCCCATTCCCTTCAGGTGGAGTTGGAAGGAGCCTGTGAGGCTGTCGATTCGCTGCAGTTCAGTGGAACCTTTCAAGGCTTCCGGCTCGGAAAGTGCGGAAATAAAGGAGGGTGGGAAGTAGAAGAGCAGGCTGTAGCAGGCCAAGGTGGTAGCGGTGATCAGCCAGGAACACTTTTCCTTAAGAATGATGGCCCCGCTGACAATATGAATCAGGTAGAGAAAGACAAAGGGGTTCATGGCCCCGCCGGTGATTTGCAGGAGTCCGGTGAGGAAAACGGTATCCATCAGGAGAATAAGCAGAATCATCAGGTTGGAGACCGGTGCGTTGCGTCGGTGCCTGAAGTGGAGGTGCAGATTACTGGCCACCTCAAAGAGGATGATAGTGGCAACCGGCAGGAGGGGGATCTCGATATCCATCATGAGCCATACCGAGAGGATGAGGACGATCTGGCAGAGCACCTCGCCCCAGCGCAGGGCCAGGAGCCAGGGAAGGGCCACGTCGATCTGTTCTTTTTGGGCCTGACGGATGACGGATCTGATCTGGGGAAAGAGCATAACTGTCCGGATGTATTGATTAAATTGTCGTTCGGCTGCGGGCAAAGTAAAAACGGGAAGGTCGGGTACTTATTTTTGCCGGCGGTAGTAGTATCCTGCGCATGTGGCTACCGGATAAGACTAAAGGCTACCTTGAAAATTGGTCTTTTTGCCTAAGCTCTGCGTTGTTCTAAAAATTTTATCCTCGGAATGTCAACTATATGCCTGCTGCAAAGTTTTCTTTACGCCTTGATCTTGAACTAAAATCCTGATTTTTCAAGGTACCCTAAATAGAATTTCAAGATCTATTTTTTAAAAAAGTAAAATCTGTATGGGGTGGTCTTTGTTCAGGGAGTTGTCACTACGTATGATATCATCTTTTGAGAGATGCGACAATCTGCCACATTGTGGCACTTGCCTCATTCGGTTACTCTGGAATTGTCAATGAGGCTTGATTGAAGGCGGCCGACCCTGATTCGTTGGATTGGTCAATAACCGTACAAACAGCATGTGGAGGAAAGACCTTATGGAAAAATCGGACAAAAACTGTCATAGCCTATCCCGCCGTCAGATGATGATCGGTACCGCAGGGGTACTCGCCGCAGGAACCGCTCTTACTCAGTTTGGCGGGTTGCTGAGTTCTGCCCATGCCGTAGGTGGACCGACTGAAAAATGGCCATGGCGCTATGAAAAACTCGATCCTGCCGAGACCGCAGAGATTGCTTACGCAGAATGGTACCGGGTTTTCTGTGGTGCTGCAGTAATCAACAGTGTTTTCAGCCAATTAAGGGGAAAAGTCGGTGAGCCTTATATCTCTTTCCCCGTGGATTCCTTTGTCTTTCTTGAAGGCGGCATGGTGGGTTGGGGCATGACCTGCGGCTCCAATGCCGGGGCGGCCATCGTTGCCAATCTCATCATCGGACCGAGAATCGCCGGAGCCGCAGAAGGACATGAAATCAGTGAGGATATCTTCCAGTGGTATTCCGAGGCATCCATGCCGATTTTTGTCCCCAAAAATCCCAAAGTCACCACCAAGCTTGTCAGGACCACCAGCGAGTCCCCCCTGTGTCACGTCTCTGTTGGCAAATGGATGAAGGCCTCTGGTTTCCCTATTGGCAGCCCGGAGCGGAAAGACAGGTGTGCACGGGTTGCAGCCAGTGTTGCCTTCCATCTTGTTGAACTGCTCAATGACTGGAAAGACGGCAAGTATAAACCGACAGCCACGCATAAGCCGGTCAAGGAGTACGGCATCACCGCCCAGATGAACTGTATGGAATGCCACGGTGATGATGTTCCCACTCCGCCCATGGCCAAGAAATAAAAAAGGGGCGTTCAGATTTCGGAACGAGGCGACCGCTGTTCCGCTTTACGCTCTAAGGTTATACGCAGCGACGTAACGCCGCTCCCGGCACATATCTGCCGGGGCGGTGTATGTTAAATCCTCTCCGTCACCCAAAACACATCCTTCTTTCCACCATCCCCTTTCCTTGCCTGGTGATGATTCCATCAGATCCCGCTCTGTTTTATTGTAACCTTTGTACCTTCTGGGGTTGATCCGGACAGAGGCAGAGGTGGGTAACCGGGGACGGAGCACGCTGTTCTTGCCCCTGATTTTTTCCCCAAAGAGAGATACGTTACTTTTTAGCAGGCTGTGGCCGGGTGAACACCCAATTATTTTCAGTCGATTCCTTTGCGGAATATTGATATCCACCTGTCACGAAGGCCTTTATATCTTCAACATGCTCTATTCGGTTTCTAATAATAAAGTCTGTCATCATGCCACGAGCTCTTTTAGCAAAAATTGCGATTACTCGACTTTTACCCTCTTTGCTTTCTTCGAAATTGATATTGAGTATCCTGCCATTGAGAATGTTTTGATTAATAGCCTTGAAATATTCATTTGAGGCAAGATTAACTAAGACTTGTTCCATCTGCTCTTCCAGAATCTCATTGAGCTTTTGCGTGATCTGATCCCCCCAGAACAGATAAAGAGTATCACCGCGTAGATTTTTTAATCTGGTTTTCATCTCCAGTCGGTACGGCTGGATTAAATCCATTGGACGCAGTGTGCCATAGAGCCCGGATAGAATACGGAGGTGATCCTGAGCAAAGGCAAGATCGTTTTGATCATATTTTTCTTTTTCAATGCCTGAATACACATCGCCTGTAAATGCAAATAAAGCGGCCTTTGCATTTTCGGTAGTAAAAGGGATATGCCATTGCTCAAAGCGTTGAACATTTAACCTAGAAATGTTTTCGCTGACAGCCATCAATTCACAAATGGCTTTTATATCAAGTTTTTTAACTTCATTGATAAGCAGTTGTGACTCTTCGAGTTGATCAGGAAGAGTATAAATGTTTGAAGGTGTTGGCGTCTCAAAGTCCTGCCCTTTTGAGGGAGACAGCGTAATGATCATGAGATTGTATTGGTTTATTCAGCTATGAGTTTTTTCTGCCAGTTAAAAGGTGATGCCGAACAGCAGTTTGCAGGAGTTCAGAGGGTCATTGGGTTCATCACTGCCTGCGTTCGAGATGTGATGGTAGCGAAGTTCAAACAAAAGATTGTGGCTCGGGCTCGTCTCATATTCAAGCCCGATTCCGAACTGATAATTGCCGTTCAATTCGGCTCCCATTCCGGGAATATCTGCAAAACTGTAAACAGGGCCACCGCCGCCAAACAGATAGGGGCGCATCTCCTGACCGGCTGTAAAAGTATAAGTGGCCAGGAAATTCATACCAACCATACTGGAGACATCGGGGCTGACGACAAGATGAACAGGAACTTCCAGCAAGAGGGAGTGAAAGCCGCGATACCACCCGGAACCGATGTCGTCAAAGATAAGATGATTGTAACGGGGGACCAGATCAAAGGTTTGGACCCGTTGGGTGGTTTGCCCCCAACCGGGAAAACTTTGTCCATAGCCGCCCAGCACTCCCCAACTGTCTTTTGACGTATCAATGACAGCGGCGTCAGCAGAATCAGCCCGGAAAGCAGAACTTAAAAGCAGGAGAAATAACAAAAACAAAAGGGCAGCATCTTTGCCAATAGAATTTTTTTCCCCAGATTGATGTATTATCATTGTTTTTTGCACCCTGGTAGACAGCGTTGAGCCATTTACCGAAAAATTTGATGAAAAGCTTATTGAGTATCTGTTCAGAAAGCGGATAAGGAATCATTTCTGAACAGATACTATGAAATAATAGAGCCGAAAGATGCCGAATAGCAAGGTGCTATGGTTGGTGCGTACCCTTGGTTTAGTCTCATCGTTCGTTCAATCGATCTTAATGTGCCGGCATGGAATCGATGACGTTTTGGGCCACAATTTTTCCCATATCATCAAGAAGGGTATTGTCAGAACCACTCCAGGCGGCACCGAATGCATTATTCCAGCTGGACATTTTTTCATCTCGAATCACTTTTTTGGTGGCACTGTCGATCAGTTGAAGGTTCAACTCAACTCCAGAACTGCCTGCCATTGCTCCTCCCCAGAAGCGGGCCGCGCCATTGACAATGCGCAGATCAGTGATATTTGCCTTGATAATAAGTGTTTTTCCATCAGCGGGTTGATTGTCTGAGACGATGTCGATTTTCTTGAACTGCTTTTCCATCTGCAAGGTAGTCATCATACTGTGTTGCAATTCCTTGGCAGCCTGAGGGTAACCTGTGGCAATCTCCGCGTTGGCAGTGAATGGGGAAAAAAGGAGAGTATCATATTGTTTCGCCAATTTTTTTACGAAAGGAACGGCAGCTTGATCTGGTTGGTTTTGTGTGCCGACGCAGGAAACCAGAAGAAACAGAACAAAGAGTACAGCCATCGATTTAAAGAGAGAGGAAAATTTCATAGTCACCTTCTTTGTGTAGTGGTTTTGATCAGGTTTCATACTGCAGCCAGATCTGATGAATTTGCTAAGAGTATCCATTGAAAAAGATTTATTGTCAAGGGCAACGAGTGGTTCTTGATCCTTTACTGATACTGTTCGTGAACGCTTTTTGGTCAATATCTGTTGCATCCTCGGGGCTTGATAGATGTATTCGGTGGGGGGTATAAGAAGGTGAGCACTCAGTTGAGCCGGGTTTATCTTGTCCATACTCTGAAAAAACTGGCAAGAGAATGAATGGTGATCTATGAAGGTCGTGGAGCTGGGTTGTAACTGTTTGACAATGAAGAGGTTCATGGTAAAGTAATGAAGTAGGATGAATTTTAATAAAAAGACACTCGTCCACATATTCACCTGGAATACGGTGATAACGAGACATCAATAACTGCTTGGGAAAATGAAATATTTTTCGTGAATTGGTAGCTTATTACAGGATGAGAGAAGGAAGTGTTTTAAGTAGTAAATACTCATTGTATTATAAGTACTTGTTGTGCATGGAAAGCATCAGACAGGTTATTTTTTTGATATTTAATCGTAAGGAACAATCATGGTAACAGCACAAAAAAATTGGACAAAATCAAGCTGGAAGAATTTTACTGCCCTGCAGCAGCCAAAATGGCCGGACCTGGAGATGCATGACAAGGTTCTTGCAAATCTTTCTCGTCTACCTCCTTTGGTCTTTGCCGGTGAGATTCGTGATCTGAAGGCGATGCTGGCCAAAGCTGTGGTGGGAGATGCCTTTCTCCTCCAAGGAGGTGATTGCTCTGAAGATTTTTCTCAGGTTACGGCTCCCAAAATCAGGGAGACGCTGAAGGTGCTCCTGCAGATGGCGGTTGTTCTCACCTATGCTGGTGGTAAACCCGTCATCAAGCTAGGCCGCATAGCCGGTCAGTTTGCCAAACCGCGTTCAGCCGACACGGAAATGGTGAATGGGGTGGAGCTTTCTTCCTATCGGGGGGATATGGTCAACAGTTCGGAGCCGATTGCTGCCGCTCGTATGCCTGACCCCAATCGGATGATGCAGGGATACAATATGGCTGCCTCTACCTTGAATTTGCTGCGAGCCTATACCCGTGGGGGATTTGCCGCCCTGCACCGGGTCCAGGCCTGGAACCAGGAATTTGTGGTGCAGTCACCCATGGGGCGCTCCTATGACCGTCTGGCCAAACAGATCAGCCAGGCCATCCGATTCATGGAGACCATCGGTATTCCCACCCATAACCCTCAAATCAATGAAGCCAATTTTTTCACCTCGCATGAGGCCCTGCTTCTTGGTTACGAGGAGGCCCTGACCCGTGAGGACTCAACCAGCGGCGGCTGGTATGACTGTTCTGCCCATATGCTATGGATCGGTGAACGTACAAGGCAGCTGGATAGCGCCCATGTGGAGTTTCTGCGTGGAGTCCTGAACCCGATCGGGGTCAAGATCGGGCCGGATTATGATCTTGAGAATGTGAAGCGGTTGATCGAGATCCTGAACCCTGAGAATGAGGCAGGCAGGCTGACCCTGATTACCCGTCTGGGAATGAAGAAGATTGAAAAGGTGCTGCCTCCCCTGCTTCGTGAGGTGAAAAAAGAGGGTTATAATATCGTATGGAGCTGTGACCCCATGCATGCCAATACCTATACCGCCGAGTCAGGTCACAAGACCAGGAATTTCAACGATATTCTCTCTGAGATTACCTGCTTTTTCGAGACCCATTGGGCCGAGGGGACTATCCCCGGCGGCATCCATCTGGAGATGACCGGGGAGAATGTGACCGAGTGTACCGGTGGCGCCCGTAATATCATCGATGCAGAACTTTCCAATAACTATCTGACCACCTGTGATCCTCGCCTGAACGCGGAGCAGAGCCTGGAGGTTGCCTTTCAGATTGCGGAGATGATCAGAAGCTGAACCAAAATTATTCTTATAAAATTCTGGGAGTATCATGTGTATTCATGCATGGTGGTCTCATTATTTTATGATGGGTATTATTCTTTATCCGATCTAAACAGTGAAATATCAATGAATATGCGGAAAGTTACCTCGTTGTCGATGCTGGCTTTCCTTTGTGCTCTTTATTCTCACCAGTATCGTTCTCTATATCGTCCCGGAAGGGCGGATCGCCTAGTGGGCTGAGTGGAGATTGTGGGGTCTGTCCAAGAGCGAGTGGGGGAACCTTCACATCAACCTTGCCATTTTTTTTGTCGTCGGCCTGCTCCATCTCTTCTATAACTGGAGCGTGGTCGCCGTTTATCCGAAGAACAAGGCCAGGGAAGTGAAGATCTTTACTTCCAGTTTTAATGTCGCCTTGATTCTGACTCTGGCTTTGCAAGGTGCGGCGGAACAGTTTCCCATTCAGGAATGTTAATAATTAACAATGAGGTTTCATGTTTCAAGGTTTTGATACGATTTTACGGCAGTCTGCTTTTCCCCCGTCGTTGATACAGATGACGCATCTGTTTGTCTTGTTGTTCCTGCTGGCCATAACTGTCCTATTTGCATACTGGATCTCGCGGAAGTATCTCGTGGGGATTTTAGAAACGATTGCCCACAAAAGTACATTTCAGTGGGATGATATCTTCATCCATAATCTTTTTTTTAAACGTCTGGTTATACTGGTTCCGCTTATTTTGATTCATACGGCTGCGGATCTGGTGTTTGCCGACTTCCCGGGAACAGCTGAATTTTTGCGCCGGGCCTCGCTTATCTGTTTTGTCCTTGCCGGTCTCCGTATTCTTGGTGCCGTATTACGTTCAGGCAAGGAAATTTATCATTCAAGCGGGATTGCCGGCGATTGGCCTGTTCAGAGTTATCTCGACGCCTTTAAAATCATTTCGTATATCCTTGCTTTCATTTTCATCATCTCGATTCTTACCAATAAATCCCCATGGGGTATTATCAGCGTCTTTGGCGGTCTGACAGCTATCCTCCTTCTTATTTTCAAGGATACAATCATGGGATTTGTGGCTAATCTGCAGCTGACGGCCAATGATATGATTAACGTTGGTGACTGGATTGAAATGGAAAAATATGGTGCTGATGGAGATGTCATAGATATCTCACTGCACACAGTGAAGGTTCAGAACTGGGATAAAACCATCACCACCATTCCGACGCATCAGATGGTGAATGATGCCTTTAAAAACTGGCGGGGAATGTCTGAATCTGGGGGGAGGCGTATAAAGCGTGCCCTTTATATCGATACAAGCTCTATTCATTTTTGTACCGATACCATGCTGGAGGAATTCAAAAAATATACCCTTCTGGAAAACTATCTTAAAGAAAAAGAAGAAGAAATAGCAGAATACAACAGAACACATCATCCGGAGCCGGAAAAACTCGGCGGCAGGCGGCAGACCAATATCGGTGTGTTCCGCGCCTACGTCAAGTCGTATCTGCACAATAATCCTAAAATCAATCAGGATCTGACCTTTCTGGTGCGTCACCTTGCCCCCACCCCTCAAGGGCTTCCTCTGGAGATATATGTCTTCAGTGCTGACAAGGTCTGGGCGAATTACGAAGAGATCCAGGCTGATATCTTTGATCATCTCCTGGCAATTGCCCCTGAATTTGGTCTGCGGATATTTCAGTACCCGTCGGGTTATGATCTGCATTTCAGCAGCATTTCACCTGATGGTCAGATAACTGCTCAGAAATAAAAGGTACTTGAGGTATAATCAATTCCGGAGTTGATATGACAAATGATAACAATAAACCTTATATTGTCCTGATCAGCATCCACGGTCTGATCCGCGGTCAAAATCTTGAACTCGGTCGCGACGCCGATACCGGCGGTCAAACCAAATATGTGGTGGAGCTGGCGCGGGCATTGGGAGCGCATCCCGATGTCGGACACGTTGACCTTCTGACCCGGAGGGTGGTTGATCCTTCTGTCAGTGCGGATTACGCCCAGTCGGTTGAAAGGCTTGCCGATAATGTTCAGATCGTCCGTATTGACTGCGGTGAGGAGATGTACCTGCCGAAGGAACAGTTGTGGGACTGTCTGGATAACTTCGCCGACTCAGTCCTTGACTATTTCAAACAGCAGATCCGGAAACCCGCCATCATCCACAGCCACTATGCCGATGCAGGTTATGTGGGCACCAGAATTTCCCACCAGTTAGGTATTCCGCTGGTTCATACCGGCCATTCTCTGGGACGCAGCAAGCGCCGTCAGCTCCTGGCTGCGGGTCACAGTAAGGCATCCCTGGAGACCCGTTACAATATCACCCGGCGCATAGAGGCTGAAGAAACCACTTTGAGTGTGGCCGAGCGCGTTGTCACCAGTACCCGGCAGGAGGTGACGGAACAGTATGCGCTCTACGACCACTATCAGCCCGAACGGATGCGTGTTGTGCCGCCGGGTACGGATTTGCAGCAGTTTCATGCCCCTCAAGGCGACGAAGACAGAAGTACGATTGCCGCCGAGGTTTCCCGTTTTCTGCAGGAACCCGCCAAACCTATGATCCTTGCCCTGTCGCGGCCTGACCCGCGCAAGAATATCGTGCAACTGGTCAGCGCCTATGGGGAATCACCGGAACTGCAGCAGCTGGCGAATCTTGTCATCGTTGCCGGGAACCGTGATGACATCAGCGACATGGATGTCGGCGCCCAGGAAGTGCTGAACGATATCCTGCTGACCGTTGATCAGTATGACCTGTACGGCAAAGTGGCTTATCCCAAGCATCACCAGGCCTCGGAAGTGTCCATTCTGTATCGTCTTGCAGCCCTGAGTAAAGGCGTCTTTGTCAATCCCGCGCTGACCGAACCTTTCGGTTTGACTCTGATCGAGGCGGCTGCCAGCGGGGTACCGATTGTCGCTACTGAAGACGGCGGCCCCACCGACATCATCGGCAACTGCCGGAACGGTTACCTGATCGACCCGCTGGACCGTGGTGATATTATTGCCAAACTGCTGCTAGTACTGACCGAGCCGCAACAGTGGGCACAATTTGTTGCTAATGGACTGCAGGGTGTGCGCAAGTATTATTCATGGCAGGCGCATACGGAAAAATATCTGGAGGTGTTGAGGCCGCTGATTACCCGAACAGAAGCCTCTCCGCCGTTACGCACCAGACGTCGCCAACAGCTGCATCATGATCGGGCACTGTTCTCCAGTCTTGACCATAACCTGCTGGGGGACCCTCAGGCGCTTGCTTGCTTTATCGAAGCCCTGCAGGCTAACCGCAGATGCGTCCTGTTCGGCATTGCCACAGGACGGCGGCTGGATTCCGCCATCAAGGTCCTGAAGAAACAGCGGATTCCCATGCCGGATGTGCTGGTTACCAGCCTTGGAACGGAGATCCATTACGCCCCAGATTTGGTGCCGGATACGGCATGGGAGAGGCATATCGACCATCTCTGGCATCCGCGCATCATCCGCAGCATCCTGAGCGAACTGCCGGGGCTGAAACTGCAGCCCAAGAGCGAACAGAATCGTTTCAAGGTGAGTTATTATATCGATCCGCAAACCGCGCCGGACATGCAGCAGATTAATAGCCTGCTCCATCAGGAGGGCCAGACGGTGAATGCTGTGCTCTCATTCGGACAATACCTTGATATCGTGCCGGTACGTGCCTCTAAAGGGCTGGCATTGCGCTGGGTCGCCGACAAACGGGATATTCCACTGGAGCGAGTTCTGGCCGCCGGCGGTTCCGGCAGCGACGAAGACATGATGCGTGGCAATACCCTTGCCGTCGTGGTGGCCAACCGTCATTACGAAGAGCTTTCGGATCTGGAAAACGCCGAGAAGATTTTTTTTGCCACGCGCCCCTGTGCCGAAGGGATCCTGGAGGCCATTGAACATTACAACTTCTTTCAAAGCTGTGATCTGGTGACAACATGAGAGAGCGCCTGCTGATCTGTACCGATCTGGACCGCACCCTGATCCCCAATGGGGTGGACGCGGAATCAGCCGAGGCCCGTCAATGGTTCCATAAGCTGGCGTCCTTGCCGGAAATTGTGCTGGCCTATGTCACCGGGCGGGATCAAAGACTGGTAAAGGAAGCTGTCGAAGAATATGAACTGCCTCTGCCCGCTTTCGTGCTTGGGGATGTGGGTTCCACCATCTATGCCTGCGAAGGCTGGAACTGGCAGCTCTGGGAGGCATGGGAGGCGCACATCGGTCCCGACTGGGGAGGGCGCGGCCATGCGGAACTGGCCACCCTGCTGGCAGGAATTCCGGACCTACGGTTACAGGAAGAGGCAAAGCAGAACACCCACAAGCTGAGCTACTATGTCAGTCTGGGCGTCAACCACAGGGAGCTGATGGAGGCAATGGAGAGGCGCCTGCGGGCAGAAGGTATCCACGCCAGTCTGATCTGGAGCATTGATGAACCTGCCGACATTGGGCTGCTGGATGTCTTGCCAGCCCGTGCCACCAAGCGCCATGCCATTGAGTTCCTCATGGAAAAGCAGGGATTCGGCCTGAACAATACGGTCTTTGCCGGCGATAGCGGCAACGACCTGCCGGTTCTAGTCAGCCCGATTCCTGCCATTCTGGTGCACAATGCCAGTCCTGAAATCAAACTGGAGGCGCAAGAAATGGCGGCCATTGCTGGAACAACACAGGCGTTATACCTGGCCAGTGGCGGTTTTCACGGTATGAACGGGAATTATGCGGCAGGTATTCTGGAGGGGTTGGCTCATTACCACCCTGCAATAGCGTCCCAACTGGAAAGTGCATAAATGGATATTGGTAAGATGTCATCAGGCAATGATTCTCGTCCGCTCATTTTTGGTGAAGTGTTATTTGACCGTTTTCCCGATGGTTCCGCTATCCTAGGTGGCGCACCCTTCAATGTGGCTTGGCACCTGCAGGCCTTCGGTCTGGAACCGTTGTTCATCTCCAGCGTCGGCGCTGATCCCTTGGGCGAGCAGGTTCGATCCGCCATGCAGGAGTGGGGGATGGATCTGTCCGGCCTGCAAACCGATAGCCATTATCCCACGGGTGTGGTGGATGTCAGCTTCCATCAGGGTGAGCCGCAGTATCACATCGTGCCGGACAGCGCCTGGGACCATATCCGTTACCAGGGTCTGCCTCTATTGCCTGCAGATGGCCTACTCTATCATGGCAGTCTTGCCCTGCGGCAGGTGGTTTCCCGTTCAAGCTGGCAATGGCTGAAAGAGCAGACCACAGTGCTCAGTTTCGTCGATATCAATCTGCGTGAACCGTGGTGGGATCGTGAAACTATCGGTCAGCTGCTGACAGGCGTGCACTGGCTTAAGATCAATGGGGACGAGTTGGCGAAGATCGTCCCGCAGCTCGGCGACACCGAGAACCGTATCCACCATCTCTTTGATTCTCTGCCGCTGGCCTGGCTGATCGTGACGCAAGGGGAAGCAGGCGCCCTGGCTGTCTCGGCACAGGGGGAACGTCTGCAGGTCAGACCGAAACAGGCTGTGCAGGTAGTTGATACCGTCGGGGCCGGTGATGCGTTCAGCAGTGTATTGATTATGGGACTGCTGAAAGGGTGGCCCATGGAACAGACCCTGCGTTGCGCCCAGCAATTTGCCGCCGCCGTGGTCGGCCTGCGGGGTGCAACCAGCCGGGATCGTGATTTTTACCAGACATTCATTGCAGCGTGGCAACTTACATAAAGGACAACTCATGTACGAACAAGTATCTCATTCCCTTTTGAACGACATCCTGAGCGAACTCGACCCGGAAATCCAGGGGGAAGAGTTGCGTTATTTCTATACCCGGTTGGGGGCGAATTTTTACCCCATCTACTCACTCTTCACCATCCTTTATGGCAAACGTGACGATTTCCGGTCGCAGATACAGGCGTTGGTGGAAACCATGGCCCGGCAGTATGTGCAGCGGCCTGATTATCTGCGCCAGTCCGACCTTGAGCGGGAAAAGAACCATAACTGGTTCCTCAGTCAGGAATGGGTGGGCATGGCGCTCTATGCTGACGGGTTTGCCCGTGACCTCCCTGACCTGATCCAGCGGGTTAACTATTTTCCTGAGCTCGGCGTCAATATGGTGCATCTCATGCCGATGATGCAGTGCCCACAAGGTGCCAGCGACGGGGGCTATGCGATCAGTGATTTCCGCCAGATCGCTCGCCATTTCGGCAAGATGGAAGATCTGCAGGAATTGACAGGCGAACTGCGCAAGCGAAACATCCTGCTGACTCTCGATGTCGTGCTCAATCATACTTCCGACGAGCATCAATGGGCACAACAGGCGCGGGAAGGTGACAGCCGCTATCAGGATTACTACTACATTTTCGATAACCGCGAGGTGCCGGATATGTTTGAAGTCAGCATGCCGGAGATCTTTCCTGAGACTGCCCCCGGCAATTTCACCTGGGATGAGGCCATGGGCAAGTGGGTGATGACTGTTTTCAACAGTTACCAGTGGGATCTGAATTATAGCAACCCGGCTGTTTTCATTGAGATGGTCGATATTGTCCTCTACTGGGCCAATCAGGGAACCGATATCCTGCGCCTCGATGCGGTTGCGTTTCTGTGGAAAAAAATCGGCAGCATCTGTCAGAATGAGCGCGAGGCCCATTTGTTGCTGCAGTTGATGAAGGATTGCTGTCAGGTGACAGCCCCAGGGGTCTTGTTCATTGCCGAGGCCATCGTCGCCCCGGTGGAGATAATCAAGTATTTCGGCGAAGACGCCATCAACGCCAAGGAATGCGAAATCGCCTACAACGCCACCTTCATGGCCTTGCTCTGGGATGCGGTGGCAACCAAAAATGCCAGACTGCTGAATCAGGGGGTCAAGAGCCTGCCCGACAAGCTGGATCGCGCCACCTGGCTCAATTACCTGCGCTGCCATGATGATATCGGGCTTGGCTTTGACGACAATGACATCCGGGCGGTGGAGTATGATCCCTATGCACACCGTCAGTTTCTGGTTGACTATTTTACCGGAAATTACGACGCCTCCCCGGCCCGCGGGCTGCCCTTCGGCCACAATGACAAAACCGGTGACACCCGGATTTCCGGCTCGCTTGCATCTCTGGCGGGACTGGAGAGCGCCCTGCAGGCCGATGACCCCGAGCGGATTGATGTTGCCATCAAGACCATCATCCTGCTGCATGGCATGATCATGGCCTTTGGTGGTATCCCTCTGCTCTATTATGGGGATGCAATCGGTACCCTCAATGACCGCACCTATCTGGACGACCCGGCCAAGGCCAACGACAGTCGCTGGGCAAACCGTCCGCGTATGGACTGGGAAAAGGCGGAATTGCGGAATACACCGGGGACAGTGGAATACCGTTTGTTCACCGCCATCAAAAAGATGATTGCCGTCCGCAAAGAAGTGGCGGCCTTTGCCGATTTCAACAACCGCGAACTGCTGGATGTGGGTAACCCCCACCTCTTTGTCTTTTCACGTTTTGACTTTGCCCAGCCGAACAACCGAGTGCTGGTAGTGGCGAACTTTGACAGTGCTCCCCAGCACCTGAACCTCGAGGATGTTGGCCGGAAAGGGTATTTCCGCTATGGTTCGGTCAGGGATTTGTATTCCGGGGAGCGCCCCGCCATGTTCAAGGAAGAGCTGGTGATCCCACCATACCAGTTCTACTGGCTGACGGATTAGGTGCTGTCATGAAATAAGCACTGTTCTCTTGCGTGGCGTCTGATAGATAACAGAACAAAAAAAAGGGAGGACAAATAATGCCCTCCCCATTCCAAAACAGTAAATATAGGAAGAAACTCTTATTGACCCCCTCCGGTTATCTTGTTCGGTGAAGCTAAAACTGGGGTAAGCATATACCAAGGGAACCCGGTTTTTTTAAAGTTGACTACCTGTGTTTTCTCCACAGGTGTCATACACTGGAGTGTATTTACTGGCAATCTGACCAATTCGGCTGCCTTGGCATTGGCAGCGGCTTTGGAGGGTTGGCCCGTGGCAAAATTCATAATTATTTTGGTTTCGCCGGGCTTCAGGGTAAAGGTGTAGGCCCAATATGGGTTGTTACCACCATCGGTAAAATAGATATTGGCCAATCCCACCGACGCTCCAGGGCCTTGCAGAACATGGCCGAGGCGGGGGTCAGTGGAGGTGGTGCCGGAGTAATTCTGGAAGGTGCTGACCCAGGTATCCGTTATCGAGGCCGTTGTGTTGCCATCTGAACTGCTGACAATCTTTGTATTGGAATCGGAACCGAGGTTGTTGGCGGTAACCGCGGTAAGGGTCTGAGGCGTACTGCCCGTATTGGTGAAGATATTGAGCCAACGGGCAAACGAATCATTACTGGGCACAAACATCTTGCGAGACACTTGCAGGCTGCCGATTGTCTGCGCCGCAAAATTAAGCTGGCGGCTGTCACAATTCACATCAAAGGTTGCCGGCCCATTTTGATTATATATCGTATAGTCGGGATCGCCGGTAGTACAAGGGCCGGTAGCACCGGTCAGGCTCACACAGAGCGTATTATAGCCGTCAAAGGCGTCGTCGAGCACCACCATTTCTGTGCCGCCGGCGCTGGTCGTGGCTGTTACCGAATGAGTGAAGGTGGCGTCGGAAGCCGCTGCACTCGCTGATGATGAGGTTGCAAAAGTAATATCGGTGTTAACAAACCATTCCAACCCGCCCTGGTCTATCAACGACTTGCTGCCGGTAGCAAGAGGTACTGATATTATACCGTCACCGGCTACAGCCTGGGCATCAAGCAGGTATGAACCGTCTTTGTCCTTGCGGGGCTTATCTTTTTTGGTTGCCTTTTGAAGGGGAGTGATCTGGTTGTTTGTCAGCAGGAGAAAACCGTCGCCAGCAACATCAGTGGTGGTAAGGTTTAAACTGTCGGAGAAATCCGGAAGGGTGTCGCTTGCCTGACTCTCAGCAGCCATAGGCGACGCCAACGGCAGGCCGAGAGCTAACATCAAAGTCCCGGTGATCAGACTTTGGTTCAATGGAGTCTGCCGAGGTGGCAAACAGTTAACGAGGTTGCGTTTATGTTTCATTTGATCAACTCCTCCTATCCTGCATGTTTATAATCGAGGCCTTCATCAACTGCTTAGATAAAGTAGATGGCAGCCAATAACGTATGCTATCCCCACTTTTTTTACTGAGCCGGTTCAAGTGTTTCGGCTGGGCCGACAGTTACCATGGTTTGAATCTCCTCAGATCCCAAGTCAAGAACCATAGGGCGGCGCACTTGTGGTAAAGCCACAACATCATAAACTTCGCCGCTCCCGCCGGCTAAATTTAACCAATGGGCCACCTCGCCGGTGCGAAGGTCAACAATAAACAGACCACGAACTGATTTCAGTTTATAATTATTCAGTTTATTATGCAAGGGCAAACCGTTAAAAAAATCGGCGTGGCGCGGTCTTGAGGAGCCGACGATAGCAAAATCACCCTGAAAAGCCAACCCGCGCAGAAAACCGGGTGCAAAGGCTATCGGTTCATACTGTCCCCGCGCAAGGTCTATCCTGCCGAATTCGCCTGCACCGGAGTTAGTTAGCCACAATTGCCCCTGGTAGAACCGGGGGCAATGGGGCATACAAAGACCAGACAAAATCACTTCATTCGTAGCCACATCCGTGACTGTGCCGCTATTTTCCTTAACCTTTCGCCAACCTTCAAATTCGTCGGCAGTTTGGCTAAAGCTGGTTACATAAGCTGGTTTGCCTTCTCGCATAGCTAAGCCATTGAGATGGCAGCGATCATCAGGAGTTAATTCCGGTAAAAACGGAGGTTTCCACAGCGGCACAAAGTTATCATGTTTACTCAGGGTAGCCAGGCAGCCAAAACGGGTATTCACAAAGATGACCTGCCCGTCATTATCTACGGCAATATCGTGAATATTGATAGAGCCGGTAGTGTGGGCCATTTGGGGGATATAAAGACGATCGTAACCGGTGTCGGTCAGTTGACCTGGTGGCAGAGCATTTTCCAAACGCCAGATTTGATAACGGGTTACCATATATAATCGGTTGGTATTGTCCGCCACCAGGCCCATACAGCGGTCAAAGTGGCGCTCACATATCCATAATCGCCCATCCGGCTTCAAACCGATTATAAAGAGCCGGTTCCCCAAAGTGTTTGTAAACATCAAGCTAATCTGTTGCTCGGCTAACCACTGAGTAAAATGGGGCGACACGGTGACATGAAAATTAGTTAACTCAATGAATTCAAAATTGGGTTGCTGTTTGGATGAACTGGTCATGATGGAAAATTCTCGGTAATTTTAGTAGATGATTTGTAACTACTCTCCCTCGCAAGGTTTCAATCTCAATTTTCTTCTTGTGAGGGGTGCGGAGGTGGCGCTGGTTTATATCCAAATCCTTTCGGGTCGAAAAAAATGGTTTTTTGAATGTCATTGTCCACCAGACCAAGCGCCATTGGCCGGCACACGCCGGGTAAGGTGACCACGTCATACAACTCTCGCAGGCTGGTCTCGATAAAAAGCCAGTGGACAATCTTGCCTGTGCGCAAATCAATGACAAACAGACCAAGACGAGCTTCCTGATTTCGACGCTTAAGTTCATCATCGAGTGCCAAACCGGAATAAAGATTACCATGGCGCGGCTTAGATGATCCGACTATTGCGTAATTGCCACTAAAACTGAGGCCGCGCAAAAAGCCGGGGGCAAAGGCGATCGGCTCAAAACGTCCACTTTTCAGATCAACCCGACCAAATTGACCTGCTCCTGAATTGGTCATCCATAACTGCCCCTTATACCAACGGGGCGAATGGGGCATAGAGAGACCGTTTACTATCGTTTCACCCGTTGCAATATCTGTCACAGCGCCGCCATCGTGCCGGTGGTCGCGCCAACTGTCAAACTCATCCGTCTGGCTGACGCTGGTAACATAAGCAGGGTAGCCATCGCGCATTGCCAGCCCATTGAGGTGACAGCGGTCGCCGGGGATAATGCTGGATAAAAAAGGAGGGCGCCAGAGCGGAATGAAGTTATATTGTTCACTAATGGTTGCCAGACAACCAAATCGTGTATTGACAAAGATTACCCGGCCGTTTTTGTCAATCGCCACGTCGTGGATGCCGAGGAAGCCTGTAGTATGGGTGAGTCGAGGGATGTATTGCCGGTCATAACCATCTGTCGTAAGTTGTCCAGGCAAGAGAGAATTTTCTAAACGCCAGAGTTGATGGCGTGTGCTTAGGTATAAGGTGTTATCCTTTACGGCCAACCCCAGGCAGCGATCAAAGGTGCGTTCAAAGATGGATAGCTGACCATCAGGTTTCAGACCAATCAGGAAAAATTTGAGAGGCGGTGTGGTAAAAGCCAAACTAGTCTTTTGCTCGGCTAACCATGAAGCAAAATGACGGGAGACAATAATTTCAAATTCTGGAGATGGAGCTGCTTCAGTATTCATGCTGTATCTATTTATTTACTAAGTGAAAGAGTGATAAATAATTGCTTTGATGAGCAAGCTGTCAGCGAGGGGAAATCTCCTTGTGATGTCGTTTATCACCTCACCCAGAAAGGCCCAGAAACAGCATCCGTCTTCAGGTGACGCCAGTGAAAGTGACAACGCAGTTGCCTCTGTATCCTGCAGCTGGGCTTCCCGACCGTCAATTACTAAAAGAAAATAGCTTACAATACAGTGGGTTTGAAGGCAAGCGCTTAGTAATCGCTCCTTGGAGCACCATCTGACCGGACGGGTTACAATTTCACCAATATTTTTCTCTGACGCTTACCGCTTTGTTTTTTTATCTACTGCCAACATGTAGGACACCAGTTTGCGGACAACTGCAAGGGTTGCCTGATTCCGGTTGCCTTTTGCCTAGGGATCTACAGTCACCGCTAATCAGAGTCCGGTGGAGGGTTCGATAGATACCGGGGTTACGGCCACCATTTTAGGCCTTATTACCGCGCCGCGGCAACCGATGTGAACGGAACCGTTGCCGTCAATGATATGAGCTTCAGCACGGTTGGCCTGGCCCCTGCGGCGGCCAGAGCCCCGTCACTGGTTTCTCGGCCACGCCTGTAAGCGTGACTCTGACAGGTCTGCTATCCGATTCTACCTGCCATCTCCGAATTACGGCGACAAACAACTCCGGTACGAGCGCAGGTGCCGACAGCAGTTTCACCACAGCACACCCTCACTTCAACAGGTCATACTTTATATAGCTTATCCTCCATCACAACCTGGAAACTCGATCAGGATGCCCATGAAGGTGAATGAGAAAAAGCTCTATTCCATTTTCCAACCGGCCTGCCTTGTCCACCGGGCAGGCCACCTTTCCATAAATCTGTGATTGATTTCCATGTGTTGCAATAATATGTGATTGAATATTGAAAGGTCAAAGGAAAGACAAACTGAAGTTTTGTTCAGATTCCGAGCTTGGGTAAATTTGAAACAGACCACATTTTGCATGAGGGCAGAAAAGGGTGTATCTTACTTAATTATTGGATTTTTCTTTCAATCTCACCTGTCTCCAGTAACATTTGAGCCCCGCTTTGATATTTTTCAGAGAATATTCACGCTCTGTCAGGAGGCGTTTCTGATGCGTTCCAGCTGGTCGGCCAGATCGCCCATCTCCTGCTGCCAGTATTCCCGGCTGCCGAAATTGGGGGCCACCCGTGACTCCCCGTCCTCGCTGAACTGGTGAGCACACCAGGCAATATAATGGATATAGCGCATGGCCCGCAGGGGTTCGATGAGTGCCAGGCTGCGTTGGTCGAAATTCATGAAGGTTTCATAGCCTTCAAGAAAGAGATTGATCTCCCGCCAGGAATCTTCCTTCAAGCCGGGAAGCAGCATCCAGAAATCCTGGACCGGCGGCCCTACAGCCATGTCGTCGAAGTCAATGATATAAAAGGACTTACCGGGGAGATAGATGAGATTGGAAAAATGGCAATCGCCATGGATACGGATCATCCGGGCAGCGTTAAAGAGAGGAGTGATCTCACTGAGCAGGGCGTCGGTCAGTTCTTTAAATTGCTGACATAAATCAGCCGGGATCAGAGAGCTGGAGAGCAGTTGATCAACCTGGGTTCGGGTGGAGCTGTCAGGAACCATGGTGATCCGGTCCTGTGGAAGATGTATGGCCCCGATTGCATGAACACGACCGATAAGGCGGCCAAGCTCCAACCATTGATCTTCTGAGTATTCATCAAAACTGCGGCCACCGCATTTGGGAAAGCAGGCAAACATTATCTTGCCGTATTGGCCCAATGTCCCGCCATCCGTCATCTTCAGGGGGGCGATAACCGGGATTTCCCGGTCGGCAAGTTCGAGGAGAAAAGCATGTTCGTCAAGCAAGCCCTTTTTAGACCAGCGGCCTGGCCGATAAAATTTGATAACCAGTCCGGTCCTGTCTTCATACTCAAGTTCATAGACCCGGTTGATGTAACTGTTCAAAGGGCGGCAGAGGTTGGTGCAGCGCGCTCCCAGGCTCTTTTCCGCCAGGGTAATGATCACGTCCGGGGTAAGTCCGTGAAAGGCATGTTTCCCGGGATCTGATGCACTATCTTTCATTGTCCAAGGTATCCCTTATCCACCGGCAGGTTTTTTTCTTTTAAAGCTGCCACCGCCAGTTGATCGCAACGTTCATTGAGGGGGTGGCCGGCGTGTCCTTTGACCCAGTAAAAGGTGACATCCAGCTCTTCCACCAGTTCCAGCAGTTCAGCCCAGAGATCGGGGTTCACGGTCGGTTGTTTGTCCGATTTAATCCATCCTCGCTGCCGCCAGCTTCTGGCCCAGCCCTTATTGATCCCATTGACCACATAACTGGAGTCGGAGCAGACGGTGATCGGTCTCTCCTTCTGTTTTACTGCGCGTAAGGCCACAATGCAGGCCATCAGTTCCATGCGATTATTGGTGGTCAGCTTGAAGCCGCCGGAGATCTCCTGCTCTTTGCCGTCAAAGACGAGAATGGCACCATAGCCGCCGGGGCCGGGATTGTTGCTGCAGCCCCCATCGGTATAGATATTGATCTCCCCGTCGCGGGGTGGAGGTACGACAGTTGGTACCGTTTTTGAGCTGTCGTTTTTTTTTGCCGGAGCATGGTTGTATTGGGGATTCTGGATCCAGGCTTCGGCCTCAGCTCTGTCGGTAAAGCCTTTAAACTTGGCCCCGGCATAGCCTTTCACCTGTTTCTCTGCCTCCGGCCAGTTGTCATAAATTCCGGGATTGAGCCCGGCGGCAACGGCATAAACTTTCTTCTTGTTCATGAAAACTTCCTGCTAACAAAGAAACCGTCCGGGAAACTGCCCCGCACGGTTTCTCCAATCACAATCCACCAGTTTGGTGATATTTTCATGAACCGATCATGCCAATAACAAAGAGAGATATAATGACAATAACCAAAAATACACCAACCTTTATATTGATTGAATTATCCTCTGCATGCACAACTACCTCATGATGCTCGTGTCCACTCATTTTCCCTCTCCCTTTCGTTGATTTTTATGTAGATACTCTTTTGTATGAAACCATTACAAATTGTTATTGAACAATTTTATCCAGTTTTGTCGATCACTTTCTTGGTTTTATGAGCCGTTACGAAAGAACTGTTTCAGTCGCTTGTTCTCTAAAATTCGAAACTCCAGACTCCAGGATATGAATATAGGCCATTTTTAAGAGAACCACCGCTTAACGCTTCTTGCCGATGATGCTCGGCAAAAACAATATCCACGGAAATTCTTCCGGGCCACGGACGAAAATGTCTTCTGTGTCATTTGTATCGTTGGCAACCAGGTTGGTAGTATTAGAGGTGAAGGCTACATATTGTCCGTCTGCCGAGATCGAAGGGTCGAAGCTTGACCAGTCTCCTTGAGAGCCGCTGGAATCGACGCTGCCCCTGGTTGTTATCAGCGGCTGGGCGGCAGAGCCGAGGGAGTGGAATAGCACCAGTAACACCCAGGTCAGATGAAACACTATACAATAACGTGTACAATTCATAACTCCTCCTGTAGAAATGGGATGATAATCTACATCTAGAATAATAGAGTAATTTGGAAAGGAAAGGTGTTCACGTTTACTTCACTGATCGAAGTTCTGAAAAAATTGTTATTTGAATATGAGTGGCCGTCATTGTCGGGAGAATCACTGATTAATGCTTTTTGCTGAGTATGGCCGGCATAAATAATATCCAGGGAAAAGTTTTGTTAAAGATGACACTTACAGTACATTCTTCGGTTAATGAAGCAGTGGTATAGAGATTGCCGGTCAGTGAGCCGCTACAACCTGTGGCGCTGTCGATGCTCCAATGTGAGTCGGGCGTCAGGAGCAGTTCGGCCGTGGCCCCGTGCGGATACTCACCCGTCCAGGAGACGCTGCCGCTGCCACTGATACTGGTGCTAATCATGAAGCGCGGCAACTCTGCCAGATAGGGATAGCCGCCGTTGAATCCTGTGCCTATACTCCAGGGTGTAACGGCCTCGAACCAGTCGACATACGTTACATCGGCAGCGTAGGCTATACCCGCCCGCATCTGGGCAGTGGTACGCGGCTCGCCTTTGCCGGTATCGGATTGACCGCTGGTTTCACTGTTGTAGTAGGAGGCGGTGACAGCACCACCATAGTTAATACCGATCAGGCCGCCAATATTACTTGCTGTGCCGATCACGTGACCTGTTGCGTAACTGTTGGATACACTGCTGTCGGCAGTTTGCCGCCCGATTAAGCCGCCAACATTATCAACACCGCTTGCGTCACCTGTCGAAAACGAGTCTGTGATGCTCGCACCACTATCTGATGTTCCAACCAGGCCTCCGAAATTACCCGTGCCGTTCGAGGTGGTAGTGACATTACCGGTCGCATAGGCAACGGAAATTGTACTCATACCATTATGGCCGATCAAGCCACCGACACTTTCTCTACCGAGAACACTACCGGTTGCATAGGAACTGTTGATAGTGGAAGCCCAGAGGGTTCCGGCCAGGCCGCCAACACGGAAGGCGGTGCTGCTGATAGAGCCTTGCGCAGAGCAATCCTTGATCGACGAATCGTTCTGTACATTTCCCACCAGCCCGCCAATATCGGCGCCCCCTCCGTAGGTCTCACTCCCTCCTGACACCACTGCAATGGTATGCGATGATGATATCGGGACCTCCCGGATACGACCCGCCAAGCCACCGACTGTATGCCCGGTACCAATAACCGAACCATGAATGTGGACAGCCATGATTGCACCAGGCTCCAGATTACCGACGAGACCGCCTACCTGGGACTTGCCGGTGATGTTGACCAGGAGGCTCAAATTGGAAAATTGGGCGTTACTTGCATTACCAAACAGACCAATGTAATCCTGATCGGAACGGTTGATCAACAGGTTGACAATGGAGTGGCCTTTGCCGTCAAAACCACCTGTAAAGGGGGCGTCAAAAGTTCCGATCGGCTCCCACCCCTCGCCTTGGCTGTACGGTGCGACATTAAGGTCAATGTCGGCGGTCAGGATTAAATGGGCGGTGAGGTAATCGCGCACGGCATCAAGCTGTGCAGCGGTCTCAATTTGGTAGGGGTTGGCCTCTGAGCCATCGCCGCCAGCAAAGGGAGAGGGAAGGATTCCTCCGCGAACGGGCCAGACATAATTGGTGTCGTTCTTTAACCTTGCTTGTCTATAGCCCTCATACATGCCGATCCTCAGTGCTCCCTGAGTCAAGGCGGACGCGGTGGTTGAAGACCATAAATCACCCCACGTAACCAGGTTGGAAAAGGGGTGAGAGGCCGGCAGGGCCGGATTATAATGGGAAAAATCGATGAGACTCAGAATCTCTTTGGAATTGGGCAGGCGCCAGTCGGTCTGATGGCTACCACCACTGGAGATGTCACCACAGTTATTGCCGTTCATCGTACCGTCGGCATTCAGCCCGGCGACATCGTCAAGGGCGGTTTGCCAGTCTCTTGTCCCATTTGCGCAATTGGCATTCTTCAGCCAGGTCAGGCCGGAGAGATTGTCGGTGACAGTTCCGTTGCCATTGTCGGTGAATCGTGGATCGGGCCATGCCGATCCGGTCAGGAGATCCGCATCCTGGCCGGTCCCGGCACAAGACACTAGTAGAGTACCGTTGATATCATAACAGGTGGTCTGTCCTGTCCTCCACACCTTGGCCGGCCCTGTCGAAGATCCCCGCACAGCAACAAGGTTATAATATGAATCCTTGGGATTGAAGCCCATGTACAAGTATACGGAACTCATGTTAACTGACCACGCAAGATCGTTTTGACCCTCTTGTATCACGGTCGACGAAGAAAAATAATCACCGGTAGCCATATTGGAAAAGCCTTGGGCTGTGAGCCATACTGCTGGTGAGGTACATGTTATCCCGCCGCATAATTCGTTTCCGTAATCGATGCTCACCAGACTTTCCAGTTCGAGAATATTCGGCAGTCGCCAATCCCCCGCACTGGAGCCGTCCGTAAGTTCACAATTGCCTGAGGCAAGATTGTTGGACCAGGTAAGTGCCTCATTCCAGTAGAGTCGTCCATCGTATCCGTTGTCTCTGCTTATACCGCCCACCGTATCTATACAATTGGCATCCTGCAACCAGATCAGGCCGGTAAGGTTGTCGGTCAGCGTCCCATCGCTGTTATCGGTGAACCGCGGTTGCGGCCACTCCATACCGGCGCGTGTATCGCCGTCTTGGCCAGTCAAGGCACAGTCGATCGCTGTACCATCGGCGTTGTAGCAGGTAGTTTGGCTGGTTTGTGGCAGATCAACCGTACCGGCCGCATGGGCCACGTTTGATAAAATATGAACAAAGGGTATAATGCAAAAAAGTGCCAGCGAGTAGGTACCTGCCATTAGTAACTTGATTTTCTTGCTCATCTTTTTTACCTCTCTCTTTCTCTCGAATTGTACGCATAGGGATTCAAGTCCTGTAGTGCAGCGTATTGAACATGCTCCCTAAAATTATAGCGTAAAGTGGTGAAAAAAAAGAAAGAACAAAATCCATCACCGGATCAGATTGTGTTGTCTTTTTGTAATTTCTTACCAGATCAGATCATCCGGAATTTTATAGGCTGCGTAAGGATCGTCAGGATCATCTTGCGATTCTTGTTGCGCAGCATTAGCCAGGACAATGAGCTCCGGCTGCCATTCCCGTATCTTCTCGGCAATTGTTGACGGCACTACGGCATAACTGTTTTTTTCTCTGACGATGGCCAGTTTCCCTCGGCTCAATCCGTCTACCATTTCCTTTGTCGGCACAAAGATCTTTGCTATCCTGTTGCTGTCTGAGAAGCGGTAGGCAATGACGCCATCTTTCAGGGGCAGACGATTGGTAGTGATGAGTTGTCTGATCTGAGCGATCTTCTCGGCTTTTTTTGCTGCTTCCTGTTGTTTCTGGTTGGCACCCTGGGCCTGTTTCTTTTTCTCTACCAGGGCCTGCTGAGCGTGGATCTTGTTTTCGTCCGGGCTCTGAATGCGGCCTTTGTCCTGTTCTTTGTTCTTCCTATAGGTGGTCTTTTTGGCCTGACTGGCCTGTGTCTTGTCGACCAATCCCATTTTTAAAAATTGGTCCCGCAGTGACTGTGCCATGGATTGAAACTCCTTTCAGGAAAATGAGGTCGCCATGGGGATGGCCTTCTCTTCAGTGATGTGAGCCCTTTGTTCCCAGAGCGGGCATTGTTTTCGGATACACTCTTTATTGTGCAGATACTGATCACAGTGGAGTTCTGCCTCGGCCCGCAAGAATACGGAAAGCATTTCAGTTGAGAGTCTGGCTGTTTCGGTGAGGGCGATATAGGTCTCACGCTGACAGCAGCGGCCGCCTTTGCATGCGGCAAGGGCCATAAGGATTCTGCCGGAGAATTCCTGAGCCAGTTGACGCGGTCCAGGCGTCAGCGGTGTTGCCGAAAAAATTGTGGCTATACCAATGCCAATACCAATGGCCGCACCACATGCGCCCCAGAAGCCACAAACTCCGCCCGGTACATCGGCACCGCGATTGATAGCAGTTAAGATTTCTTTGGAACTGATCGCCCCTCCGCAATTGCGATAACAGGCGAGCAGAATGCCGGGTATCATGGCATGATGTTCCGGGCCGTGCATGGGGATGGAAGGGTGGCTACGGATGAGCTTGAGCAGTCCGATCAGATCCTGTTCCTTGGTGGTGGTACAGATGGACTTGATGACCTCCAGCCCATTTTCCTGGTGACAGCGGTTGCAGACAAAATGTTCTTTCGTGCAGCAACCATCAGCAAATCGTGTCCGGCCGCAATAATGACAGGCCATTTTCCGGGGTTCAGTAAAGTAGTGCAATTCTTCGCCGCAGCACATACAACCGGAGCTTTGTCGAGTTGTGTTTGTTTGGGTGGTTTCCGGCGGCGAGCAGTAGGAGGTGGAGGTATTCGTGGTAGACGGAGGAATGCAGCAGCTATTGGTCATGACCAAATTAGTGACAGCCCCTTCCTCATTAAGAATGAAAACCGAATCATCGAGGAGCGCAAGGTCGGAAGCAGGGATTGCGGTGCGCCGCCCTTTGACCAGCAGGACACCGCTTTCAGTGGAGACGGCAGCATAGGGTCCCCGGTAGATGACGGTCATGGATGGCTTTGTATCGTTTGCGTCAGCCTTTTTTTTCTGTGCTGGTCGCTGTGCCTGGTAGGTAAGAGAGAAGAAATCCATTCCCTCCACCTGACGATAAGGGAAACGTTTTACCAGATGGATGGCTACAAATCCGGCCGTCTCCAGCATAGCCACCAGCTCTTCTTGCTGCATGGCCCCGCCCAGACATTCTCTGCGATAGAGCACGTTGTTCTTGATGCTCGGAGGAATGACTGTATCGGTAATGATATCAGAGATCACCATCCTGCCTCCCGGTTTCAGGACCCGGAAGATTTCCCGGTAGGTCTGGCGTTTATCAGGGCTGAGATTGATGACACAGTTGGAGATAACAATATCTGCACACTGGTTATCAAGTGGGATCTGTTCCAGAAATCCCTTGCGAAATTCCACATTGTCATAGCCAAGACGGGCTGTGACCTCTTGTTTTGAGGCGCTGGCCAGGTGGAGCATCTCGTCGGTCATGTCAATGCCAAAGACCTGTCCCTGCATCCCCACGGCAGCAGCGGCCATGAAACATTCTACGCCGGAACCGGAACCAAGGTCCACAAGAGTATCACCCGCTTGTGGGTTTGCGTCCGTCACCGGACTACCGCAACCGTAAGAGCGTTTCCTGGAATCATCGGGAATAAAATCAGCCTGATCTTGAGCCGGAGCCAGTGGGTTGACGATATCGTTGTTAGCAGCCAGGGCCGCCTGGCCATAAAATTCACGTACCTGACCGTGCCCATGGCCTGTGGCTATCGAGATAACACAGTTGCAATGGGTCAGGGTCACGCTGCGGGCTGCCGTTTCGGGGTCCGGACAGTCATGACGGATATCTCCCATGCGTAGTGCTATGGTGCCGCAACCCTGACCCTGCACCTGATCAGCCTGTCTGCTGATCAGGTGCAGGGCAATCTTTTCATACAGCTCTACATAAGGGTCATGGCCCACCCATTCACCACCGGTCAGAAAACTGTGATCGGTGTCCCCACCGCCAATAAGGAATTTCAGGGGATTATTATGATATTGAGGGGAATCAATCAGTGAGGCGTTGCGCAGGGTTGTAAGCACCGGGCTGGTCTGCCAGACAGTGGCCAGGCCCTGTGTCAGATCGCCACAGGCTGTCTCGGCAAGTCCTACCAGGGCAGGGGAAGGATAGATCATGCCATCAGGGCCTATGGCCAAGGATTCCCAGCCACTGTTGGGCAGATCATGGCGGGTGCCGGGAGTGGAGAAGACCTGACCACGGATGGACTCGATATTGTCAATAGTTATCCCGCACTGCTCAGCCCGTTGCCAGGCTGCAAGCAGATAGGGGAAGATCTCCGCAGGCGGAATAAACTGCTCCCGGCTGCCCTTGCCGCGGATAAAATGGTAGAGCAGGTGGATGCTCGTGGCTCCGATGCTGACGGCCTGGCTGACCATCTTTGCCAGATCGGCCACATTAGCCTGACTGACCGCAATAGAGAGGGTAAAGGCTATTCCTGCTTGCTGCAGAGCTGTGAGATTGTTCAGGAGCTGCTGGTAGGTGCCCTTGCCTCGCAGACTGTCATGGGTCAGTTCCAGCCCGTCGAGACTGACTTGCAGATGCAGGCGATCCAGGCGATCCAGGGCTTGCAGCAGGGGAATATTTTTTTCCAAAAGCATGCCGTTGGTGAGGATCACAGCATGGACCTTGGGGTTTTGTGATAAAAAGAGTTTCAGCCAGGGGAAAAAATCAGGATAGAGAAAGGGCTCACCGCCGGTGAAATAAAATAACCGGCAACCAAGTTCCAGGGCTTGACGGCTGCCGCTGTCAAGCTGTTCCCTTGGCAGAGTACGACTCTTGGACGGAGAGGACGCAAACAGGCAGTGGCTGCAGCTGAGGTTACAGCGGTCGGTCAGATGAAACCAGCATTCCTTCAGGCGATCCAGGGTCAGTTCCTTGCCGCGTCCAGCATAGCCTTTTTGTCTGCTGATATTCAGGACCTGTCGAAGGCGGTCCAGCTCAAGCAGAAGGTGGTGTTCATTGTCTGGAGCCTCTGAGGCCGTGTGGGGAAAGGTATTCCGCAGATTCTTGACTGCATCGGCGAGGCTTTCAGCGCCTGCCAGCGCCTGCAGCAATTGATCACCATAATCGGATGGCACCAGCCAGTCCGGTGTCTCCGGCTGGATATAAATGGCGCGGCCCTCATGTTCTATTCTCTTCCATCCTTGGGGACTGTTTCCCCTGCGGGAGGGGATTGAAAGGTTTGCTATGGTCATGGTCGTTCGTTAGAGAGTAATTTGTCAGTTTGAAGGAACTAAGCCATTGTTAAACAAATATCGGTAACGTTCCAGAATCCCTAACGGCCCTTAAAAATAAATTCCTTTTACCGCGGCCTCTTCTCTGGCGGCCCCGGAATTTTCCTTGATGGATTCAGCGACCTGGGTGGCGCTTTTGATCATGTCATTGAGTCCGATGCCTTCCCAACCGAAGCCGTGAATGAACAACCCCTGATTTTCTTGCATCAACTGATCACGCCAGTTCAGAAGGGCAGGGTAGCCTGCCTCCAGTTGGGGAATTCCGCCTTTAGGGCGCAGAACTCTTGCGTAGACGGGTTCTCCCTGCAGGGGCAGCAGTTGGCGCAGATCCTGTAAAGCCTGACGGATCAGGGTGGCATCATCAAGATCCAGTCGTTCAGGGTGTCTACGTCCGCCGATCAGGGCCTCAAGGAGGATATGGCTCTGGGGTGCCCTGGCGGGAAACATATTGGATGAAAAGAGTGCTCCCAGGCAGAAGCGTTTTTCCTGTTCTGGAGCCAGATAACCAAATCCAGGCGGTAGCGTCGAGCCGAGGCCAAAGCCCATGGCAATGGTTACAATCCGGGCCTCAGGGACAACATTCTGAGGCATAGTGGGGGTAAAGGTGTGGAGCAGGCTTAAAGACGGATTGATCGGCAGGGCCAGCACCAGATTCCTGGCCTCATGGTTGCCTTGCTCTGATGTCACTACCCAGCCTGATTGGCTCTTGCTGATACTTTGAACGCCGCAGTTCAGCAGGATGTCACGACCTGCTTGCAGTGACTCGGCCAGCCTTTCCGGTAGCCGACCCATGCCGCCGGGAAAACTGGTCATGGCGGGCAGCCCCTTTTTCTTCGCGCCAATGGTGGTTTTATCTTGTCTTGCCTGTTTCATCTTGGCAAACAGGCCACGAAGTACCGAGCCATGGGTCGTCTCCAGACGGCGTACTCCCGGCATGACCCCATCGATGAGCAGTCGGTTGAGGTCGCCGGCGTAGGTGCCGGTGAAGACCGCGTCAACATAGGGCAGCAGGGCCGGGCCAAAGCGGTGTTCCACCCATTCCGCCACCGTCGGTTCGCCTGGTAGTGGTTTTTTGAAGAGTTCAGCCAGGACCCGAAGCTTGGCCAGCGGTGAGATCAAGGGAGCCATGATGATCTTTGGCGGACTCTGCGGAATACAGCGCAGGGCGCCATCCATGCAGACATAGCGGACAAATTTACTGAGCGGTGCCTTGATGCATTCCTGGTCAAGACCGGTTTCCTGCAAGAGCAGTTGACTCTCCGGGCAATTGTCGAGAAAACCGTGGGGGCCGTTTTCCGCCAGAAAACCATCTTCAGCATGGCTCCAGATGACTCCGCCTGCCCTGCCGGATTTTTCCAGGATAAGGGTCTGTTGCCCGGGGCAGAGCTGTTGCAGTTTATGGGCTACGGTCAGACCAGAGAGTCCGCCGCCAATGATAAGGGTATCCATATTTTTATCAATTACGAATTATGAATTGCGATATGAAAACGAGAATAGGGAAGAAATCTTGACACTTCAGCTTCGATGTTTATCATTTTGGCCGAATTCAGGTAAAAAAGCAATGGAATAGGATGATGATGGCTGCCGCTTTGTGTCGCTTTTTTGTCATCCTTGGCTCGTGCGAACGCTGGAGTATCGCTGTTCCGCACCATAATCAGAGAAATCAGAGAAAAAGAGGTATCTTCAATGACCAGTCAGACCACAACCCATGAATTTCAGGCCGAGACCAAAAAACTTCTCGATATCGTTATTCATTCACTTTATACCGAGCGCGATATCTTTGTCCGGGAGTTGATCTCCAATGCTTCGGATGCCCTGGAAAAATTTCGGCACGAGAGCCTTACCACAAGCGATGTCTTTGATTCCCATATACCCCTTGAGATCACCATCGATCTTGATGAAGAGAAGCATGTCATGACTATTACCGATACCGGTATCGGTATGAGCAGGTCGGAACTTGAGGCCAACCTGGGCACCATTGCCCACTCTGGTTCCAGCACTTTTTTGAGTGGTTTGGCCGAGGCGGCTAAGAAAGATGTGAGCCTGATCGGTCAGTTCGGGGTGGGCTTTTATGCCGCCTTTATGGCAGCTACAACGGTTCGGGTCCAGAGCCGTTCCTGGGACGGGTCGGAAGGGCATGAGTGGGTCTCCGATGGCACCGGCAGTTACACCATCAGCGAGTTGCCGGGGCTGCATCGGGGCACACGGATCATCATGGAGCTGAAGGATGATGCCCATGACTATGCCATGAAATGGAAGGTGGAGAATATTATCAAACAATATTCGTCCTTTGTGCCTTTTCCGATCAAGCTGGCTGGGGAGGTCGTGAATACGGTGTCGGCCTTGTGGACCCGCAGCAAAAATGAGATCATCGAGCAGGAGTATACGGATTTCTATAAGTTTATCGGTACGGCCCATGACGAGCCTCTGTACCGCCTCCATTTTTCCGCCGATGCTCCGTTGGCCATTAATGCCCTACTTTTTGTGCCCAAGGAGAATTTTGAAATCATGGGCTTTGGCCGCGTCGATTCCGGGGTTAATCTCTATTGTCAGCGAATTCTCATCGATCAGCATTCGGAGAATGTTTTGCCTGAGTGGCTTCGATTCCTCAAAGGCGTAGTGGACAGCGAGGACCTGCCGCTCAATATCTCACGGCAGTCGTTACAGGACAATGCTCTGCTGGCCAAACTGCGCAAGGTAATCACCAAACGATTCCTTAAATTCCTGGATGAGCAGGCCCAGGAAGATCCGGAGGCCTACCTCACCTTTTGGAATACCTTCGGCATCTATCTGAAAGAAGGCATTACCTCTGATTATGAGTTTCAGAAAGAGCTGGGCAAGCTGGTTCGTTTTGAATCTTCCCGCTCGGAAGAGGGGAAGCCCACATCCTTGGCTGCTTATGTGGAGCGGATGAAAGAGGGTCAAGATGCTATTTATTACATCAATGGACCCAGTCGTGAGGCCATTGAGGCCGGGCCGTATGTGGAGATGTTCACCCGCAAGGATATCGAGATCCTCTACACTATGGAGCCCATTGATGACTTTGTACTCAGTCATCTGGCTGAGTTTGATGGCAAAAAATTGCTTTCTGCTGACCGGGCCGATCTGAATCTGGGTACGGGGGATTTGTCTGAGGACAAGGAAGAGACTGCCAAGTCGGAGGCAGAACAGCTGGAACAGGGTGCCAAGGCAGTTTTGATCAGCTGGTTGAAAGAGACCCTTGGCGATAAGGTTGCTGATGTGGTTGAATCCAAACGTCTGGTTGAGGCCCCGGCCATGATTGTCAACCCCGATGGTTATATGACTTCCTCCATGGAGCGGATTATGGCTGCCAGTCGCAGGGAAAAAGGGCAGGCGCCGGCGAGCAGTAAGAAGAATATGGAGATCAATACCGCCAATCCACTGATCAAGCAGTTGGCGGAATTGCAGAAAAGCGATAAATCCTTTGCGGCAGAGGTGGCTGCCCAGATCTATGATAATGCCATGATCCAGGCCGGACTGGTGGTTGATCCTCTGGCCATGGTGGAGCGGAATTATAAAATCCTGAACCGCGCCGTGGGCGGTGTATGACATAACTGTTGAAAAAAGGTGATTGCTCAGGTAGATAGTCTATAGACGGTAGCTGCTAGTCTAAAAGGTTATAATCTAAACTACCTGAGTAGTTACCTGTTTTATTTAATAGTTTCCCCTTTTTTAACGGAGAAAATGCAATGTCTACCTCCATACTGTTTGTCTCTATACGTCGTTTTGCTGTTTTGTCGATCAGCGTCTTACTCCTTATGGTCATGTCTGGTTGTCATAATCATCCTGTACGTCATCTGGTCTCGGATGTCGGTCTGATCAAGGCTGGCGAAACCACTCGTCAGGAGGTGATCTCTTTGTTGGGAGATCCGGATTCCACGCGGATGGTCTCTGCTACCATTGAAGAATGGACCTACTATGATGAAGACAAATCCCTGTTGCAGCAGACACCTTTGATGGGCGAGGCTTTTTCCTCTAAAGGATATAATACGGTTGTCCTGCTCCTGAATGGCGATATTGTTAGTGCTGCCCGTTATGGTAGCTATGACAAGAATGAGTTTGACTGGCAGAACGATTATCACTGGCAGAAGATTGAAAAAAAGACTGACCAGTGACAGATAGTTTTGAAACTATTCGCCAGCGGATGGTGCAGGAGCAACTGAGCTGCCGCGGTATTTATGACCCGCGGGTACTGGCAGTCATGGCTGAAGTGCCGCGCCATCTCTTTGTGGATGATGCCATGCAGGCCAATGCCTATGGCGATCATCCACTGCCTATTGTGGACGGGCAGACCATTTCCCAACCTTTTATTGTGGCCTATATGACCCAGGCCCTGCAGTTGACAGGAACGGAGAACGTTCTTGAAATCGGGACAGGCTCAGGGTATCAATCGGTTATTCTTTCCCGGCTCTGCGCCAAGCTCTATACGGTTGAGCGGCACAATAACCTGCTTTCCGGGGCCCGTCGACTCTTTGACCGCCATCGCTGTTATAATATCCAATCAAAACTTGATGATGGTACTCTGGGCTGGCCGGATTATGCTCCCTATGATGCCATTATGGTGACGGCCGGCGGCCCTGAGATTCCGGAACCCTTGGTGGCTCAACTGGCAGATCCCGGGAGGATGGTGATTCCGGTAGGTGATCAGGAAGTCCAGGAATTGCAACTTGTCACCAAAAAAGATGGCCTTGTTCAGGTGGAAATCCTGGAACGTGTCCGCTTTGTCAATCTGGTCGGGGAGTATGGCTGGGAAAAGTAAGTTGGCATACAACACCCGCCCCTTTGGGGGCATCTCATCCATACTTTCGCTCACCCTAATCTTGTTGAAGGATTGAAGGGGCTCAACCTACTACTTACTCACCGTTCACTACTCATTATTCCCCTCTTACAAAATACTGCAGTTTTGCAAATCGGCGCTACCACCAGCACTGACCTTCTGATAGAGATCCCATAGGTGTTCATCCACCCGTTTCTGGCGTGCACTGGCCTCTGCTTTTAAAAACCGGCGGCTGGCACGTGGTCCGGCGTTGTATGTTGCATAGGCGGCGCGGGCAGCAAGGTGGGGATTTTTCTTCTCTTTGGCTATTTGAATGCCATACTGCTGAAAGTAACGCATCATGATCTGATTTCCTGCCTGGATATTGTAGGTCACGTCCCTTTGTAGTCGTTCTATGTCGTAAAAGCCCCGCCAGACATGCTGATTGATCTGCATGATGCCAATCCCGCCCGCTGGAGATCGCAGGGTGACGATTTTGTCGTCTTTTCGTGTGAATTGCTTCCAGCAGCTTTCAATCATGGCGGTGGCAGGGATCAGATGTTGGTAGATCGTTGCATAGCGAGGATCAAGACCGGCCTTTTTTACCTGCCTAAGGGCAGATGCCGCCAGAAGTTTCTCGATGATTTGTTTGTATTCATCAAGCTCTGACGAGCTTGGTACCCAGTTATCCAGACGTTTGTTCCGGTCGGTAAGGGCCGGGGTCGGTGACTCTGCGGCATAGGCGACCCCCACCAGAAAATCAAGAAGGCGGCGGCCTGTTGTTGAGCTTTGCGGTGTCTCCGGTGGAAATTCTGCTGGTGGATTTTGTTGCGGTGTCTCCGGTGGAAATTCTGCTGGTGGTTTTTGTTGCGGTGTTTCAGGCGGCAACTCTGGTGCTGGGTTTTGTTGCGGTGTCTCCGGTGGAAATTCTGCTGGTGGTTTTTGTTGCGGTGTTTCAGGCGGCAACTCTGGTGCTGCGTTTTGTTGCAGTGTCTCCGGCGGTAACTCTGCTGGTGGTTTTTGTTGCGGTGTCTCAGGTGGCAACTCTGGTGCTGGTTTTTGTTGCGGTGTTTCAGGCGGCAACTCAGCTGCTGGTTTTTGTTGCGGTGTTTCAGGCGGCAACTCAGCTGGTGGTTTTTGTTGCGGTGTCTCAGGTGGCAACTCTGCTGGTGGGTTTTGTTGCGGTAACTCTGGCGGTGCCTCTTGGGTCTTTTGTTCTGGTTCTTCCGGTTGAAATTGAAACAGATCGCGAAGGGCAGGATCGATCTGCCAGTCAAAGCGCAAGGGGTCTTCTCCTGTACCTGGCTGCAGCATCCTCGCCAGTCGCCGCAGGCCATTGCTGGTAACATGGATTCCAAGGCCAGGGGCAGCGGCATCTAATGCCAGCAGGGCGTCTCCGGCATTGATAAAGGTCATAAAACGCAGCAGCTGTTTCTGCATCAGTCCATTTTCCCCGCTGCTGCTTTCGATGATGGGTCGTAATTGTTGCCAGGCATCGATAAATAACAGTCGTAATGGGTCTTCGGTCTCTATGGGCGTCTGGCCGGTCAGGATCATCAACAGTTGATAGCGGCTGGTGATCAGCAGGTCAAAGAGTTGTTCCTGATGCAGCGAATTACCCATGTTGCCGCTGAGGCTTTTGATGACAAAGACCATAAAGGCATCGAGCGGTTCAAAGACATGCTGGAGCTTTTCTAATTCTTCAAAGCCGAGCGGGGCCTGAGCAGGCAGAGGTGCTACTGCCTGTGTCTGCTTGTCAGCCACCGTCAGGAGCAGGGGAACGATCAGGCCGTCAGCGTTGGTTCGCAGGGTTCCCACGGTGAGCGTATTCAGGGCCGTCTCAAGTGGCGCTGTATCTGTGGGGGAGGCGCAGGCACGAAGCAAAATCATAATTTCTTTTTGGGGCATGGCAAGATCAAACGCGTATTGTTCCAGGCGTGGATGGAGGAAGCGCTTGCAGAGCTCCCAGGCAAATCCCGTGACCACTGGCTTGCCGCCCTTTTCATTGTAGATGGCGGAGTCAATAATGCGATAGCGTAACTGCCATTGTGGATCCACATAAAAGTTCAATCGCATGAGAATGGAGCCACTCCATTTGACCATCGACGGCAGGAGGCCGAGTGAGTCGAACCCCATGCCGGCGGTCGCATTGCAACTGAAGTAAGGCTGTCCGTCGCGGATGGACAACTGGGGCTCAGAAATATGAAGATAGTTGTAAGAGCCCTCCTGAAAGAGTACAGTGGGGCGGTCAGGTTGCGGGGTGAGAGACTCTACCAGGGCGTTCTGTAAAATCTGGGTACGGAGAAAAAGCGGCAGCTCAACGGTTGCGGCACTCGCAGGGTTTGGGGCTGTGGTGAGCAGAATGCAGAGCAGAAGGAATGATTGAATGAGTCGTTGCATGCAAGGTTGTTTAGTCTGTCATATTTTTAGGGGCCGTTAAGAAATAATCTGGCCTTTTATACCTATTTCTTTACGGCCCCTTGTGCCGTCTTGGTCTTTCGCTTGGCCATGTTGTTTGCTGACAGCGGCTTAGTCTGTCAGGATCGTCTCTCTGTTCACCATCCACTTAAACACCTATAGGCTCTTCACTCTAACATTTACCATATAAAACTTAAAACTTTTTTAATATCATGCATGAGATAAAACCCGGCCAATCTATCGAACTGTTGAAAGAATTGCATATTCTGACCCGAGACGGGAAGATGAATCAGGACAGCAGGCGTAAGCTGAAGCAGGTCTATCATCTCACCCAGTTTATTGAGCCGCTCCTGCAGGAGATCCAGAAGGAGTATCAAGAAGTTCAGCTCGTTGATCATGGGGCCGGGAAATCATATCTGGGATTTATCCTCTACGATCTTTTTTTTAAAATGCTGGAGGATGGGTCGCATATTTATGGCATTGAGACTCGGGATGAGCTGGTGCAAAAATCCCGGGATCTGGCTCTGCGACTGGGCTTCCCTAATATGTCTTTTCTAACCCTGTCAGTGGCGGATTCAACGCATTCCTCCTTGCTGCCGACGCATGTTGATATGGTAACCGCCCTGCATGCCTGTGATACGGCAACTGATGATGCCATCCAATTTGCCTTGCAGAAAGAGGCCCAATTTGTGGTGCTGGTACCATGTTGTCAGGCGGAAGTGGCCTCGGTACTGAGAAAACATAAGGGAAAGAGACTGGGCGGCGATGTCCTCACTGAAATCTGGCGACACCCGCTGCATACCCGGGAATTCGGCAGTCATATAACCAATGTCCTGCGCTGTCTACAGCTTGAGGCCCATGGGTATCAGGTGAACGTCACGGAACTGGTGGGGTGGGAGCACTCGATGAAAAATGAGCTGATCATTGCCACATATAAAGATCTGCCGCGCCGGCGCCCAAATGAGCGTTTGGAAAAACTGCTCCATCTCCTCGGCCTGGAAGAGATGGCAACGCGGTTTTATGCAGGGGCTGTTCAGGAATAACAGCATCTTTGAGGGTTATTTCTTCACAGCCCTTAGTCCGTGTAATGACTACTTGGAAGGTCGTTGGTAGAGGCCAATGATCTCCGCGTGGGCAAGGATGTGGCCTTCCATTGTTTCGAGCAGTAAGTTTTTCGTGGGTTGGTGCAGCTCTGGCAGGATTATGTCCAAGGCATAGAGCTTATGGAAATAGCGATGGCAGCCGATGGGTGGGCAGGGGCCGCCATAGGTTGTTTTCTTGTTGTCACCCCGGCCGGACAGGGTTCCTTTCGGCAGGGCATTGGGGGCAATGCCTTCCGCCAAGCCGGAGGTCGTGACCGGAATATTGTAGAGGAGCCAGTGTACCCATGTCATCCTGGGGGCCGCCGGGTCAGGGGCGTCAGGGTCGTCAATGAACAACACCAGGCTCTTAGTGTTTGCAGGAATCCCGGTCCATTCCAGGGGAGGAGAGATGTTCCGGCCGTCGCAGGTATAGATGACCGGGATTTGTGAGTTATCTACAAATGCTGGTGAACTGATGGAGAGGGACATGTCTGGCCTCCTTTATGATTTTTTTTGGAAAAGAATGATGATCTCTCCCGGGACAGGATCCTGATAAATAATAATACTACATGCAGGTCGATGGATCTGGCCAGGTTGGTGTCTGGTGTTTATGGAAGTTGGTTTGCAGTGAACATTTTGGCATAAAGGATATTGGGTGATAGCCAGGTAATGAGATCATCAAAATTGGTTTCGCTGTATCCGGCAGAGACAAAGTCGTTGTTGTTGCCAATTCGATAGGTGAGTCCTGATGGTCCAATTAAAGTAGTTGTAGCTTCACCAGCATTTGCTACTTCGTCCGCATGGGTGAAGGTAGCCCAATTCTTTCCCATGGATAGTACTATTGCCGGAGCGGTAGTGGTAATTTGATTAGTACAAGCAGCTTCACGGCAAACACGCAGATTAGGAATTAAGGCAGTCATGCCAACTGTTTTTATCTGACTACTGGTGGTAAAGGCATTCCCGTTGGCAGTCGTTACTGAATAGCGAAGCGGATTGTTCCATGGATCGAGTAACAGGCCATCGTCATTAACCGACCCTCTGAGGCCAAGGGTAACGGAAGGTACAAAGCCATGTTGTAGTGTGCAGACCCCACCTCCTACTGGTGCCTCCGCACCGTTACTGGTGGGAGTGGCTGGGCATGGCAGTCTGCCATTGGCCTGGGCAAAACCGTACAGAGCTTCCTCTGTCTCAGCTAGCTGGGTGACAGCTTCGCTACGGTTGGTGCTTTCACGGGTTTGAGTGAGAGACATCATCAGGCCGCCCAGCATTAAACCGACAATTACCAGAACAATGGCCATTTCAACGAGAGTGAAACCTTTCCTGTTGTGTATTGTGTAAGTATTAATTTTTATTGTACTACCTCCAATCGGTCATTGAAAGTTGAGTCAGGTGCTTTAGTCTCAAAAGTATTGTCGCCGGAACTGGCATTCTGGTCCTCGAAATAATCAGTCAGTCCGGTAAAGGTGTTACGGGCTTGGCCGCTCAATTCTTTGCCAGCCAGAATGACTATCGCTTTCTTGTCGTCATTAGTGGGGGGCGGTAAGATGGTGAGACAGCCGGGGCCAGGTGTACATGTGCCGCCACTTTGGACGGTAGCAGAGGCTAAGGCGTAATAGCTGAGGTGATGCCAGTTGTTGGCCGTCAACCATGGCGGGACGGTTATGCTGGCTGCACAACCGGTCCCCCAGTTGCTGGGTAAGGCAGTTCCTGTTGGTAGTAAACCTTCCAGTGTGCTGATTACACTGTCGAAATCTGATGCGGTCCGGGGGTCGATGTAAGGCCGCGGCCAGGGGTATTGAGTGCAAGCGGTACGATAATCATTTATTAGTTTTTCGAACTCCCCAGTTACCCGTTGTTCCACCGCAGTCATCAGTTCATCTATGGTGATATAGATAAGTTGGTCGTTTGTCGTGTCGTCGGCTGGTCGTGCCACAAAGCCAGTATCCCCGGTTTCGACGGCATAATTGGTGAAGGTTGTTCCATTAATGGTGATTCCTTCTAAGAATTGGCTAGCAGCGGGAGCTGCACCTGAGCGATCCTGGGGCTGGATCACGCCTCCAGGGGCCATGATCACCACTGCAGCTCGGTTGGTTAACACTGTACCCTGTCCGTTGACCACTGTCAGCCAGCCATTATTTTGGTTCAAAATTTCCGAATTAAGCACTGGGTAAGAGCCATTTGTTTTTACCAGGTGACGCGAGACGGCGTACCAGAGGGTCTCGCCGGTTCCGTCTTGTACTGGTTTGTCAAAAGCAGGAACTGCAACACCGCAACCTTGTTCGTCTAGAGAAGGCCATTTCCCGAGGAGATGCAGCGTTTCGTTGAAGCCGGACGAGACGCAGTCACTGTTACCGTCATAATTATTGTCACTGTTGCGGTCTGGAAACGACAGGCCACCTGGTGTCACGCTGTTGGTAACGGCATGGGCTATTACTAGTTCTTTGGCCAGTGCCAGTGCTTTGGTGGTAGAGGCATTTTGATTCAGAATGGGATTTTTGCCACTCAATCCCTTAAGCACTACTGCTGCGCTGACCATGAATAATATTAAAAACATAATCAGCAGCGCCGCACCTTCTTGAGATTGTAGCCTTTTGAAAAATTTATTGCTGAGCTTTATTGTTGAGTATTCCAAATTTACGCCACCGCCATTTTGGTCAGGATAACACTTTTCTGGTCCTGTTGTCTGATCACTGTGTGCTCGTCTGCTTGTTTGTCATCTGTCTGGAGCTTTTTGCAGCGGTTGAGATAGTGTCTTTTGGAAGAGTATAATAAATCTTTTATAGTGTCGGAGCGAGGATAAATCAACTTTTTTTGAAATCATCAGCCTTCAGTCTGGATGTTTTTGTGGATAAGCTTCTTAATAGCTATGCAAGAGGCCTTATCAGAATGGAAAAGATATTGTCTTTCTTGACAAAATTGATAATATCATTGATACTCTTTGTTGTTTTGATATTGGGGCTTAGATTTTCCCGATCATGAAAATTAGAAAATGAAACCTTACCATTCCGATTTTAAGTTTTAATGCTTTTGGTTGCTTGGTCGATACTCTTTTATGGTTTCTTACTCTATTCTTGCTATTGCCTTGTTGTTGCTTGTTCGTATTTTTTCCCTTCTTGTGACGTGTCATGGAAAAAATCAGGTGCAAAATATCCTGTACCGGTTGGTGCGGAGAGAGGTGGCACAAATTTCCGCTAAGACCGTAAAGGGTTTGCATGTATCTTGAGTACTTTGACCTGAAACGCCATCCCTTTCGGATTACTCCTGATCCGACTCTTTTTTGTCCAGTTGGTGGCCGTGGAGATATCCTTGATGCATTGATCTATGCCATTACCACTGGTGAGGGCATAGTCAAGGTGGTGGGTGAGGTGGGCAGCGGTAAGACAATGCTCTGTCGTATTCTGGAAGAGCGTCTGCCGGAATCGGTGGAGATCGTTTATCTGGCCAATCCGAAACTGTCACCCCATGATATCCTGTACGCTATTGCCTTTGAGTTGAAACTACCGGTAGAATCTGAGACCGAACGTCTGGTGGTGATGCAGCAGTTACAGCTCTATCTTCTGGGCCAGCATGCTGCCAATCGGAGTGTGGTTGTTTTTATCGAAGAGGCCCAGGGAATGGCGTTGGATACTCTTGAAGAGATTCGTTTACTTAGTAATCTGGAGACCCATCGACATAAGCTGTTGCAGATTGTGCTCTTTGGACAACCGGAACTAGAAAAAAATCTTCGGAAACGTGATATCCGTCAGTTAAAGGAGCGGATCACCCACAGTTTTCATCTAGGGCCATTGACCACGCCAGAGACCAGTGAGTATATACGTTTTCGACTCCAGGCCGCTGGTTGTGGTAAATCAGGAGTCTTCAGCCCAAGCGCGGAACGGTTGATTTCCAGGGTGTCCTGTGGTCTTATCCGCAGGATCAATATCCTGGCGGACAAGGCCATGCTCGCTGCCTATGCTGATTCTGCTGTCAGGAGCATCTCAGGTTCCGCGCGGGCAATGGTTCATGCCCGTCATGTCCGGGCCGCGATTCGTGATAGTGAGTTTCACCTCCCTTTCTTCCGTTCGGCCTGGTTGCCGGCTATTGGCCTGATTTCTCTGTTAGTTGTATTAGCGCTTATTTTTGGATGGAACCAATTCTATTCAAAAAAAGGGCGTCTACTCTTCTGGACGGGAAATCCCCAGTTGTTGGCTCCTGTAGAGATGGGGGGGCAGGCTAAATCGGACTTGGCTCGAAATGAGGTCCGTCCTGGAAAAGGTATCGAGGAGGCAGAAGTGGTTTCAGGGGGCCCAGTCAAGCTTAAGGAGCAGGAAGCTGATTTCTCTACTCATCCAGCAGAAGTTGAGATTGGCAACAGATCACCCCTCACAGCTTCGGCAATTCCAGCCTTTGCCGTATCCCCTGACTTTTTGTCACCGGAAACGATCAACATGTCATCTCTTGTGGTGGATGCTCAAACAACCGAAGTATTAACGCCTGAACTGCCTCAGGGTACTGTTGATAAAGCTGTCGGAACTCTGATGGAGCAGCGCCGCCAGGCTTTTAGTCAATGGATTGAACCAGGAGAGACGAAGAACTATACAATTCAGTTGATGTCAGTTGCAATGGATAGTGAGGTTTCTGCGGAGGTCGAAAGGTTTTTGCAAAAAATCAGGCCAGTCTCTTTGCTGGATCGGATCTATGTCTGTCAGGATTCGAGTGGGGAACGTCAGATGTGGGTGATTGTGTATGACGATTTCCTGGAGCTTACTCCTGCCCGCAAGGCCATTGAGGCCTTGCCTCCAGTGTTGCGCCGTTTTCAACCTTTTGTGCGTCGTATTGATAATTCACTGCGTGCCGGTAATATGGATGGTGTTAAGGGCTGAACCTTGAGTTGCTTGCGGCGAGAGTACGAAATAGAATATTTTGTCTTGCTATATATCTTCCTTTACTTGGAGAAAGTTGGAGAAATAAATGGTCATGCGAAGAGCACTCTATCTTAACAGTTTCCTTTTAGTCGTCATGATGGCCCTTGTAGTGGGTTGTGGCGCGAACCTGCCGCAGCGTCCTGTCGATGGCAGGCATCTTGCGGCTTCTGAGGCTCAGGCAGTGCCGTCAATCCCGGCAGTGGTTCGCACTCCCTCGCTCGTTCTTCCTCCTGCACCTGAGGCGAAGGTAGAACTCTATTCCGTGGTTGTTCAGAATGTTCCGGTTCGGGAACTGCTCTTTGCCATAGCTCGCGATGCCTCACTTAATATTGACGTCCATCCGGAGATTACCGGTGATGTTACCCTGAATGCTATTGATCAGACTCTGCCACAGATTCTGACCAGGATTGCCAGACAGGTGGATATCCGCTGGAATCTGGATCGCCCTAATCTTATTGTCGAGCCGGACAAACCAATCCTGCGGACCTATCGTATCGATTATGTCAATATAGCCCGGAAGTCCAAAGGAGAAGTGAGCGTGGCCACCTCTATCTCTACCACCGGTTCTGCGGCAGTAGGGGGCGGTGGTGGAGGGGGATCTGCCGGCAGCAATAACTCGACAACGGTTCTCAGTCAGGAATCCAATAATACGTTCTGGGCTACTCTGGTGGCCAATCTGCATGCCATCCTTGGTGAAAGTGGAGGCGCGGCAGGCGGTGCCGAGGCTGGAGCAGCATCTGGAGCAGGAGGTACGTCTAACTCCATCATCAGTAATCCTGAAAGTGGACTAATCACAGTCCGGGCCACAACCCGCCAGCACGAGGATATCCAGCGATTTATTGATCTGGTGATGACTCGTTCCCTGCAACAAGTATTGATTGAGGCCACCGTGGTTGAGGTGAAGCTGAACGATCGGTATCAGGCCGGGGTGGATTGGAGTTCTCTTGCTCGCGACGGGGGACGGTTTGGCTTTGTCCAGAGTCTTCTGGGAGCCAACATGGCAGCTCCTCCAGTGACGACATTGACCATCGACAAAAGTGCTGATCCAGATGCCCTGACGGGAACCATCAAGTTACTGGAGCAGTTTGGTGATCTCAAGGTCTTGTCCAGCCCAAAGGTGATGGCGCTGAATAACCAGACGGCCATGCTCAAAGTGGTGGATAATAAGGTTTATTTCACCCTTGAGGTTGATATTGAGGCGGCTACTGATACCAGCCCCAGGCTGATTACCTATACCAGTACAGTTCATAGTGTGCCGATCGGTTTTGTGATGGCGGTGACCCCACAGGTCAGTGAAGGAGAACAGGTAACTCTCAATGTGCGGCCAACCATCTCCCGGATTATTGGTTATGTCGAGGATCCAAGCCCTGCTTTGGCCGAAGCAGATGTGATCAGTCTGGTGCCGGAGGTGCAGGTTCGGGAAGTGGAGTCGATTTTGAAGGTGGCGAGTGGTCAGATTGGTGTCCTTGGTGGTCTGATGCAGGATACGTTGGACAAAAACACTGACGGGATTCCAGGTCTCTCCCGGATTCCCTGGCTCGGCAGTCTATTCAGCTATCGGGATGATACAGCAACGAAAACCGAGTTGATTATCTTTTTGCGGCCGGTGGTGATTAAACAGGCTGATGTGAATGGTGATGGCGACCTGCGGCAGTTCAGGAAGTTTTTATCTCCACAACAGCCCATTCCTTCGTTGCCTTTTGACGGGCCGACAGGCTCCTAAATGACAGTGAGGCACGGATGAGCCTATTGATGGAAGCCTTGCGAAAGGCGGAACAGGCCAAAAAACAGGCTGCAGGAGCCCCTGTTGCTATATCTGGCGAATCATCGGAAGCTCAGAATAAGCAGCAGGTATCGCCCGAGCTGCATCTATCTCTGGAACGGCAGGATCCGCCCAAAATTACTTCCTTGGGGCGGAATCGTGCTATTGCTGTTGATTCTTCTGACGCGGTGGTGAATCTCCAGGGTGGAGAACGTCAGGTGAGTCAGGCCAGCCCGAAAGGAGACGGGAAGATTGAACAGGCGGATGCAGGTGACGGTGGGCAACAGAGTGCTCTAGTGGTTGATGGGGAGGTGGCTGATATGATGGTGGTGGATGCCTGCGTGCCATCTGATCTGAATGGCATTCCTGAATGGGAAGCCGGCATGGCTCTTGAACCTGAATTAACCGCCGAAAACCCAGTGACAGATGGTGCGGTATCGCCATTTGAGGATTTGAAAAAATCTGGGCCTGAAATCGAGCCGGAGCGGGGTGTCCCCGATGTCTCGGTTATTCATCCTGCCATTACTTCGGCGGAGTCTTCCAGGAAGACTGCTCGCACGGTCTTTACCGCTAAAAAAGAGTATCAGCGCCGCAGTCGTAATCGTCGTTTGCTTATTGTGGGGATTGTGGGTGGAGTCGCGCTTTTCGCTATGGCTGGATTTTTCTATTTTACTTATCGTACCACGATGACTTCTGCTAGTTCTGTTGTTGCGGTTGATAAAAATATTTCTCAACAGGGTTTAGGAGATGCTGCTGTATCAGAGGTGAGGCCAGAATCGGTACCTGCAGCAGGGGAGGTACCTGCATTGTCTTCTTCCGGGGGTGGAGCTGGAAAAGTTGAAACTGAAGGTGCTGGCAAGGATGTTGAGCCTACCTCCCAAAATCTGCCGAGTGTCCCCGGTATCTCTATGTCTCAGAGCGCGCCAGACCTCTCTCCTCCCCCTGCTGAAGCTCTTTTGCCGGGTGCCACCTCATCATCTGTGTCTGCCGTGGCCACCACCTTAGCGTCTCCATCTTTGCCGGTGAATCAGGGAGTGCCTGCACCCAGTAGAGATGAATCAGAAACACAGATGTTGTCAGATTCAGTCAATGAACCTGACAACCCTTCTTCGGAACCAATTGTCATAACCCATCGCGCGGTGCAACCCCAGGTGAGTTCGTTACTGGCTGCTGCATATGGCGCCTATCAGAAGGGTGATTTCGAACAGGCAAGACAAGAATATCAGCAGGTCTTGCAGGCCGACCCGCAACATCGTGGTGCCTTGCTTGGTCTGGCTGATATTGCCATGCATTGGAGTGAAAAATCCCTGGCCCGTGATCTGTATCTGCGTGTGCTGGATCAGGATCCCGGCGATCCTCTGGCCAGGGCCGGTTTACTCGCCATTGCGCCAATGGGCGATCTGGTACAGCAGGAAAGTGAGTTGAAACTGCTTCTTGAGCTGCACCCCAATATCGCTCCACTTTTCTTTTCCCTGGGGAATGTCTATGCCGCCGGTCAGCGGTGGAGTGAGGCGCAGCAGGCCTACTTTAATGCTTTACAGGCGGCAAAGAACGTCGCTTTGAATTTTACGACTAACCCCATGGGTACTTCCGGGGCTGCGACTGGATCGAGCGGTACTGCAATATCCAAGCCCTGCGTTCATCCTGACTATCTTTTTAATCTGGCCGTCAGTCTTGAACATCTGGGGCAATTGAAATCGGCCACAAGCTTCTACCGGGAAGCCTTGCAGTGTACTGTGGATCGGTCGGCTGGTTTTGAACCGGATCTTCTGCGCGCCAGGTTGAAGATTCTTGAACAGGGAGAGAGGCCATGACCGCTCCAGGTAAGAAAAAACCGCTGGGCGCGGTGCTGGTCGACCAGGGATTTATCTCTGAGGATCAGTTGCGCATTGCCCTCTTGGAGCAGAAACAGACGAATAAACCACTTGGTAAGGTGTTGATCGAACTGGGTTTCGTCACCGATGCCATTATCCGCGATGCCTTGAGTGAGAATATAGGTCAGGGCAGTGTTGATCTGACCCATACGGTTATTGATGCCGAGACGCTGAGAATGGTGCCCCAGGAGTTGGCCCGTCGGCATAATGTTTTACCCCTTTCCCTTGATAAAACTACAAATCAGCTTGTTCTTGCCATGGCGGATACCTTCAATGTCGTGGCCATTGATCAGATCCGAGCCCTGCATGGCGGGGCATTACAGATCACTGCCGTGCTTGGTGGCGAGGCGGATATCCTGCGTGCCATTGAGCAGTTTTATGGGTTTGAACTCTCCATTGACGGCATCCTCCAGGAGATTGAGACGGGTGAGATTGACTACCAGAGTCTGCAACTAGGCAATGATGAGTATAGTCATCCCATGGTGCGGCTCATTGATGCCCTGCTGGCGGATGCGGTGTCGCGGGGAGCCTCTGATATTCATTTTGAACCGGAGGCGGGTTTTCTGCGTATCCGCTATCGGATTGACGGAGTGCTCCGTCAGGTTCGCAGCCTGCACAAGAGCTACTGGTCGGCCATGGTGGTACGTCTCAAGGTGGTCAGCAATATGAATATCGCTGAATCACGGGCACCCCAGGATGGCCGTATCTCTCTGTCTCTTGTCGGCCGGCAGATTGATTTCCGGGTCGCGGCCCAACCCACGCTCCATGGTGAGAATATTGTTCTCCGTATCCTTGATCGTCAAAAAGGTCTTGTCCCTTTGCATAAACTGGGGCTGACCGATGAGAATCTTGACCAACTCAAATTGATGCTGGCCAGGCCGGAAGGTATTATCCTGGTGACTGGTCCGACCGGCAGCGGCAAGACCACCACCCTTTATTCAGTGTTAAGTCATGTCAATACCGAGGCGGTGAATATCATGACCATGGAGGATCCGGTTGAGTATCCCATGGCCATGATCCGTCAATCCTCAATTAATGAGTCGGCTAAGATGGGTTTTGCTGATGGTATCCGATCGATGATGCGGCAGGACCCGGATGTTATTCTGGTCGGTGAGATCCGTGATCATGAAACCGCGGAGATGGCCTTTCGTGCCGCCATGACCGGTCATCAGGTGTTTTCCACTTTGCATACCAACTCGGCGGTTGGCTCTATCCCCCGTCTTCTGGATATTGGGGTGCTGCCGGATATCATGGCCGGCAATATCATCGGTATTGTTGCCCAACGCTTGATTCGACGCCTATGCCCAGAGTGTAAATATGCCTATTATGCAGGGGAACTGGAATTGAAATTACTTGGGATTGAGGCGGAGGGGAAAGAGGTTGTCCTCTATCAGCCGGTGGGGTGTAAGGCGTGTGAGCAACAGGGGTATAAAGGCCGAACTACGGTTATGGAGTTGTTGCGAATCAATGCGGAGCTGGAAGATCTGATCGCCCGGCGGGTCAGTACCCGTGAGCTGTTGAACAAGGCCCTGGCCGGCGGATTCCGGCCTTTAGCCGATGATGCCTGCCGCCGGGTGCTGGATGGCACAACCAGCCTGGACGAGATCAGCCGGGTGGTGGATTTGACGTACCGGTTGATCGATTAGCGATTTTATTGTCATGTCACTTTTTCAATACAAAGCCATCACCAGCAGAGGAAAAGTCAGAACCGGCAATATGGATGCCGCCAATGTTGCCGATCTGGAACAACGGTTGCTGCGCATGGGGCTTGATCTGGTTACCTGCCATATTCGCAATCAGACAATGCCGACGCTGGGTGTGCGTAAGGTGCAGCGGATAGACCTGATCAACTTCTGCTTTCATATGGAGCAGTTGATTCAGGCAGGGGTGCCGTTGCTGGAGGGCTTAGCTGATCTGCGTGACAGCATGGAACATCCCCGCTTCCGTGAGGTGATTGCCAATCTGATTGATGAAGTGGAAGGGGGGAAGACCCTTTCTGCGGCCATGGCCGAACATCCGGTGGTATTCGATGTCTTGTTTGTAAATCTGATCAAGGCCGGTGAGGTTACCGGGCAATTGGGGGAGGTCTTTGCCTCTCTGACCAGCACCATCAAATGGCAGGATGAGCTGGCATCCACAACCAAGAAGATATTGATCTTTCCAGCCTTTGTCGGCACGGTGGTTTTTGGGGTTACCTTCTTCCTGATGGTCTATCTGGTACCGCAGCTAGTGGGTTTTATCAAGGAGATGGGGGGGGAACTGCCTTTTCATACAAGAGCCTTGATCGCGGTGTCAAATTTTTGTGTGAATTACTGGTATCTGCTTTTGATCGTACCCTTGTCTTTGTTCTTTGGTATCAAACTCCTGACGGCTACCAATTCCAAAGCGCGCTATTTTTTTGATGACTGGAAACTGAGGATCTGGATGATTGGCCCAGTGCTGAAAAAGATTCTGCTTTCTCGTTTTGCAAATTTTTTTGCCATGATGTATGCGGCGGGGATTCCAATCCTCCATTGTCTGGAGATCTCAGAAGGAATAGTGGGTAATATGGTCATTAAAGAGGCCTTGCAAGAAGTGGGAACAAGTATCCGTGAGGGAATTGGCATTGCTTCCGGATTTGAAACCAGTGGCCTGTTCCCGCCCCTGGTGGTGCGGATGTTGAAAATAGGAGAATCCACCGGGGCCCTTGATAGTGCCCTGTTGAATATCAGTTATTTCTATGACCGGGATATAAAGGATGCAATTGGCAAGGTCCAGGCCTTGATTGAGCCGATCATGACCGTTGTCCTGGGTGCGGTTCTGGGCTGGGTGATGCTCTCGGTGCTGGGTCCGATCTACGATACGATCAGTAAAATAAAGATGTGAGTGATTCTATGGGCCTTTTTCAGACATCGACCACTGTCCGCGTGCTTCTTCTGACCTCGCAGGGTCTGCGCGCCTTCACTTGGCAGGACAGTGTCCTCATACCAAGCGGGCAGTTTGCTGCCGATGAACAGGGGCAGGATGAGTTTAACCGTTATCTAAGCTCTCCACCCGATAGTCCTTTGTATCTTGTTGCTGATGTCATTGAAGAGGACTTCCGTCTGGAAAATGTCGCCCATGTCCTCGGTAAAGACCGGAGCGCGCTGCTGGAGAGAAAACTTGCCCAATTTTTCCGCACCACTGAGTATCGTTCTGCCCGGGTTCAGGGCCGGGAGGAAAGCGGGCGGCGGGATGATCAGGTGCTGTTCAGTGCCTTGACCAACAATGAGCAGATTGGCCTCTGGGTCAAGCTCATACTTGCGCAAAAAGCTCCATTGCAAGGAGTTCTCTCAATCCCTTGGTTGATGGAGTTGTTTGCCGGATTTCAGCATCTTGACCAGGTCCCTCATCTCTTGCTGGTGAACCTGGAACAGCAGGGTGGCCTGCGGCAGACCTATATTCAGGCAGGGCGGTTGAAATTCAGTCGTATGACCTCGTTGGCTACAGTCCGGACCAGCAATCTTGCGGAAACGATAGTCGGGGAATGCAGTCATACCCGGCAATATCTGGAGAGGTTGAAACTCCTTCCCCGCGATCAGCCACTCGATATCCATCTTGCCGTTCAAGCTGAAATCGGAGAAGAGATTGGTGAGGGGTTGGAGAATAGTGCGTTGTTTCGGTTTCATTTTCATGAAACCGGGATTGTGGCCGCAGAATTAGGGATTGACCCGGTGCTCGAAGATGGTCAGGGCGTGGTGTTCCTGGCTTTGATGCAGGCCCTGCGCAACAAAGGGTTGTTCAATATATATGCTTCAAGATCGGTTACTCGTTATTATCTTCTTCGTCAGATCCGCCGGTGGTTGATTGTCGGCACCTCCTTGTTTTTTGTCGTGGCATTGGTTATTGGATTTTCCCTGCTGGCAGATGGATTCAAGCAGCGGGGCGAACAAAAACGTCTGAACCGGGAGGCAAAACAGTTTGAACAACAATATCAGGCCCTGCAACAAAACCTTCCAGAGAGCCCACTCCCGGCTAAGACCATGCAGAATGTGGTGGAGTCGGTTGAGAAAATCCAGCGACAAGCTGCTTCTCCCATGGAGATGATGGATCTGGTGAGCCGGGCCCTGGGGCGGTGTTCGGATATCCGCTTGCAGAAACTTGATTGGAAGCTGGTTGTGAGTACCAGCGACAGCGAGGAGGGTGCAGAAGGAACTGCGGTTGCCGCACAACCGGTGGTGAGTGGAGAGGTGGCGGCGCCTGCCTTGCTGCTCGGTATGCTTGGAGGTAATACCCAGGCGACCACTATACTCGAAGGGACTGTATATCCCGGTGGCGGATATCTGAATGCGCAGCAGAGCGTTATCCGTTTTATCACGGCCTTGGAACAGATTCCCGGTATGAAGGCCACCCCGCTTGTCATGCCGACCGCAAGCAGCCCTGACAGTTCCATGAAAGCTACTTTGGACGGTGAGGCGATTCAGGCCGTGTTCTCGCTCCAGTTGGCCTATCAAGGGAGGCAATGAAGATGAGACGTCCTTTCTTGTCTCCGGATCTGTTGTTGTTGAAATGGCCAGTGCTACTGTTAACAACGTGTGTCGTGGCCAGTGTCATATTATGGTTTGGAGCCCTCAGGTTCCGGGAAAACAGTACTTTGTCCATGCAGGCGGCGCAGGTAGATAGGGCGCAGATGGACACCATGATACAGCAGATCAAAGATGAGGGGGAAAGCATCCGTTCCTATAGTGACCGGTATCGCCATTTGCAGGCCAGCGGGGTGATTGGTGACGAGGATCGTCTGGAGTTGGTGGAGGCCCTTGCTCGGATCCGCTCCCGGTACAATCTCTTTCCGATTCAGTTTGATATCGAACAGCAGTCGGTGCTTCCCTTGCAGGAAGGTGAACCTGAAAATACAGGACCTTCACTTTCATTGCGGGCTAGTCGAATCCAGATTGTTTTGCCATTGCTGCATGAAGAAGATTTGAGCCGGTTACTTGCTGAGCTGCGAGGTCTTGGCCGTGGCATGTTTGTGGTGGAAGAGTGTTCCATCAGTCGTACTGGCGGTGAGGCGGCGAGTGAACTTTTGAAATTGAGTGAAAATCTGAGTGCGTCCTGCAAGATTTTGTGGCTGACTTTGAAATCCCAGGAGAAGGGTATGGCCCCGCTTGGGGAGTCTGGATCATGAATATATTGAAGTTAAGAGTGCTTTTGATCCTGTTGCTCTGCTTGTCTTGTCGTACTGCTGCTGGAGCGGATACACTGGGGCGTCTTTTCTTTACGCCTCAGGATCGTGTGTATCTGGAACAGCTTCGATGGGCACCTCCTGAATCTTTACCTTTGATCCTTGAGCAGCAACAGGAAAAGGTGACGACCCCGGACAGCAAACCTGCCGTCATTACCCTTGACGGTATGGTGAAGCGTTCTAACGGTGCCCAAGTGGTCTGGTTGAACGGGGTCTCCTATAACAGGACCGATCTTCCAGCGAATGTACGATTGCCTCAACCCTTTACTACTGAGAAGATTGAGCTTCGAGTGAAGGAAAAAGGGAAGTTCTATCCCCTCCGGCCTGGTCAGACCCTGGATATTGATAGCGGCCAAATCAGCGAATCGTATGAGCGGGGTGCCGCGCTTTCTGTGCCTGGGAATGTCCCACCTCAAGAGCCTAATTCTCAAGAGCTTCCTGTTGAAGAGAGTATTGTTAGCCCCAAGGTTGTCCCTGATCAGAATCCGGCAGCTTCATTACCCGTAAAATAGGGGCAATAGAAGGAGACATGGGAGTCATGTTTGTATGATCGTAGCTGAGGATTTATGGTGAAGTCCGATCTGACTTATGAACAACTGGAGCGCCGTCGGCGGAATGTGCGTTGGATAGTTCTTTCCATCGCTGTACTTTTGACTGTTGCTGGTTGTGCAGTCTTGGCGGTTCCGCCTGAGACGTCTATGGACAGGGCGATTCCTCGCGCGTTTGTGGGGATGGCCCTGCTGGTTGCCGGTTTCTTTGTGGCCTTGTTGAGTCGCTTGGTGCCTTGAGTGATGGCTGGAATAGATTTTTTTAATAAAAACATCAAAGTGCCTGCCTTATGGTTTTAGCCGATACCATCCTCCTGGTTGAAGATGACAACGCCTTGCGTCTGATGCTGCGTGGCATTCTGGAAATGCAGGGGTATCAGGTGCTGGAGGCAGATAGCCGGGACAGCGCTCTGGATATCCTTAAAATTCCTTCTTCTGTCGGGGTGGTTATTCTTGACCTTGGCTTGCCGCCATCACCCCATACTCCTGTGGAAGGGTTGGCCTTGATCAGCATGCTTTGCGATGAACTCCGTTCTCTTAAAATTATTGTCCTGACTGGTCAGGATCAGGAAAGTGCTGCCTTCGAAGCTATCAGGGAAGGGGCCTTTGATTTTCTGGCTAAGCCCGCTTCCACCGCTGATATACTTCAAGCCGTGCGTCGCGCCTTCCTGTTTTACCGTAAAGAACAGGAGATGGCTGCGGGTGGCTTAACTCGCCTGCAACTGAATGCCCGGGTGAGTGACGGCCTGAAATCTGTCAGGGATGAGGTTGAGGAAAAATTGGTGCGCCAGGTGCTGCAGGAGACCGGATTCAATGTCAATCAAAGTGCGGCCCGCCTGGGACTCAAACGAGAAAGTCTCTATTATTTTTTGAAGAAATTTGGGATCGAGCGGCGGGATGATTAGCCTCTATCCCTCTCTGATTCTGGTTGGTGTCACCATTTTAGCGGTGATGGTTGTTCTCTTGATTCAGTCCAGTCGCCATGCCCGTGTTAATCTGGATCTGTTGCGGCTCAATGAAACCCTGTGTTTTGATCTGCCGGATTTACTTCGTAAAAGTTGGCCGCAACTCGCGCGGGCTGGATTCACCGGTCTGTCGTGGCAGCTTGACTGGTTTGGCACGTCGCTTGCCGGGGAGGAAGGGATAATTGGAAAAGCTTTTTTGAATCGACATCTGGAGGTAGGTGAGATTGCCCTCGACGTGACTTTGTTTCATGGTGGGCGTCGCTGGGAACAGCGTTATTTCAGCGATTCTCTGGCCGAAAACTTTTTCCTTCTGCTACATATGAATATGTGGATTAAAATGGGTGCGGTCCAGGGGGCCTTTGGTCAGGCAGCTAAGCTGGAGCTGTTTCTGCAGCACGATATGAAAAATATCGCCCAATTTATCCGTCTGGCGGCTGAGCAACTGGAAGATGTCAAGCCGGAACATGAGGCCAGGCTGCTTACCACCTTGCGGGGTGCCATGCCCACTGTGCGGGTTCGGGCAGAGCGAATTTTGGGAACCCTGTCCTGTAATGCCGCCAAGGTGGAAAAATGTTACTGTCGTTTGGCTGAGGTCTGGCAACAGGCAGTAGATATGCACGGCCTGACAGCCAGGATTCAGGGTGATCCCACCGTCTTTCTCGCTGAGGCGGCGCTGCACAGTATCATTGATAATCTGGTTGTCAATTATGTCGATCAGGCTCTTCGGAATCCTGAGACTCTACCTTGTCTGCAGATTTCCTTGAGCCAGGAACATGAAAAGGTCACGGCCACCATTCAGGATATCCAAGGCCGACCGTGTCCTTGGCCGGAGAGGTTGTTTGAGCCGTTCTGGAGCGAGCAGAGGGAAGGACTGGGTATCGGTCTGTATCAGGCCAGGCAACTGGCTGAGGCCGCTGGCGGCAGTCTGGACGTAAGGGGCACATCTGATCTGCCACTCATTTTTGTTCTGACCTTACCCGCTGCGAAAAGCCAGCCAAAGCCGACTCGAGCTGTTATTTCGACCGAAGGGAGAAATCTTAAGGAACGTTGAAGGTATGGGGTGTAAAAAAAACCTACATCTTGCGCCGCCAGGGGAATAGAGTTATTTGTAAGTTTATAATTTGAGAATCTAGTAAAATCTCTCAAAGAATGTGGAGAATCACTTGCACTGCAAGGAAACAAAGTAACCAATAAAAAAAAGGGAGAAGAATAATGAAACAACTTAGAAACCAAAAAGGCTTTACCTTGGTGGAGATTGCCATCGTCCTGGTCATCATCGGCCTGCTGCTGGGTGGGGTGCTCAAGGGGCAGGAATTGATTGAGAATAGTAAGGTCAAGAATGCGGTCAATGATTTGAACGGTATTACTGCCGCTTATTACGGTTATGTCGATCGATTTAAAAGTATTCCTGGAGACGATGGTCCAATTGCTACTTTGAATGCTCGTGGTGGTACATGGGCGACTCTTGTTGCTGATGGTGCCGGCAATAATAACGGCGTTCTGGGGCCACTCCTTGCTGCTGTAACATTTACCGGACAAGGCACCAATGATGAAGGTGATGCCTTCTGGATGCAGCTCAAGGCGGCAGGTCTGATCACCGGAAATGTCGCTGCTGTAAACGTAGCAGCGCTGCCCCCTAACGCCTTTAACGGACTCACCGGCGTTACCACCGATGGGTCGATTATGGTTACTGCGCCTGCGACAATTTGGTCCGGAACCAAGTTATGCATGTCTCAAGTTCCTGGAAAGTCCGCACGGGCTATCGATACCCAAATTGATGATGGGGTAGGGGATACAGGAAGCGTTCGCAATACAGTTGGTGCTTCTGGCTTGAATACATCTCCGGGTGTCGCTGTGGCTGCATATGATGACGATAATGTGTACACGATTTGTCGTTCATTGTAGTTTGTAAGTTGGTGACGTCTAGCCTTCTTGAATCATCTTGTCGGGATTCATAGAGCCATCTTTCCATGTTTGGAAAAGAAAACCCCGTTCTTCCTGGCTTGCGCCGGAAGAACGGGGTTTTTTGTTTAGATAATAAAAAGGATGATTGTCTTCCCGTTTTAACCCATTATTGGATGACCTCTTCCCTAGTCTTTTTCTCGGATATTGTTGCGTTTGCCAGTTGTGTTGGCCTGGTCTCCATAGGCAGGCTGTATTGTTTCCCCTGGAAGATATCAACGCCCACGGTCAGGATCTGATCCAGCCATGTCGTAGAGGCCTCACAGGTGGCTGATTGCTCGCTGTTTTTGCACATCTCGACTTTGCCAGGGGCCGAGTTGATGAAGTGTACACCCCATAAGGGACGAACGCCGACGCCGCTGTTGCCTTCAGCATAGCTCATGATGGTTGGTTCGCTCATGCCTAACAGCTCAAGGATCTTACCTGGAAGCTGGTAAAGGGGGAGGCTTCCCAGCTCCACAGGGCCGCGCTTCCCGTCGATAACGATGAGCGGGGTGCTTACATAGGTCAAAAACATCTCAGGGGTGAATTGGTCTCTGGTGCCAGCCAGGGTGCCCGCTTCCACATAGCCTTGAAAATTGCCACCAAGGAAGGGGAGATGGTCGCCAAAGGCGACGATAAGGGCGTCAGGATCACTTATGCGGAGATCATCAAGAAAGGCCATCAGCTCTTTTGCCTTGTAGTGGACGGCGTTAGCAAACGATTCGATCTCCGGGGTTGTGCATTCCTCCATACAGTGGATAACCTGTGGTCTCGACTCCTCATTGCGAGGGTAGGTGCGGGAACCGTCCCAGTGGCCGAAGTAGGTCACGATATAGTTGAACACCGCTTTTTTCGGTTTTTCCCGTTGAGCCGATTTCTGCACAACCTGCCGGTACAAGGATGCGTCTGAAAGGAATTTGTAGTTCATGTCATCAAGGGTAAAATCATTGATAGACCAGTAGGTCTTAAATCCCATCCGTCGGTAGGCGTTGGTTCGATTCCAGAAGGCAGCGATGTTGGGATGGGAAACTACAGTATCAAAATCGTGTTTTTCCAGGACTGCTGGTAAACAAGGCGCCGCATTGATCATCTTTCGTTCAAACTTGACGTCATCAGATACCACCGGGAATCCGCACATACTCTCGAATTCGGCGTTGGCCGTGTAGCCGCCAAAGACCGGACTCATGATCGTTGAATGGCCGGTGGCCTTCCATAGCTCTCTGAACGAGGGGTCCAAGGGATCCTGATTAAAATGGATGCCTTTCAGCAAAAGCGGGTCCCAGAAGGATTCGAGAAGGATGACATAGACGTTTCGTGGGGCCTGGGTGGCGGTGGGGGGATTGGCGGAGGAGGTTGCCCGCAAGGAAGACGCGGCATTTAAAGCCTGTTGTCTGTCCGGTGTTTGTTCGCCATCTTTGAAGAAACGGGCTGTCTCCTGCAGGGAATAGAGAGTTGCCCCTTTATGAACGTAGTTGGCGCGCTGATCCCAGACGGAGTTGCCAACTCGTTTGTCGAGTGCGGCGACAATGGGTTGGGGGTAATGGATCAGGCTTAGTCCCAGGATCAGGATGAGTCCCAGGGCCAGCCATGCCTTCCGACGTCTGAAGTGAAAGTTAAAGAGCAGAAGCCCGGCCAGCCCGGTTAGAGCTCCACCGACCAGCAGGCGTTGCCAGCCATCCAGAATAAGGAGGAGAGAGCGCAGGGCATAGACATCATCTGGTACCATGGGGCCGCCAAAAAAAGCAAGCTTTGCCGCATTGCCGATGTAGAGGATGGCGATCATCAGCCACTGAAGAGCGATGAAGGCCCAGATGTTACGGGATAAGAAAAAAATGAGGTAAGAGATGGCAAGGATAAAAGGAAAATCCCGGAGTAAACCAAGAGGTAAGATGGTAACAGAGAAGAACAACCTGCTGATCAGGTATGCGAGGATATAGGCCAGGCTTGCGGAAAGAGCTGGTAGAAGCAGGGCCGGGATTCGGAATTTTTGTGACATATGTTTTGCGGAGGTAAAAAGTAAGGGATGAGGAAATGGTTAATTTGAAGCTAAAAAATAATCATTATTACAAGAAAAAACAATAAATGGTTTTTTTCTTTCAGGCGGTCAAATTGACCTGCGTTCTATGAATGATTTCAGATACGTGACACATGTCTGACGCATTCCACAAATATGTCTTGGCCAGAATAAGCTTGCGCCTCCGCTTGCCGTCATGCTAAATTCCATATTTTTTTCATACTCAGTTACAATACAACTCTGAGCCTTAAGCACTCAGAACCATCGATTCTATTACTTAAAAAGAGATTTTGCTATGATCAATGCTTCCAACGTTGCCCTCTCCTATGGCAAGAGGGTTATTTTTCAAGATGTCAATATTAAGTTCACCCCCGGGAACTGCTATGGTCTGATTGGCGCCAATGGGGCCGGAAAGTCCACCTTTCTGAAGATTCTGGCCGGAGATTTTCAACCGGACAAGGGGGAAATCTCTGTGAGTCCCCGGGAGCGAATCGCTATGCTCAGGCAGGATCATTTTGCCTTTGATGAGGAGACCGTGCTCAATACGGTGATCATGGGGCATGCCCGGCTCTACCAGTTGATGGCGGAACGTGAGGCCCTCTATGCCAAGGCCGATTTTACTGAGGAAGATGGTATTCGCAGCGGTGAGTTGGAAGCGGAATTTGGCGAGATGAACGGCTATGAGGCCGAGTCTGAGGCCTCTGTGCTCCTTAGCGGTCTGGGAATTACCGAAGAGTTCCTGCACAAAAAAATGAAAGAGCTGGAGGGCGGAGAAAAGGTGCGAGTGCTACTGGCCCAGGCCCTGTTCGGCAATCCGGATATTCTGCTGCTCGACGAACCGACCAACCATCTGGATCTGCAGTCGATCACTTGGCTTGAAGACTTTCTGGCCCGTTTTCAGAATACGGTGATCATCGTCTCCCATGATCGTCATTTCCTCAATCAGGTCTGTACCCATGTGGCGGATATTGATTTTGGCAAGATCCAGGTCTATGTAGGTAATTATGACTTCTGGTATCAGGCCAGCCAGCTCAGTCTGAAGCAGCGGCAGAGCGACAATAAAAAGGTGACAGACAAGGCCAAGGAGCTCAAGGAATTTATCCTGCGCTTTTCCGCCAATGCCTCTAAGTCCAAGCAGGCCACCTCCCGGAAAAAATTGCTTGATAAGCTGCAGATTGACGATATGCCTGTTTCTTCCAGAAAGTACCCCTTTGTCTCATTCAAGGCGGGACGTCCCTGTGGCGATATCATTCTTGAGGTCAAGGGTCTTTCCAAGACTGTTGATGGTGTTCTTCTGTTTAAAGACCTGGATTTTACCCTGCGCCCGGGTGATAAGGTTGCCTTTGTCGGCACCAACAGTGTGGCCAAGACCACCTTATTCCAGATCCTGGTTGGAGAGGTCGAGCCGGACAGCGGCACCTTTCGCTGGGGTGTGACCATGAGCACTTCCTATTTCCCTATGGATAACAGTTCTTATTTTTCTCAGGATATGACCCTGGTTGATTGGCTGGGGCAATATACCCCAATTACCGAGGGTGAGACTTTTGCCCGGGGCTTCCTCGGTAAAATGCTCTTTTCAGGCGATGAGGCCCTGAAAAAGATCAGTGTCCTCTCAGGGGGAGAACGGGTTCGCTGTATGCTCTCCAAGATGATGCTTTCGGATGCCAATGCCCTGATCCTCGATGAACCCACCAATCATCTTGATCTGGAATCGATCACTGCCTTAAATGACGCGCTCATTGCCTTTCCTGAGGTGCTCCTTTTTGCCTCCCATGATCATCAGTTCGTAGCCACCATCGCCAACCGGATTATGGAGATCCTGCCTGGGGGTGTTATTGATAAGATGATGCCCTTTGATGATTATCTGGAAGATGAGAGCGTGTCCAAGTTACGGGAGCAGTTTGCCTGAAATTGACCTGTCATTGTGGACCGATGTGAAAAATCGTATCTTCTGCATTACAGAATTCTTTTCTTGGTCGAAATGACAAATTTGTTGAGTTATCAGTGATAATAAAAAAACACATGAGGAGGATGGGCATGAAAATAAGCAGCGGGGGGGTAGTTGTGTCCTTGGTACTTCTGTTGTCAACCTTGGCAATGGCGTCTGATTCTAACCCTTGGGAAAAAAAATTGCCGTTTAAAGAAGCCACTATTCATTACGTGCTCAGTGGTATGGAAACCGGCAATGAAACGCTCTATATCCGGGATCATGGTCGAGAAACCGCGACCTATCGGGTTGGTAAGACGAGCATGATGGGGGCAACTGTGATGAACGAGACCATTGCGATTGAGTCGCCGGATTGGCTGTATCATTTTGATTTGACGAATCATACCGGCACCAAGTCTGTGAATCCACAAAAATATATGATTGAAGAGTATCATCGCCTGTCTGCGGCTGAGCAGAAACAGGTGAATGAAAATATTCAGAAAATCGGTCTGCCGATGACAGACGCCATGGGTGGTACGGTAGAGCAGAAGGTTACGAAAATTCTTGGTTATGACTGTGACCGGACGCAGATGATGGGGACAACGGTGTACACGCTCTATGGAGCTGGTATCCCTCTCAAGATTGAATCGAATGTAATGGGTATGGCAATGAGGCAGGAGGCCACGGCTGTGAACGAGGGAGTTGTTGATCAGAAATATTTTGAGCCACCTCAGGGAATTGTGGCAGTGGTAGACCCGGAGACGGATGCCATGGCTCGCACCTTGGCTCAGCAGACCCTGGCCATGTTGAAATCACCTGATGGTGCCAAAAAGATGCAGGAGGAAACTCCAATGAATCCCATGATGCCTCAGGGTAGTGGCCAGCAGCAGATGTCGCCGGCGGAACAACAGGAGATGGAGCAGGCCATGCAGATGTTGAAGGGGATGATGGGAAACCAGAAGTAGTTGCTTCTGTAAAAGGAGGGGTGTCCTGAGTGTCGATGTCGGAACGGTCTATCCAGTTGGTGGTTGTATAAATCGCTATTGCAGCTCTTGCCTTGTTTCGGTATCGGAGGATGCAATTCTTCTTGAGACTGGAGTTGGAGAAGTGTGACACAACTTTGGACCGAGTTGTTCCAAGGAATCAAGTTCTGCAGGTGGTATGCTTGTCAGGGAATATTCGCCAGCTCCTTGTTTACCGAATCGTCCTGACAGATGAGAACTTGATTTCGACCGTTTTCCTTTGCCTGGTAAAGGGCTATGTCGGCAAGTTTGATAATTTCCCAGATCGTTTTGGTTGAGTCGTGAGAAAATTCGGCCACCCCTATGCTGATAGTCTGCTGGAGCGTTCTGTTTGGCGTATGCACTTTGTGGGACTCTATCGTGGCCCTGATTCGTTCTGCCATGGTGGCCGCACAGGATTCATCACAGTCAGGAAGCAGGAGCAGAAATTCTTCTCCACCAAAACGGATCACCAGATCTGATTTCCTGGCGCAGCTCATACCGATTTGCGCTAACTGGATCAATACGGAATCGCCGGTGTCATGGCCAAAGAGGTCATTGACCCTTTTGAAATGGTCGATGTCGCACATCAAAACGCCTATCTTGCTTTTTCTGCGGATTGTTCCTTCGGTAAATTGCTCAATGACCGAGTCCAGATAACGGCGGTTGTAGAGCCCGGTAAGGGGGTCTTTAGTGGCCATATCCTTCAGCTTTTGAGCAAGATGCTTGGCCTGGAGAATAGGGAGGGCCTCGGCAATATAGTAGCGGGCCTCTTCGACGGCCTTGTTCTTGATGTGTTGCACCGCTTCAGGCAGGTCCAGGGAAAAGAGAAACTGGACCACTCCGATGACATGACCTCCTACCAGCATGGGGATGCAGATATGATCCATAGTATCTGAAAATGGATATTGCTTGCAGATAAACGGGGTTTCCAGAGAGGTGATCATGAGCCCGGTCCGTTTGGCGCGGCAGTGCTCGGCGATGGCAAATTCCGGGAGTTCCGGAGCCAGTTCTGGAGGGTTGCAATAAACGGGTGCCATCGCTGTGGAGTTCTCATCGGATTGTTCCAGGATCACAAATAGTTCCAATCCCAGTTTATATTCAAATATCTGCGCCAGTCTGGCATAGATCTCTTCCGTTGATTCGTCGGCCTCAATGGTTTGACGAAAGAGAGAGAGTTCGCGCAGGCGAGTAATAAGCATTTTGACCGCCAGGGCCGCCTCGCCTAGTTCATCATGCCGGCTAATGGCCATCTCTGAGAGCTGGATAAGATTTTCATCTTCTGCCACCTGTTGTCCGCGCAATCCAGCCAGCAGTTGCGTCATTCTGCGGAGCAGCTCAACAAAACCTATCAATGGCCTGATCATTCTTTGATTAAGAAAGAAGGCGATGATCGCGAACAAGAATGCAGAGCCAATGAGACTGGCAGACACAAAGAGGAGATTGCTGCGGGCCAGTTGCAGGCTGGTGTCCATCAGCGCGGAGGCTTCGGTATTTTTGGTCAGGGAGTCTTCGGTTACTCCGGCGTTAAGGGTTTCAAGGAATTGTTCAATCCGCTGTTGAGTCTCCAGGGTGGTGATGCGGATGGAGGTGATGGTATGGACAGTTTCGTCAAGCTCGTAGTTGGCTGTTTTTAACCGCTCGATGAACCCCTGTTGGTTGGAATTGAGTGTTTTGCCGAGAGCGGTCAGCTTAGCATCCAGCGAGGTGAAGATCTCTGCCGCATCTATCTGGATACGGGTCAGGGCATCTATCTGGTTGGCAACAATGGCGGTCACATAGAGCTGGTGATGTTGCAGGCAGCTGTCAACAACTAAAGGCCGTATGATCGCGCCTTCTTCCCGGCTTGATATGTTTATGAGTTGTCCGGTGATGTCGATGAGTGCCTTTTCAGTCTGGGCAATTTTCTTGGTATTTTCTTCCAGGCTTTTCATCCGAATTTCCAGGGTATCAATCATCTCAAGAAAATGCCCCAGAGTTTTTTGTTCCTCTGTTGAGAGTTTACGTCGCAGATCTTCTGAATATTTGTGAATTAAATCAAGATTGTCGGCTTTACCGGACTGCATATAGAGACGTAACTGGGTATGGATTTCACCAATGAGCCGGGTTTTGTCAAAGTTGGTATAGAGGTTTTGATGGAGGGCCTGGGATGATTGCTGGATCGTCACCTGGCTGGAACTGAACTGCAGGAGGCGCCATCCGCCGAAGACTCCACAGCCCATAACAAAGAACAAGGCAATGAAGATAATAGCGTTGAGCTGCTGGCGAAACGACCAGGCTTTTGGGTGATTAGAATGCATATTGGTGGCTGACAAAAGACCGGGCGGATTGTTTGTAAATTTATACGGGGCTAGGCCGAGAGTATGTCTTGGGAGCTAACCGCTTTACAGATGGCACCCTGATCACGTGAAGTTGTATTATGAATCGTATTTGATGTCAACCTGTCAACGCATAATATGTTTTTTTATTTGAGTATCTTGCAGGTTGGTGCATTCGAAGTACTGTTATTTGTGAGGCTTCGAACGTCCTGGAGGTGGGTGAGTTGTCATGGCGAGCAGTGGGAACAATCCATCCTTGTCTTGAGGGTACCTTGAAAAATGGTCTTTTTGCCCAAGCTCTGCGTTGCGCTGAAAATTTTATCCTCGGAATATCAACTATATGCCTGTGGTAAAATTTTATTAACGCCTTGGTCTTGAATAAAAATCTTGATTTTTCAAGGTACCCTTGAATTATTTGGTTTCTAAAGGGATGAGCTCCATACGATGATTTGTGTCCGGGTGAAGCGGGGACGGTCCTTCGGTCAGGATGGAAAACTCGCCGGGAAGCTCAAAGCGGTGTTGGAGGTCATTGGCATATCTATTCCAGTCTTCGGGCATGGGATCGGTGGTCAGTGGATGCACCCCGTACGAAAAGAGGAGTTCCTGGCAGGTCTTTTCTGAGCTGGAGATGGCAAAGGTCCACACTTTATGGCGGAAACGGGCGATGTTGCGGGCTGTGGCCCCTGATTGGGTGGGGATGATCAGGAATGCCGGATCGATGCGTACGATGGTGGAATCCACGGCCAAGGCAATGAGGCCTGTGGCTGCCTTTTTCCAGTCGCTGTCGAGTGCAAGTTGCCTTTTGAGCGGACAGTCGGGGCGAAAATTCTCGATCGAGGCTCCGATGGAGGACAGCATGGCCACCGCTTCGACCGGATAGGCACCCATGGCGGATTCTCCAGAGAGCATGATGCAGTCTGTGCCATCCAGGATGGCATTGGCCACATCCGTGGCCTCGGCGCGTGTGGGCCTACGGTTGGTGATCATCGATTCCAGCATCTGGGTTGCGGTGATCACGGGTTTGCCGGCCTTTTGGGCTTGGGCCATGATCGTCTTCTGGGTGATGGCCATTTCCTCTATGGGGATTTCTACTCCCAGATCGCCACGCGCGATCATCACACCGTCGGCAGCCTGTAGGATGGCGTCGAGATGATTAAGGGCGGCAGAGCGTTCGATCTTGGCAATGATAAAGGGGGAATAGCCCCACTCTTTGGCTGTCTCTCTTACCTCTCTGAGGTCGGTCTCGTTTGCGACAAAGGATTGGCTGACCGCATCCACGCCATGTCTGAGGGCAAATTCCAGACAGTTTCGGTCATGGACAGTAAAGGCTGACATCCCAAGATCAATGCCCGGCAGATTAAGTCCTTTGTGTGAGCGTAATCTGCCGCCGACTTGGACAATGCAGTTCACTTCCCGGCCTTGCACTGAATCAACGATGAGCTGAATAAAACCATCATCGAGATACAGGATGTCACCTGCCTTAACTGCTTGCGGGAGTTCCTGATAGCTCACCGATACCCGGAAGTTATTGCCGCGAACCTCTTCGGTGGTCAGGGTGAAAACATCCCCGATCGCCAGCAGGATAGGCTCATCCTCAATGGTACCGATACGCATTTTTGGTCCTGGGAGGTCTGCCATAATAGCTATGCGGCAGTCACATATCTGGGCTGCTTCCCGAATTTTGGCAATGGTTTTGCTGTGCGATGAGAATGCACCATGGGAGAAATTAAGTCGGGCAATGTTCATTCCTGCCTTGATCATTTGGATCAGGGTCTCCACATTATCAGAGGCTGGTCCAATGGTGGCGATAATTTTCGTTTTGTTTACCCGGAGCTTCATTGGTCACCTGTAAAAAGTTGTGGTTTATAAGGGGTTGTGCTTAGTAGAGAATAAGATATGTGGAGAGATAAGTGAAGCATCTTCCGTCTTTTGTTGTTGTCCGTTCTGTTTGTTTCTTTTTTTCGTACAAAAAATGTGTAAAAGTGTTGACGAAGTTCTTGTGAGTATGCTATAGGTGCTCACAATTATTCCCCGGTAGCTCAGCTGGTAGAGCAGGTGACTGTTAATCACCCTGTCGGCGGTTCGAATCCGTCCCGGGGAGCCAGAATTCTCAAGTCTGATTGTTAGATTGGACTTTTTTAAAATTTTTGTGTCGGGGCGTAGCGCAGCCTGGTTAGCGCGCCTGCCTTGGGAGCAGGAGGCCGCAGGTTCGAATCCTGCCGCCCCGACCATAAATCAAGGACTTAGCGCATTTTGGATTGTTGAAAATTGGCGACAATTAGCGACAATTAGCGACATGCTATCCAATATGTGTTAAGTTCTTTTTTTTTATTATCTTAATCGTCTGTTTAACATCATCTGTAAAACTCTTTAACATCAACGCCTGCCCCCCATTATTTCCTCCAAAGACAAAATCCCGTATTTCTTTTAAGCATATGATTCACGGTCAGCGATAAAATCAACGAACGATGTGATTTTTATTCAATCTGCTGAAAAACATGTCACTTCTTCGCTTAAAGTATCTGAGTCTTATAGACTTCTCCAAGGGTACCATTACTACCTCCTCGTTGCAACTCCAGTGAAGATCAAAATGATTGCCAGTTAGTTTTAAAAATCACAGTTGGCCGGAATTAAAAAATATCTGATAGCATTTTGGGTGTCGATAATCTACACCTGTCCAAACTGGCATTGATTTTTATAGGACAATTTCTTGTATTATCTAAAAATCTGCAACTGTTCACTATTTAGGGTGTGCGGACTAATCGTAGGATTTAGACATTATCTTTTTTGGATTATGTGATATTCTTACCTGCATGAAAACAGATTCCTCGATAAATGCTATTTTTGAAGTTGAACAAAAGACCAAGGTTGTATGCCCTCTCTTTACCTGCGGCGTTTCTGCTGGTTTTCCTTCACCTGCCGATGACCATATAGACCGAAAACTTGATTTGAATGAGCTGCTGATTCAACATCCAGTTGCCACGTTCTTTGTAAGGGTTGCGGGTGATTCAATGAAAGACGTAGGGATAAATGATGGCGATATTCTGGTTGTTGACCGATCCCTTGAAGCAACCAGCGGGAAAATTGTCATCGCTATCGTTAATGGTGAACTGACAGTAAAAAGATTCGTACAAGACAGCACCTCTTGTCAGTTGGTTGCTGCAAACCCCGATTACCCACCTGTTGAAATCACTGAAGATACCGATTTCACTGTCTGGGGTGTGGTCACCAGTGTTATCCATCAATTCTAACCGGCCTGTTTAATGAAGAAAGTCTTCGCCCTCGTAGATTGCAACAACTTCTATGTTTCATGTGAGCGACTGTTCCGGCCAGAGCTGAACGGTAAGCCCGTTGTCGTGCTTACCAATAATGACGGTTGTATTGTTGCCCGATCAAATGAAGCAAAAGCTCTTGGTATTCCTATGGGTGAACCTTTCTTCAAGGTCAAGCATGTGATTGCCAAACACAAGGTTCATGTTTTTTCTTCAAACTATGCATTATACGGGGATCTCTCGCACCGAGTGATGGATGTGTTGCGGCAGATGGAACCAGACGTTGAGGTTTATTCAATTGATGAGGCATTTATATCATTACCGGTAACTAAAGTCTGGGACCGGGTCAAATATGCAGCGGAATTGAGGGAGAGAGTAAGAAAACAGGTTGGTATTCCTGTGTCCATTGGTATTGCCACAACCAAAACACTGGCAAAGATTGCCAATCGAGTCGCAAAGAAAGAGGAACAATTCAATGGAGTCTTCGATCTTGCTGGCAACAGTCAAATAGACCAGGTTCTGGCAATGACCGAGGTTAATGATGTTTGGGGAATTGGCAGACGTTCTACCGAAAAGCTGAACAGCCGTGGTATCTATACTGCACTTGATCTTAAGACGGCCGATGAAACATGGATTCGTAAGCAATTGACCGTTGTTGGGGCTCGTACTGCTTTGGAGCTGAACGGTATTTCATGTATTTCGCTTGAAAATGCTCCTCCGTGTCCAAAATCAATCATTACTTCAAGATCATTCGGGCATCCGGTTACCGACCTTTACAACCTCAGAGAGGCCGTCATCAATTTTGTTTCGATAGCTGGCGAAAAACTACGCAAACTGGGAGTTGAAGCAGATACTCTAAATATCTTTATCACAACCGGGCCGTTTGATGAACAGGCCAGTTATTCCAATAATCAAACAATTACTCTTCATCAGCCCACTTCTTCAACACCAGATCTCATAACCGCAGCTCTGCAGTGCCTCAAGTCATTGTACAAGCCCGGATATCGATATCGAAAGACTGGTGTTATGCTCGCCGGTATCGTTAAGCAAGGATACAGACAGCAGGATTTGTTCTCGTTCTTACGGCCAGCAGAGAAAGAGGATAAACAGTTGATGACCGCACTGGACAGGATCAATAGTAAATGGGGGCGAAGTACCATTCAGTACGGTATGACGACAGCTGAGGATAAACCATGGTTGATGCAACAGACACGGAAGTCACCAGCTTATACCACTAATTGGCAAGAGCTGCCTGTGGCCAAGGCTACGGGTTTGTCATGAATTTTGACACGACCACACTTATTGGATTAATTGCGGCAACATGTACGACCTGTTCATTCTTGCCTCAAGTTATCAAGATATTGCGATCAAAAAGAACCAATGATGTTTCTCTCCTGATGTATACCATTCTCAGTACAGGATTGTTTCTGTGGCTGATTTATGGGTTTCTCCTTATGGATCTACCATTGATTTTGGCAAATACGGTCAGTTTCACCCTTGCAATGTGTGTTCTGGTACTCAAGATACGGCATGGATAAAGATAATGTCAGATGTTACGGATATTTTGGAACAGTCTTTACTTTCAAGCAACTACATGCCACGATGAAAGACAAAACTAAAACAATAGATATTTCATTGTCGATGTTATTGTTTGGCGATACACGAGTTTGTTTTTTGACTTTGTGATTATCAGCAAAATTGGATGGAAGAACGAGTGATCATGTCAGAAAAACACGACAATTTCATGCGATAGCGTAAGATCTGTACTGGATAGTTGTTGCGATATTGTCATGGTCACTTTGTCAAAATAATACTGTTAGCTTCTTATATGAGAACTGAAACGCACATCATCGATTCCAGAGCTGTCAAGACCGTCATTGGCAAGCTACCGCACCATTGGGTCGTGAGAGAACTGAGCGAGCGCGATTACGGCATTGATCTAATGGTGGAGATTTTTGCTCCCGGCTTTAAGGATGCTAAAGGCAAGGATGCATTTGCCGCGACCGGATCCGTTTTCCACATTCAGATCAAGGGTGTAGACAAACCACTTCAGCCAGTTCGCGCAGGCACAATCAACTATTGCATCGACACGAAATCTCTCGCCTATGTTGAAAAGTTCAGCATCCCTTTCTTTCTGTTTCGCGTGAGCGTGGCCGATCCTCCAAAAGTTTACTTTCTTTGGATTCAACGGTACATCAAGGATGTCATGGATCGCAAGACTCCATTGTGGCGCGAAGATGAGCAAAGTTCGATCACGGTTCGTATTCCACCTGAAAATGAACTTCTGGCGGGTATAGGAAAAATTGAAAAAATCGCCTTTCGCCCTAAGTACCTGGAAGAACTTGCCGAGTTCGCGGAAGTATACGGGGATATCGGAAACAGAATTGACGCAATTCGTGCAGGTACGCACGACGTCAACGACGGCATAATTTCGGACTTAAAGTATCGTGCTTTTCGTGCTCGAAGGCTCAATGTGCTTCTCACCCGTAATGAGTGCTGTATTGATAGGCAGAGCGTAGATGCATTGATTCAGTACATCACGAACTTGGATACTGCCGATGGCCGTAACCAACCGATTCCCGACGCGCACAACTTTGAGATGCTTGCCAATAGCATAGCAGGAATGGATCTTGTTGAGAATTTCGTCTTGGAAAACGATGGTTTGTTGGCGTACTAATCGGCACGAAGCTAACACGGCGCTCCAGCCGACGGGCCAAAATGCGCGCACGGCTGAGCTAGGCGTTCGGTGTGAATGAGTATGGCTATTTGCAGAATAAATCGGGGAGACAAAAGTGCTGGAGAGTCTTTTTTTAAATCTCATTGAGAGAATAGTCGAAGTCCAACATTCGCACACTGTTTCTACAGAAAAAGATCCTCTTCTTTCTCGTAATTGGGAGTTTATTTTCGAGGATTTTGACGGATGGCTTGTTCTGTACTGCTCAACGCGGAAAATGCCTGGCGGATATTGGCTGTACCCAATGCTTTTGCCGAATGATAATGTTGAAGATTTCAAGAATAGCTTGCCAGAAATTAATGTACACCAACCGTCAGCAGCATATGGCCATGTTGTGAGTGGCGAAACACATTGGCTCGAACCAAGCTGGGGTGATTTTGAAGATTTTAAACGTTCCGAAATTCCTTTGTTTTTTGGCCGTCAATATTTTGGAAAACCAAAAGGTAAAGAAAATTATTATGAATTCAATCAGATAGTGACTCATCCGCTAGATTTGCATTGGAGCGAAAAACACAATTCATATTGTCGCATTGATGAACAGGGTGAAGAAGTTGAGATAGTCAAAATAATCAATCATAACGATGTTAGTCTGATCTTGGTCAGACGAAAAGTTTTTGAAAAACTTTTCTATCTTGGTAATTGGTGTTTGGTTCGATACTTTTCATTTACCCGTTTCAATTCTAAGTCACCGAGCTTTAAATCATTTACCAGAAAGGTTTTTGAACCGACAGAATATGAAGCAAAGTTTGAAATCATAAGATGCAAAGACGAATATGTAGAATTTAGAGGGGCTCAGATTGAAAGACCAAAAACACCTAAGGCACAACTACTGTCTTGGGAATTCAGTGACAATGAAGAAGAAGTAGAACAAAAATACGCAGAATTTATCGTTCAAGACTGGAAAAATAAAACATTACTAAAAAATTACTCAATTGATCCAAAAAATTTCGCCAATTACTTCACCAAAAGCGATCTACCTTTTGAAACCAGTCCAATTTTCTTTAAGGCAGAAGTATTAGACAAGTATAAAAACAATCCAGATAAATATGAATTAGCTGAACGTACTATCTCTTGTCGCGGAGGTTGGTATTTAGAGACATATGACATTAACGAATACAATCAAGTCCACACATATGCTGTTTATCTGGCTAGACTCCCTTATAAAGAGCAACTTCATTGGCTACAATACAATGAAGATCCAAAAGGAGCTATTTCCAAACGCTCCTTCCAGACTGATTTTGAAGCCAACTTCCCAGACGAAAATCCATTGCTCCAGCAACTCCAAGATTCCCTTGAGGCACTTGGAAAGACAGAGGTGGGGGCAGAACGAGTAATTATCTGGACACCAAAAGGTGGAAGCTGGGAATCAGCCAGCAAAGGGCTTCATTATGTTAATTCTGAAAACGCAAATCAATGGCATGATTTTATTATTGCGTTGGCCAATGCTACCAATGAAGGATTTCAGAAAAAGGCATTGAGTAAGATAGCCTCAAAGTTTGGGAATGATGATAATCTACTTGGCACCCTTGGATTGTTGAAATTTATATTAAAAGCCTCAAAAAACGAGGACAAAATTCCGATAACCCATGGAGTATTATCCGATCTGCAATTGCGGCGAGGAAAAGGGAAAGCTCATGGCACTTGGGATACTCCAGAAGGTTCACTGATAGAGGACGGAACCAAAAGGCTACAGGATGTAATTCATTCTATAATTCAGCTAAAACATATAGTTGAGTCTATTGAATTGCCAGCAGTTCAAAGCTAATAAACATCACCGAACAATTCTATTCAGCAGACGGCGTTAAGCGTGGCGGCGCTGACGCGGTAAGGTTTGGTAGCGCCGTTGCTGATACATGGCGTTCGGCGCTATTGGCGATCACATACTAATCACTATGAATAAATGGAACATACCTGACTGGTTGGAAAGAGAAGTTATCTTACGGGATACGTGTTGTATTTATTGCGGTATCGAGTTTGGATCTTGTGGTACTAGAAAATCAAAATTATCTTGGGAGCACATAACCAACGATGAAAGAATCATCACAAGAGAAAACATAGCCCTTTGTTGCATCTCTTGTAACGCCAGCAAAGGTGCCAGGTTGTTGGTCGATTGGATTAATTCAACATACTGCAAAAATAAAAACATTACTCCGCAGTCAGTATCAGGGGTTGTCAAACATGCTCTTTTACACCCGCCAAGTTATACAATGAGTTCTCTTAACCCATCTATCTGGCGCTATACAGACAAATCATGAGACAAATTAAATTTAATCAACACACAGCATTAAGGGCAAAATCCCTTGGTGCTGTCAATCCTGTTCTGGATTTGCATGAAGTGACCTCTTCTTTTCCTAACCCATAGAATGAGACAAGATCGTTTGGAAATATCTGCACCATAGCAAAGCGTAACGACCAAGCTCAGCGGACGCGTAACCACACAACGGTTGCGCGTCCGCTGCAGCGAATTGTTGGACGAAGCCGCTACCGCGGCAGACAGGATGCAGGCCGCAGCTTCATTCATGAATAATATTTTGCAATCTCACGGCATAGAGTAATAGAAAGAGAGCGGCGAAGCAAGTTTGATGCCATCTCAATCACCCTATTACCACGGAGGTTACAATGAACACCAGCATGCCCCAGGATCCCCACTTCACCAAGCAGTATCAAAATCACCTGAAACTCCTGAAACTTGGCGGTCTACAGCCAAAAACCGTTGATGCGTACGCCAGGGCAATCAGGCGTATCGGCAACTATTTTGATTGCAGGATTGACAGCCTTAGCTCTGACCAGTTGCTCGATTATTTCAACGAACTTCTGGAAGAGTGCTCCTGGAGCAGCGTCAAGCTTGATCTCTATGGTCTGAAATTCTTCTACTCCAGGGTACTGCATAAAACCTGGGAAGACATTCCCCTGATCAAGCCTCCCAGGACATCCAGAATTCCCGATATCCTGTCCGTCGAGCAGACGGGGAAACTGTTTGCCGCCACCAATATCTTGAGCTACAAGGTTTTCTTCTTTACTATCTACAGCATGGGCCTCCGCCTTGGCGAAGGAATCCGGCTTACTGTCGGTGATATAGACGCCCATAACATGCGGGTGCATATTCGCGATGCCAAGGGCAATAAGGATCGCCTGGTGCCGCTGCCTGACAAGACCTTGCGCATACTGCGCGATTTCTGGGCGGTGCACGGGCACCCCCATTTTCTCTTTCCCAGCAGGAAGAGAGGTCTGAAAAACGCCCACCTGGTTGATCAGCCACTGGATCGAGGCGGCATCCAAACCACCATGCAAGCCGTTGTTCAGCAACTCGGCATAAAAAAAAATCTCATGCCACTCACTGCGTCACAGCTATGCCACCCATATGCTGGAGGCCGGGGTCGACCTGCTTGAACTGCAACAGATCCTTGGCCATGTCAGCATCCTGACCACCTCCAGATACACCCACCTGACCACCGTCACGGGCAACAATGTCAGGCGGGCCGTCAACAGCCTGGTCGACTCCCTGGACATCAAGTGGGGAGGGCCCAAATAATGCTGCTCTCCGCAATCATCAACGAGTTCAAGGACCGCTTCTTTCGCCGCTACAATAAAAATCTTCTGCCGGGTCATATCAAGGCGCTGGATTCCATGGCCCGGTGCAGGCAGGAACATAGCCCGCACATGCTGGCCCAGTGTTCAGATCAGCATTGTGGCAAACAGAGCTACATTCCCCACTCCTGCGGCCACCGAAACTGCCCTCATTGTCAGCAGCACGAAAGTCAACAATGGATAGAAAACCAGATCAGCAAGTGTCTGCCGTGCCAATACTCCCTGATCACCTTTACCATCCCGGAACAACTCCGTGACCTGGCGTGGAGAAATCAAAGCACAATCTATTCCCTGATGTTCTCCGCAGTGCAGGAACTCCTGAAATCATTTACCAAAAACGACAAGAAACTCGGCGGAGCCCCAGGTTTCACCGCCATTCTCCATACCCATTCCCGAACCCTTGACTATCACCCCCACATCCATGTGGTCATGGCCGGGGCAAGCATCAATCTGAAACAGAGTCTCTGGAAGGTAAAATCTCCGGGATATCTCTTCAGTCACAAGGCACTGGCCAAGGTCTTCCGGGCCAAGCTCCTCCAGACCATGGTCAACAACAACCTGCCGGTTCCCAGTGATTGCCCCAAACAATGGGTGGTTGACTGCAAGGAAGCCGGCAATGGCGAAAAGGCCCTGATCTACCTCGGCCGCTATCTGTACCGGGGAGTCATCCGGGAGCAGGACATCCTGCAGTGCCGGGACGGCATGGTCACCTTCCGCTATCGACATGCCAAAAGCGGAGAGGATCGAACCAGAACCGTTAAAGGCGAGTATTTCCTCTACCTGCTCATGCTCCATGTGCTGCCCAGGGGCTTTCGACGGGCAAGGTCGTACGGCTTTCTCCATTCATGCAGCAAAAAACTCATCAACCTGCTCAAATTGATCCTGCGATTCAACCCCTTGCGTGGGCTTGCCGGAAAATTAAAACAGCGGCCACCCATTACATGCCCGGTTTGCGGGGCTGCCATGGCGATCATTACCACAATGATTCCACGGCCACCAGCCTATCCGGACAAATTTCACAGGTGAGCCAGCCGGAGGCGAAAGATATGTAAACAGCAACCCCACAGCAATGCTTGCCATAACCGGATTTCATCGGAACAGGATACTTGCGTCCAAATAAAGGCCGAAATCAGTGTGTAACAGCCCAATGTCTCATCAGAATCATCTTCAAAGATCAAAGCAGAGGAAGCTTCCTGCTCTCTGCCACCCCGCCGACTGATTCAACTCTCAGACGAAAAAGCTCTTTTCTATATATATCCACCGGGCTTGTCCAACCACCGGTTCAGATTGTGGATCGCTTCGCTCTCACAACCTAACCTTGTTCGTTCGGCAATCATTCCTCAAAGCGACTTTGGATGCGGTGATCTGTCTCAAGTAAAGCTATTTTCCGCGCCAATGGTTCGAAATAGTCGAGAAGTTGGAGCAAGCGATGCCGGTTTTCATCGCCGTGATCACCAACGGCCTCCAGTGTGTTTGTTTCAAATTCCGCCGCCGTCTCCGCAACCGTTTTCATCAGATCCTCAATCTGCTGAACAAGGCTTCGCCATTTCCTGTCATTCTTTTCGATATCAAGTTCTAAGTCGTTTATAGTCTGTTGGAACTCGCTGCTTATTGGCTGACCACATCGAAGCATGTCTATAAGTTGTCGGTGGTTGCGTCCAATTGTGGTTGACCCAAACGTGTCATCCGCTTTACGCTGCCACATAGTTCCCGTTAGTGCTTGGGCAATTCCCCCGCCCAATAGATGTTCTTCCGAAGTGCTGCTCAGTCCAGCCAAAATCCCTAGACAATAGGCACGCTCCGTGATGCAAGATTTCTTGATCCAAGATAGCCCAGCATTGTTCGCAAGTGCATCCTGTGCAGTAGCGAAAGCTTTCTCTACGGTATCTTTTTTATCATTGCTCATGCGACCTCACTGTAAGCTTCAACTTTATCAACCGAACGTGAACATCTGCGGCTTGTCCGCAGAATGTTATTGTGTACGCCCGGCATGGGCGTGAACTTGTGGGGTTAAAGTCCCCTGTAAGTGTTCCTGTGTTAAGTGAATAACTTAGCATAAATTACTAGCCAATGGCAAGGGCGTTACCGCGAGGTGGGGTCTAACCGCGCTGCCCGCTCGTCCCTTGCAGCGTTTTATTAGGCTCTTTATGCATCCCTATCTTCCCGAAGGTAAATGGAAAGATCAGCTTGGTTAATATTATACGTTTTCAGTAATCGTTTTATACTATCTCGGATTGAATTGGCTGAAAGGTTCATCTCCACATAAGTGGAAGAACCACATTTTTGTGAGCTTCTTAGATCACTGGGGTTACTTGAGAAGTATTTGTTGTTACGATTGGATATGTGATCCTGATTGTTTTCTAGAGAGTTAAAGATGTTTTCATCAGTATTCAGGAGGTGAGTGCAAAGCTGGATATATAACTCTGACCAAGTTACCTTGTTTGTATATGGAGTCCCAGTAAGTACGAAGCCATAGGGTCTTTTATATTTGAAATCTTCTGTTAAGTTATGCGGTTCCTTGTTGTTTAATTCTTCGATTATGCGCTCATTCTCTATGGAAGACAATTGCCTTTCTTTGCTTTCTACTTGCTGATAAAGTGGCGTGTTTGTATGATTTTGAATCAATTCAGATAAAGAATTGGCCGTATCAGAAAACTTCTTATTGTTTTTATTAAACTCAGATTTGAACCGAACGCCATTGTCAATAGCCTCATTGTCGTTGTGATCAATCTCCAACCACAAGTCATCCGACAATGCCAGTAAATCTTCTTGAACATTTTTGAGATTACTTAGTATTTTTTTTATACGTTCTTTCATTTGAATACCTTGCTGAATTTCAAAGAGAAGTGTAACGCAGAGTGAACCTGCAATTTTGAGTGTTGCTGTTTTTCACAGCAACGTTCAGAATTGTCAGCGTTACACGTATTGTTATAACCAAATTACGCAACCCGGCTCTTTAAGTCATTTATAGCACCCAACAATATTTCGTAAGTGAACTTTTCAATTCTTTCATCTATTGGGACATACTCTTCATTCCTCTGCTCTTTGGGTACAGAAGCTTTTTCTAACGATACAAGGCAATGCCTTAACCACAAATCTGTAGGCTGATGCTGTTGATTCAAATTAGAGCCGAAAGCTGAAATGGAACTACCAAATTGTGATTTTTCCCATATGCCCATAGAACCCTTTGTTTTGATAAGGCATTTTATAATGGTTAGGACGTCATTTCTTTGAAATTTTTTAAAACAGCTGCCCTAGTTTCAGAATCCAAATTTTTAAGTGCCTGAAACGCTAATTGGTATTTCCCTATAGGCTGCTCATTATTTTTTTCATATTTGCCCATTATTTCACATAATCGGCTAAACCCTGAATCAGTCAACGAGCATTCTCCATACAGACAGTGCAAATAACCTTTTTGTTCGATCCTTGTTACAGCGCTACTAATAGAATTATTTAACGTTTTATTAACCACATATCCTAAAGGACCAAGCAAAATTTCAATAAAACATAAAGCGCTTGTAGTTGAGTGCAAATCCGTTCTGGAAAATGTGATCTTAGGATTTTCAGAGCTTATTTTGAAAAGATGATCAATTAATAAGAATACAGCAACTTCCCAATTATTTTTCTCACCAGGAATGAGTTCATAATTTTTAGCCATTGTATATGCTCTCCATATTTATCGATTTATTTTATTGTAGCCTGTAATAATGGTGTTTTCGTTAAGAATCAGTGTTTTGTTAGCTCGTGAAATACCTTCAAGATCCTGAATTTTTCTTTTATACTCAGAGATTAAATTCCCAATAATTTTTTTAGGGATAGAACATTCATACGCACCACTTTTTGATTTCAATATGCCATGTTCCAATATCAGATCAACCTGTTGATTCTTTATTCCCCTTTGCTGACATCTATTTGCAGCGTGGTTGGATATTATCATATCAATCCTCCTGTTGTTGGTCTGAAGCGATAAGTATTGGAATTAATCTGTTTTTTAATCTATTCCAGACAGTTGAAGCCCCTTGTGAAAAGGCAACTGCAACCTCAACAATATCCACATCGTTATAATCAACTGGATAGGTAACTAATTCTTTGGAAATAAATTCATTCGTAAAAATAAAGTCATATCCATTTGAATAGCCTAACATTGTTTTCTTAATTGCTATGTTGTTTTCTTCTAAAAGATCTATAGTTTGTTGCGCAATAGGATCATTAGAAACCCATTCATAAGTCCAGTTACAGACTATCGCCAAATCTAACAGGTCCGCTTTATACCCTGCCCAATACATACCGTTTTCATACGACAACTTGAATTTTTCGTGCGACGATAGAACTCCAAATCGTTTTTTCCCCTCTAAGATCAATGAATCTATTTTATCAATTTCTCTTTTTAGAGCTTCTGAGCAAACGTTTGAAATATTAATTATGTTTCGGTACTCGGCTAATTCTTCGTGTAACTTATCAGAAATACTAAGCGTTAATTTTTTTGTCATTTTGCGCCCCCTGTGTTTGATTTAAAGACAATATAGCACGTCCATAACGCCCTGTCAAGCTTCAATGCGTCCTTTATGCCTTTTAATGCTATCGACACGTATATCATACCATTCTTGCTGTGATCGTCAACCTAGCGCCTTCAACTTGCTGCTAATTCTTCTATATTTATTGTTTGCATCTGTGACAGCACATGGTATGGCTCGTCATTTTTTGTTCATGGCTGCATCAAGGAGGTCTGCCATTTTTCTGAGGTTGGTTGCAAGTCGTGGGGAGAGTTGCCAGTGGTAATCTAGATAGTCAATGAGTTCCATGAGTCTCATTTCTTTTCGAGCTTTGCAGATCGTGGAGAGGGGCATTTGGGGAGGGGCTGCAAGGTGCTTGAGGGTTTTGGTTTTCCCGCCATCCAGCAGGAGTTCTTTGAACATCTGCTACGGTGAACTGTTGACCGAATTCGGCATTATTTGATTCTACGTATGGGATGTCGATCGTTGTCGTCTTGCTGCTGTTGTCAACTTTGTATAACACCAGCCCGCTACATGATGTGTTATTGAAAGTGACCATGTACAAGCTTACCAAAGAATATCTTTATTATCACAGCACCTTTCAATCCTTATGCTTTTACAGCACATACGAATGACAGGAGTTCAGATATCTCCTATCAATAGATCCGGAACCTTTTTTAAGAACCCCTGCTTCTTGCCATATGAACAATGAATCAATTTGACCGCATTTACACCCTGCACGCCCTCTTTTTGTCCCATCGGTATCCCATCTCCAGGAGTACACTGGAGGCCAGAATGGAATGCTCCTGGCCGACGATCAAACGGATTCTCAAAAAGATGCGCGACGAGCTGGGAGCGCCGGTTCGCTACGACAAGAAGCATGACGGCTACATTCTCGACCGCGTTCAGGGGAATGATGCCGTAGAAAACCACCATGAATTACCCGGACTCTGGTTCACTGTCTCCGAGCTGCATGCCCTGCTCACCGTCCATGAGCTCATCAGCAAGATGCAACCGGGGCTGCTCCGAGATGAGTTCGCCCTCATCCGGCACCGCATCGAATCCATCATGGAAAAGCAGAATCTCGCCACCAATGAGATTGTCCGCAGGTTCCGGTTTCACAGCGTCGGCGCTCGCCCGTGCCCTTCAGAACATTTCCATGCCGCAGCCAATGCCACCCTGCAACGATACCAACTGAATCTTCAGTATCATGATCGTGCCCATGATGCCCTTTCCAGCCGGGTTGTCTCCCCGCAACGGCTCATCTATTACCGGGAAAACTGGTATCTCAACACCTGGTGCCATAAGAGCAACGATTTTCGCACCTTTGCCCTCGACCGGATTCAACAGCTCGACATCCTCGAAGACAAGGCCGTTGAGATAGATGATCAACAACTTGACAGCTATTATTCCCAGGCATTTGGCATCTTTGCCGGACCAGCAAACAAAATGGCTACCCTTCGCTTTACCCCTGAGCGCGCCCGTTGGATCGCCGCCGAACAATGGCATCCCGACCAGCAGGGAAGCTGGCTGGATGATGGCTCTTATCAACTTCGTCTGCCTTACAGTGATTCCCGCGAACTGGTCCTTGATATTCTCCGCTACGGGCCGGACGTGGAGGTCATTGGCCCCAAGGAGCTCAGAGAAGAGGTTAAGAAAAAGCTCTTGGCCGCCCTGGAGAATTATCAATCATAAAAAAATAAAAAAAAGATTGTGAGGATCATATATTGAGCCTCTCCCCTGATATGTTGGAAGAAAGAGAGAACCTTACACGACTGAAGGTTTAACCCAACATTCTATCAGAGGAGGTCAACCATGGCTTTTTTATTAAAGTGCAGCAGCAAAACCAGTGAGACAACCTATCAGTTTCAATTAACCAATTCCGGCCTGCTTGACATGGTGGGCCGCGTCGAAAAATCCGAGCCCAATAGCGAAGATACCGTCCTGTTTCAATGGGAATTTGATGAGGTTGGCGGTAAATCAATATTGATTGCCACACCTGACCAACGCACCCATCTTTACTCATCCCAGTTTTCCGGCCTTGCCGTCATTGCCCGTATCGAAGCCTTTGTCCAGGCCGGAGTCTTTTTCAAGGCCGCCCAGTGGACCAATTATAAGTTTCAGCCCGACACCCTTTTTTGTGCCTGGCTCAAGGCCATGCTTGGCGCGGAGATTTGTCGCGAGCTGTACTTCTCGTTTCACCTGGGATCGTTTGGAGAAAAAGAGGAGCGCCCACTCAACACCAGCATGTTGATTGACGGGCCGATCCTTGACATGGACCAGGAGGTATACAAATGGCTCTCCAATTGTCTTTCTCTGCATGCTCGGATCGGCGGTTTTGGTTACCATCAGCAGCGATTTGAGGTTAGTAAAACGGAGACGTTCAACTTCGGATTATTGCAGGAGACAAAATCATTGTCCAGCGTTAATTCTCTAACCGGAACGATTTCTTTGCCATAACTATTCTCTGGAGGGACGGGGAAAAGATGGGAGTACATCAAGAATGAACTTGCCAGTTACCTGGCCCCCATCATGGATGTGCAGTGCAAGGCCCATACACAGACATGGTCACCGCTGTTCTTTCCGATTGGCGCGACCCCAATGAACGGGTATTTCTGGGCTGGTGGATAGGCGGCGAGTGAAGGCATTTAGCAAGGAATAATGGACATAAATTCCGGCATGTAGTACCTCCTTGACAGGCCTGTTAAATTACTGGATAGAATAGTGTTTCTAAGTTACGATACGCATCGAAACTATTATAAGGCCATCAGATTACTTAAAACGGTAACAGCGGATGAAGATCATCGACAACATTAACTCCCTCCTTGGCGATGACCTGAAATCCACTTTGCGACCTAAAAGCAAATTAAAAATTGCGGCTTCCTGCTTCTCCATCTATGCCTTTGAAGCACTAAAAACAGAACTGGCAAAGATAGAATCTCTGGAATTTATCTTTACGGCCCCAACCTTTGTTCCCGGAGAAGTCACAGATAAATTCCAAAAAGAACGGCGAGAATTTTTTATCCCACGGGCAGATCGTGAACGAAGTCTGTATGGCTCCGAGTTTGAGATTCAACTCCGCAATAAACTTACTCAAAAAGCTATTGCCCGGGAATGCGCCCAATGGATGCGGCAAAAGGCAACATTTCGCTCGAACAAAACCAAATCCCCAATGCAACAGCTTGCGTGTATCCAAGGACCAGGAGTGGAAGTTGCATATATGCCCATTCATGGCTTCACGGCCGTAGATTTGGGCTACCAACAAGGAAATGCGGTTTCCAATATAGTCAACCGTTTTGACGAAACAACCTTTACTTCAACCTACCTTCAACTTTTCAACCAGATCTGGAATGATTCCAGCAAACGTGAAGATGTCACCACAGTTATTTGTGATCACATTGACTCGGTCTACCAGGAAAATTCCCCGGAGCGTATTTATTTCCTGATGCTTTACAACATCTTCAACGATTTCTTGAACGATATTGACGAAGATGTTTTGCCAAACGACCGCACTGGTTACCTGGATACGCTTATCTGGAATAAGCTTTTCAATTTCCAGCATGATGCAGCTATTGGCATCATCAATAAGCTTGAGACATTTAACGGTTGCATTTTGGCTGACAGCGTAGGCCTTGGTAAAACATTTACAGCCCTGGCAGTAGTTAAATATTACGAATTACGCAACAAATCAGTTCTCGTGCTATGCCCTAAAAAACTGGCCGATAACTGGATGAATTACAACAGCAATCTTAAAACCAATATCTTTGCCAAGGATCGTTTCAATTATGATGTCCTTTGCCACACCGACCTTTCCCGCACATCAGGGGATTCGTTTGGTATTCCTCTGAACCGTATCAATTGGGGAAATTACGATCTGGTGGTGATCGACGAGTCACACAACTTCCGCAACAATGAAGCATACAAATCCCGAGAGACTCGCTATCAGAAGTTGATGAACAAGGTAATTTGCAACGGGGTTAAGACCAAAGTATTGATGCTCTCAGCCACTCCGGTCAATAACCGGTTCAGCGACTTGCGAAACCAGTTGGCGTTAGCCTATGAAGGCAATTCTGAAAATCTTCTCAAGAAGCTTCGCAGCAATCGTAATGTGGAGGAGATATTCCGTCGCGCTCAGTCTGCCTTTAATATTTGGTCAAGACTGCCAATAGAGAAACGCACTGCAAAAGCAATTCTTGACTCTCTGGAGTTTGATTTTTTTGAATTACTGGATAGCGTTACCATTGCCCGCTCAAGAAAACACATCCAGACCTTCTACGATACAAAAGATATTGGTCAGTTTCCGGAACGACGCCATCCGCTGTCTTTTCATTGTCCATTGACCCAGAGAGACGATGTTTTTGGCTTCAACAGCATCTTTGCTCATCTTTCTCTTCTCAAATTGTCTGTCTATGCACCAATCAGCTATATCTTCCCCAGTCGCCTGCCAAAATATGAAGCGATTTATGATACCCCGGTTGAAGGTGGTAAAGGGAAGCTGAAACAGGTTGATCGTGAACGAAGCCTGCAAGCATTGATGACCACGAATCTCCTTAAGCGGCTTGAAAGCTCCGTGGAATCATTCCGGCTGACACTGGGAAGTCTCCATGACAATCATGTGAAAATGCTGTCCAGAATCAGGGAGTTTAGGGAGTTAGGAAAAGGCACTGTTACCGACTGGACAGATCGCCTGGAATCTCTTGAGGCAGAAGAAGACGAACTGCCGATGTTAAACGGCAATGAGATAGGCGGTAAGGTCAAGATCAACCTGGCTGACATGGATCTTCCCTCATGGGAAAACGATCTTTCGGCAGACCTTGCCATTATTGATGCCTTGTTATCGTCAATGCAAAAAGTCAAGCCAGAGGACGATGCCAAGCTCCAGCATCTCCAGAAATTGATTTTAGAAAAAATTGAAAATCCTATCAATAACGGAAACAAGAAGATTCTTATTTTTACTGCCTTTGCGGATACCGCAAACTATCTTTACGATAATCTGGCGGGCCTCCTTCTCAAATCAAAAGGCCTCCACTCCGGTCAGATTACAGGAAAGAGTGCGCCCAAATCAACCCTTAACAAAAGCTACGATTTTCAATCTTTGCTCACGCTTTTCTCCCCCCGATCAAAAGAAAAAGCCCTTATTCTTCCAGAGGAATCCGCTGAAATAGACCTGCTTGTTGGTACCGACTGCATTTCTGAAGGCCAGAACCTTCAGGACTGTGATTATCTCATTAACTACGACATCCACTGGAACCCGGTCCGTATTATTCAACGCTTTGGCCGGATTGATCGTATCGGCTCCATCAACAAGACTATCCAGTTGGTGAACTATTGGCCCGATATTTCCCTGGACGAATACATCAACCTCAAGGAGCGGGTTGAAAACCGGATGATGATTGCCGATATGTCGGCCACAGGAGATGATAATGTCCTGACCGCCCAAAGCAGTGAAATCTCGTATCGCAAAGAACAACTTCGCCGTTTACAGGATGAGGTCATTGAGCTGGAAGATCTGAAAACAGGAATCTCTATCACCGATCTTGGCCTGAATGATTTTCGTATGGACTTGATCAACTTTGTTAAAACCCACGGTGATCTGGAACTGACACCGAAAGGGCTCCATGCGGTAGTACCGGCCCAACCCGATTTAGGCTTGTCCCCTGGTGTCATTTTTGTCCTGCGCAATCTTAACGACAGTGTCAATATCAACCAGCACAACCGGCTCCACCCCTATTACTTGGTCTATATCTCCACAGACGGAGAGATTATCGCCGATCATACGGAAGTCAAAAAACTGCTTGATCTGGTACGAAACAGTTGCAAAGGCCAGTCTGAACCAATTCAGGCGGTATGTCGTCTTTTTAATCAGCAGACGGATGAAGGCCGCAACATGCAGGCATATTCCGACCTGCTCGGAGCTGCCATCCGTTCGATGATTGATGTGAAAGAAGAAAAAGACCTCGACAGTCTGTTTTCAGGCGGGAAAACCACGGCTTTGGTGAATACGATTGCCGGGCTTGACGATTTTGAGCTTATCGCCTTCCTTGTTGTGCAGGAAAACGAATAATGGCGATTCATTTTGATTACCCCAAAGGTGCAGCGTTTGGCAGGATATTGCCCAAGAGCAAAATCTATGAACATGGAACGCCAAGCTCGGCGGTTAAAGAGCTTTTTATCCGCCAGGTGGAACAGATTGTCTGGCAGTACAAACTGGCCCCGGAAACTGTCAATCTGACAGGCACACGCTCTGTCCCGGAAATCCAGATTTTCAGTATTTCTCTCAAGGATGGAGAGTTGAAACAGGATGTGCTACGTTGTATTGATCAGGCGATTCCGTTCCCAATCCTCTTTGAGTTGCGTTATGAAAATGATGTTAAGGGTATTGCCGCCTATAAACGACCAAGTGAAGTTGATGGAGCAAAATGGGTTGTCAGCGGTTATTTTGAAACGGAATGGGTTCCCAGCGATACTCCGCGTAAACGGCTACCGTTGGTGTTTGACCTCGAAGCTCTATACACAAACTTGCTGACGCCCTTGATGCCATATCCAGCCCGCCCGGAAGAAGGCTTCCAGGCCCGTATTGAACGGATGGAGAAAATATGTTCCAGGCAGCGAGAGTTTGAGAGATGCGAAGCCCGTCTTCGGAATGAGAAACAATTTAACCTTAAAGTCGCGATCAATGCTGAACTGCGCGCATTGAAACAAGAATTAGAAAATCTGACCCGACCATTTTCTGCATGTGGATCGGTAGTTGCACCCTAAAGGATGGACATGATGGAAAAGATGAAAATGCACTCTCCGAATTTGACCCAGGAAAACATCCGCAAGATCATGGAGCTGTTCCCGAATTGCGTGACGGAAGTGAAAATAAAGGATGAAGGCGGAAGGATGAAGGATGAAAAACAACCTTCCGAAACTTCAGCCTTCAGCCCTCATCCTTCATCCTTAAAATTGGCGGTTGACTTTGATCAACTGCGGCAGGAGCTGTCCGAGGCCATCGTGGAAGGTCCGCAGGAGCGTTACCACCTCAACTGGCCGGGCAAGCGGGAGGCCCTGCTTACCGCCAATGCGCCCATTGCCAAGACCTTGCGGCCTTGTCGGGAAGAGAGTGTGGATTATGACACCACCCAAAACCTGTTTATTGAGGGCGATAATCTGGATGCCTTGAAGTTGCTCCAGGAGACCTATCTCGGCAAGGTCAAGATGATCTACATTGACCCACCGTACAATACTGGCAATGATTTTATCTATGAGGATGACTTTGCCGAGAACAGCGAGGAGTTCTTGCAACGGTCGAATCAGAAGGACGCAGAGGGCAACCGGTTAGTGGCCAACACCGAGGCGAACGGCAGATTTCATTCGGACTGGTTGAGTATGATCTATCCGCGATTGAAGCTGGCGAGGAATTTGCTCAAGGATGATGGGGTTATTTTTATTAGTATTGATGATGGTGAAGTACATAATCTGAGGAAGGTGTGTGATGAGGTATTTGGAGCAGACCGTTTTATCGCTACTTTTGTTTGGAAAAGCCGACTGAACAAGGACAATCGTTCAATGAATGGTGCCTCAAAAGACCATGAACATATAATTTGTTATGGCAAACTGATTCGTGGTTCAGAGCGGGATCAGTCCCAGTATAAAAATCCTGACAAAGATCCAAGGGGAGATTGGGCGAGTGCCAATATGGTTGGTCTTGCGACGGCAGACCGTCGCCCGAATCTTCACTACGATTTGGTTAATCCAGAAACTGGTATTAACTATGGCTGTCCCAAAATGGGCTGGCGCTATGAGCCGAACACTATGAAACGATTGATGTCTGATAGCCGAATTTTGTGGCCAGAAAGCCCGGATGGACGACCACGCCGAAAGGCTTTTGTTGATGAGATTGAATCAGCATTTACCGGTTTCTCAACAATTATTGGTGAAAAGTGTTTTACTAAAGATGGAACAGCAAACATTGAAAGTTTGTTTGGGGATAGAGTTATGGACTTCCCCAAACCCGTCGCATTGATCGAAGAAATTATAGAACAGGGTTCCTCAACTAATAACGATGTTATTCTTGATTTCTTCGCTGGCTCCGCCACCACTGCCCATGCCGTCATGCAACTCAATGCCGAAGACGGCGGCAATCGTAAATTCATCATGGTGCAGTTGCCCGAACCGTGTGACGAAAAGTCCGAGGCCTTCAAGGCTGGCTATCCAACTATCGCCGACATCAGCAAAGAACGCATCCGCCGAGCCGGAATAAAAATTATTGAAGGTAAATGCCATGAAGGCTGGAACAAAGACATCGGCTTCCGTGTCCTCAAAGTAGATTCCTCGAACATGGCCGATGTCTATTACACCCCGGATGCCATCAACCAACAGCAACTGAGCCTCTTCACCGATAACATTAAACCCGACCGTCATCCGGAAGACCTCCTTTTCCAGGTCTTACTGGACTGGGGCGTTGAGCTGACCCTGCTGATTCGCAAAGAGCTCATCCAGGGCAAGTCAGTTTTCTTTGTCAATCAACCGCCTTACGACCTTATTGCCTGCTTCGATACTGGCGTCAACGAGGAACTGGTCAAGGAACTGGCCCGTTTTGAACCCGTTCGTGTTGTCTTCCGCGATACCGGTTTTGCCTCCGATGCCGTTAAAATCAATGTCGAACAGATCTTCAAACAGATGTCGCCGAACACAGATGTGAAGACGATATGAAAAACGGGACTCACGAAAAAAAAGATATGGTTCAACCTGGCGAAGAATCGCTGTTTCAGCGGGTTGCTGCCATCCTTGAACAGGCGCGAGCCAATGTCGTCCGTTCAGTTAACTCCAACATGGTTCTGGCCTACTGGTTAATTGGTCGGGAGATTGTGCAGGAGTTGCAGGGAGGCGAGGAACGGGCAGAGTATGGCAAGCAGGTGTTAGAGGTACTGGCAAAAAAGTTGAAGCAACAATACGGAACCGGATTTTCAGTTCCCAATCTCCAGAATTTTAGGAAATTTTATCTTTCATTTTCAGACCGTATCGTCATTCAGTACCCGTCCGGTACTGAATTAAGTGAGCAGAACGAAACAAAACAAATTCAGTACCCGGCGGGTAGGGAATCTTCGCGAGGCTTTTCTCCGTTGCTCTCTTGGTCGCATTACCGAGCCATAATGCGGATTCAGGATCATGATGCGCGTGCTTTTTACGAGCAGGAAGCCATTGACTGCGGCTGGAGCAAGGATCAACTTGAACGGCAAATACAGTCCTCGTATTATCAGCGAATCATCGCTAACCATGGTCAGAATGGACTTATTTCTGCATCACGAGAGAGAATGTCGGGTGAATCAACTTCGGCTACGACCTTTCTGAAATCGCCTTTTGTTCTCGAATTTCTCGGCCTGCCGGACTCCCCTGATCTCCATGAAAGTAGTCTGGAACAAGCCATCATTGATAACCTTCAATCCTTCCTGTTGGAGCTGGGCAAGGGTTTTTCGTTCGTCGCTCGTCAAAAACATATTCGTTTCGATGATGACGATTTCTTCGTGGATCTGGTCTTCTACAATTTCATCCTGAAATGCTTTCTCTTGATTGACCTCAAGATCGGCAAGTTGACCCACCGTGATGTTGGCCAGATGGATGGCTATGTCCGACTGTATGAAGATCGCTTCAAGGTGACAGGAGACAACCCGACTATTGGCCTGATTCTCTGCTCTGACAAAAGTGAAGCAGTGGCAAAATATTCGGTCTTGAACGAAGGGCGCCAGATTTTCGCCTCAAAATACCTGCAATTTCTGCCCAGCGAAGACGAGTTACGGCTGGAAATTGAGAAGGAACGCAAGTTGATTGAAGCCGCCATGAGGGAAGAACGGTAATCGAGGATTTTGCAGAAAGAACAAGTCGGGTGCAGAAAGAAAGCTGTGCTTTTCAAGAAAATTTGCAGAAAGAAATTAAAGGATAAGCTGTAATGAAGCTTAAATTCAAAGTCCAGCCCTTTCAGACCGCTGCCGTTGAATCCGTGGTGGACTGCTTCGCCGGGCAGGTAAATACCTCTGGCTTTACATACGACATTGATCCCGGTCGAGGAAAGAAAAGTAAAACAGGAGTGTACCAACCAAGAATTTATGAAACCAAGGGTTTCAGAAATGACGACATCCAACTTTCTGAAATTCAGCTTCTTGAAAATATCCATGGAGTACAGCGACAACAGAATCTGCCCCTGTCTGAGAAGATGATTGTAAGTGCCGGTTGCAAGGTCAATCTTGATGTGGAAATGGAAACCGGCACCGGAAAAACCTACTGCTATATCAAGACCATCTTTGAGATGAACAAACGCTATGGCTGGGGCAAGTTTATCATTGTGGTGCCGAGCATTGCCATTCGTGAAGGAGTGTTCAAATCCCTCAGCGTTACCGCCGAGCATTTTACCGAAAGTTATGGCAAAAAGATTCGATTTTTTATCTATAATTCCAAGCAACTCCATCATCTGGAAAGTTTTTCGTCCGATGCCGGTATCAATGTCATGGTCATCAATATCCAGGCCTTCAACGCCACCGGCAAAGATAACCGTCGTATTTTTGAAGAGCTGGACGACTTTCAGAGCCGTCGCCCCATTGATGTTATCAGCAGTAACCATCCTGTCCTGATTCTTGATGAACCCCAAAAGATGGAAGGCGCAAAAACGCTGGATGCGCTGGCCAAGTTCAAGCCGCTGATGATCCTGCGTTATTCGGCGACTCATCGCACCACCCACAACAAAATTCACCGCCTTGACGCCCTGGATGCCTATAACCAAAAGCTGGTGAAAAAGATACTGGTTCGGGGCATAGCCGTAAAAGGGTTGGCGGGAACAAGCGCCTATCTTTTCCTGGAGTCCCTCGAGGTGTCAAAAAAAGCGCCTGTGGCTCGTATTGAAGTGGAGATAAAGCTCAAGTCTGGAAGCATTGTGCGAAAGATACTTCGTTTGGAAAAAGGCAGAGACCTTTTTGTTGAGTCAACCCTGGACCAGTATCGAGGCTTTGTGGTTGCGCAAATTGATGCTAATCAAAATACGGTGGAGTTCACCAATGGAACGGTATTGACCATCGGTGATGCGACCAGTGATGTAACCGAGGCAACGATCCGGAGAATTCAAATCCGCGAGACCATCAAGGCCCATATAGAAAAGGAAAATCAACTTTTCAACCAGGGGATCAAGGTTCTTTCCCTGTTCTTTATTGATGAAGTGGCCAAGTACCGTGATTACAGCCAGGCTGATGAAAAGGGTGAGTATGCCCGTATTTTTGAGGAGGAGTACGAACAGCTCAAAAAAGAGGTTTTAAGTGAATTGCCCTTTGAGAATAAGGTGAGTTATCAAAAATACCTGAGCGATATTGAAGTATCCCGCACTCATAATGGCTATTTCGCCATTGACAAGAAGACCAAACGACTCACTGACCCAAGTTATAGGATGCGTGGCGAAGATGCAGGATTATCAGATGATGTTGATGCCTATGACCTGATTTTGAAAGATAAGGAGCGTTTGCTCTCCTTTGAAGAACCTGTTCGATTTATCTTCTCCCATTCCGCCTTGCGTGAAGGCTGGGACAATCCCAATGTCTTTGTCATGTGCATGCTGAAGCACAGTGACAATATGATCTCCCGCCGCCAGGAGGTTGGCCGGGGCCTGCGGTTGTCTGTCAACCAGCATGGCGACCGGATGGATCACCCAGCCACAGTACATGAGGTGAATGTACTGACGGTTGTGGCCAGTGAAAGCTACAAGGATTTTGTTGCCAATCTGCAGAAAGAGATCAGCGACTCTCTTTCAGAAAGGCCACGCGTTGCTGACAAAAACTATTTCATGGGGAAAATAATCCAGACAGATCAAGGAAATGTGGTTGTCACGGATGATATGGCGACCGATATAGAATTCTTCCTGATTCAAAATGGCTATGTTGATAAAAAGCGAAATATTACCGAAAAATATCATAATGAACTTAAAATTGGGACTATTGCAGAGCTGCCTGAGGATTTAAAGCCTTATACGGAACAGGTTGTTCAACTCATCAATGGCATCTTCAGTGAGGCTCAACTGCCGGATATTGGAGACGCCAGCAGAACCAGGACCAACCCTCTGAATACCAAGAATTTTGAGAAAAAAGAGTTTCAGCAACTTTGGAGCCGCATCAACAAGAAGGCTGTTTACCGGGTCGAGTTTGATTCGAGTGAGCTTGTTCGGAATAGTATCAAGGTGCTTGATAAGTTGGAGGTTACGCCACTCCAATATACCATTCAGTCCGGAACACAGGACAACCAGATCACTGACTCGCAACTGAAAAGCGGCGACGGATTTATTCTTGAAAAAACGACTGTAGAAACGCACAAGGCCTCAATTCATTCACTGGTCAGCTATGATCTTCTGGGTAAACTGGCTGAAAATACCGGGTTGACCCGCAAGACCATCGCCGAAATACTTAGTGGCATGGAACCGGTCGTATTCAAGCAGTTTAAACAGAATCCCGAACATTTCATTACCGAGGCAAGTCGTCTGATCAATGAACAAAAGGCAACGATTATCATTGAAAGATTGAGTTATGACGAAATAGCCGGTTCATATGACAGCAACATATTTACCACTGGCCAGAGCAAACAGGACTTCACCAAGGCTGGCGAAAAACTCCGCAACCATATCTATGACTTTGTTATTACCGATTCTAAGGTTGAGAGAAAATTCGTTCAAGAGCTGGACACCAGTGATGAAGTAGTGGTGTACGCAAAACTTCCACGCGGATTTCTTATCCCCACACCGGTTGGAGACTACAATCCAGACTGGGCTATTTCCTTCAAAGAAGGAGCAGTCAAACACATTTACTTTGTCGCTGAAACCAAAGGCTCCATGTCCACCATGTCTCTGAGAGCTATCGAACATACAAAAGTCGAGTGTGCCCGGAAATTTTTCGCGGAGCTCAATCGCAAGCTTGATCCAGAAAAAGTGAAATATGATGTAGTAACCGATTACGGCAAACTGATGGAAATTGTCGGCATGGCGGTAACTAACTGCTGAGACAAGATAATTGGTTATAACTTTTTTGTGATTAGGCAAACATGTTTGGAAAGATCTTCACTCTCGAAGGCTCAAATCAAGTTCTCTGAAAATGATGCCTATTTTCTGTATATCACCTCATTATGTGTAGTACACAGAAAATAGGCAATAACTTGTTAGCGCGTACGTCTGCTTGTCGGCCAGAGGCGTCGTTGGCATTTCAATCATTCCTGTCTGCTGTGGATGTAAGACCGGACGTTGACCAGCCTTGGATTCGCGAGCAATTCAATTTGGTCGGTCGACCGGTAAGACTGACCCTGACACGACCTTGAAGTATTAAGATTGTGGGCACTATCTGGCCACGCAATCAGCGACTTCAAGTCGAAAACCCCCATCACAGAGGAATCAGTATGACCTCCGCTCCCGCAATACCAGTACTCTTCCTAGTTCCAGGGGAAACGCATATTGATTACACCGCGCTTTACGCGATTGCAATTGCATACGCGCATTCTGGCCTTTTGATCAGTAATCATGGAAAACAAACCGATCGCCTCGAGTTTACCTTTCCTGCAATTGTCTGTTCGAGCTTTGCGATTGAGCTCTTCATGAAATTCTTCCTTATGTTGGATAGGTCCGATAAAAAAGATGCAGTCCCTAAGCACGATTCTGGACACAAGCTTGGTGACCTTTGGAACAAAATCAAACCCGACTATCAGGAACTCATCGCAGGAATGTTTCGGAATAACACGGGTACCCCTTTGTTGAACGCCTCGAACCGACGTATAGCGTTGTTCATAGAAGCGCTAAGGAGTGTTGGAGACAATCCATTTGTGAGGTGGCGGTATGCTTATGAGGAGCCTGGGAACACTCTAATGTCACATGGCGCCGTGGCTGAGGTTCTTGATGCTTTGGGACGTGCTGCCGAGTATGTCATGGAGCAGAGAACCAAGACCGTTTGATGCTTAACGTGGCGAAATGCGGCACCCGACCATTTGCGGTCGGTCAAGATTGCTCCTATCCACTGGTTCAGCATGTTTTGAGAGATCTGGATTTTGAAAGCATCCACCTCCTGCAAACTGCTTTGTAGTGAACAGGCAAACTTAACCGATGTTACAAAGGCCACAATACTCAATTCAGTTGGCTGTGGTTGTTTAATCGGTTAAAAAACGACTAATGCATATTAGGTTCACTCCCGCGAAAATTGTCGGCTTGTGATCGGCTCACAAATTATACAGAATAAGCAATTTACTAATACCTCCTTCCTTAATCTCCAAAAAGGACAATGTATGAGCGGTTTCTTGAGCATGCTTTCCCCAATGCTAGAGTCATGGTGGAACAGGATCATGATATTCATTCCCTTGCTGGAGTCTGTTCCCAACAGGATTGTGATATCTTTTATCGCACTATTTATATTGATGTTTTTCTTTCAATTTGTGATTCCAGCGATTTTCTTGGGGCGGAAGTTGGGTAGTGCCATTAAACATCTCAACAAGATTCAGGCCGCGACCAATGGTTCAGATCTCGTTGATCTCGAACCGATTGTAACCCAGGCCATGACCACAAAAAGTCTAAAACACCTGTGGAGCGAATACACGGAAACCCTCCATCCGCAAAAGAGTATTGATGAATCTGGACAGGAGCGGGTGATTTGTTGGAGGGCCACAACCATGGCCGAGGCCTTTTTTACCGAGCAAGTCCTGGTTGATACGCCGCTCAAGACAGAATTTTACAAACACCTCCCCGGCATTCTCACCGGCCTGGGTATTATCGGTACCTTCGCCGGGCTCATTAATGGACTTACCCAGTTCGAGGTCTCAAACAATCCGGATGCTGTCAGGGCATGTCTTCGCAATTTGATCCAGGGCGTTGGCCATGCCTTTTGGATTTCTGCTTCGGCTATTGGGTTAGCAATGTTTTTAACCTGGGTTGAAAAAACCTTGGTCACATTTCATTATCGGCAGGTTGAGGACCTGTGCCAAATTATCGATAGCTTCTTCAAAGCTGGAGCGGGGGAAGAATATCTTGCCCGTCTGGTTCACGCATCTGAGACTAGCGCCACTCAGTCCATGCAGCTTAAAGATTCCTTGGTCACCGACTTAAAGCAAATCCTGTCAGACATCACCGCCCAGCAAGTTCAGGCATCCACAAAGAATACGCAACAGATGTCTCAGGACCTGGCTCAGGCCATCACGGACACAATGCGGCTCCCCATGGAGCGTATTTCGGTCGCTGTCGATCGGGCCAGCTCTAATCAAGGTGAGGGCGTAAACAAGATGCTCACCGATGTGTTGGTCAATTTTTCTGCACAGATGCAGGATATGTTTGGTGGACAGTTGCGCGGCATGACTGATCTGCTTGGACAGACGAACAGCGCGATGCTGGGAACGGTTGCCAAGTTTGACGAGTTAGCGGCAAATATGCAAAATGCTGGGCAAGGAGCGGCTGATGCCATGGCCGAAAAACTTCACGAGGCAATCGTTGCCATGGAAACCAGGCAAAGGGCCATGACCCAGCAGATGCAGGACTTTGTCGAGCAGATGCGGGCTACTTCACGGGATTCACAAAGCGAGTCCGCCCAAAGGATGCAAAGCATCATGACCGAACTTGGTGACAAGGTCTCCCTGATGGTCGCCCAGCTTGATACCCAAACCAAGTTGTCTGCCGGCAGTCATGAAACTCAGCTTGCTAAGCTCGCGGAGGGAATGACGGATTTTCTGTCGGGAATGCGCGATATGTTCCAGGAATCGCAGGGCCAAACCTCGCAAAAGCTACAAGAATCCCTTGGGCAGCTTGGTGAGCAGGTCTCCTTGATGGTTTCCAGGATGGATGAACAAACAAAATCTGCGGCTGGTGTCCATAATGACAGTTTGTTGCGGGTCACAGAGAGGATGGAATCTTTTCTGACCTCGACCAAAGACGCGTCGAGTGAGGCCCATCTACACACAGCCCAGGCCAGTCAACAGGTTGTCGAGAGCTTAGGCAAGCAAGTTCAGGAGGCTGTTTCAAGTTTGCAAGAGATGGCTAAACGTTCGGAAGATGCCAGCGCCAGCCGTCAGACTGAACTGGCAGAACAATCTGCCAAATTGCTTGGCCATTTGACCTCCCAGGTGGATGCTCTGGGACGGAGGGTGGCGGATGCCGCCGAAAGCACTAAGTCCAGCGCTGCATCCATGGCTTCTGCCTCAAAGTCTGCCATTGAACGCATGAATTCAGGGGCCGACTCCTTACTACTGGCAACGAGCGAACTTTCAGATGCAGAAAAACGAGTGGCGGCAACCATGGGGGCGATAGGTCAGACGGCCCAAGTCTTGCAGACCTCGGCAAGCACCTTGTCGGGGGCCAGCTCCGGGGTGCAGCTGGTCTTTGACGATTACAAGTCATCAACCGGCGCATTCGCGGCAATTGTTACAGAACTCAAAGCAACAGTGGAAACAGCTCGCCGTGAAGCTTCGCTCACTACCGACTTGGTTTCTCGGCTTCAGGGTGCATCCGACAAACTCGCCTCCGCCAGCATGGACGCAGATCATTATCTGGAGGGTGTGACAGAAGTCTTAAGCGAGGCGCATGCCACTTTTGCCGAGAGTGTCACCAAAACCATGCGCGAGGGTAATTTTCAGTTTCATAAAGAGTTGTCGGACGCTGTTGGCTATTTGAGGACCGCCATCCTGGAGTTGGGTGACACCCTTGATTCTGTCGCTTCTAAAAGGTAATAGACGATGCTCGGTATCCAACGACCAAATCGTAAGTCTGGAAAAGACGAGGCCGAAAAGCCGTTTTGGATCTCTTTTACCGATTTGATGACGGCCATGATGGTCCTTTTCCTGGTGGCCATGACCGTGGCTCTCTTGGCGATCACTCATGAAATATCCGAGGCTGACAAGAAAAAAGTGCAACGGGAAGATGAAATAACCAAGCTCCTTAACAGGATCAGCGAGGCCACAAAGGACTATCCTGGGGTTGTGGTGCGTGGCCATTCAATAGACTTCGGTGATCAGGCCCGTTTTGCTACGGCCAAGCACAATCTCACCGATGCACAGGCCTCCATGTTGCGCTCTTTTGTCCCGAAGATTTTGGCTGCTGTTCGCGACCCCTTGGGACAAAAATGGCTCAAACGTGTTGTGGTGGAAGGCTTTGCCGACCAGCGCGGCACCTATATCAGAAACCTGAATTTGAGCCTGCAACGCTCGGAGCGGGTCTTATGTGTCCTAATGGCCTATGGACAAGAAATTCCAGACGCCCTGAGCGAAGAAGACCGGATCATGATCCGAGATATCTTTCTGGTAGGCGGGTCGTCATTTAACTCACTCAAAGAGAGCCAGGACGAGAGCCGACGTATCGAGTTGAAACTGGAATTTCTGGATATTGACGAGCAACGACCTGCACCCAGAAATACCCCACTCGACAATGATCCCCGTTGTCCGCTTGACTGATTCCGCCATGAATGCCTTAGAACGATTACGCGACAAGATGAGCCAATCCTTTGATGAGCGGCGCCTAAGCTCTTCAGCCTGGGGGCAACCAAACTTGATGACCATGGCCCTGGCCGAGGTCAAGAAGGCCTTTGATGCCCCGACATCAGAACTGCCAGAACGATCGATTGTAAAAGTCCTGGACGGATACCGCAGAACCGGGAGTTTGCCGACCTTTCTGGACTTGAAATACGCCTGTTTTGGCGTTGGCCAGGAACTTTCAGGCAATTGGTGTCTGTTTGATGATGATCAGTTGTTTGGCAAACTGCTGGTTCAGGTCGATGACCTGCGGTCAGAGCCCAGGCGTTTTCGGAAAGGCTACCAGGGCCTTCTTTCCAGCTATTTCAGCTATGCCCTCTTTGCCCGTGACTCACAGAAAAATTGGGAACATCTGCGCGGTTATCTCGCCGATCGCCTGACGGCAGCCAAACACGCCACGCCTGTTGCCGGCTGGTTAACCCTGCTGGATGAACACCAAAACCTTCTGGGGCCGAAACCGTGTGAGCGTTATGTCCATGACCTTCGGGAAGGAAATAAGGATGTTGTAGTGCATCAAACGTTACGGGAAGGTCTGGGTGTGCCACGAGAGTCTTGGGTCTGGCAGGAGCTGATATTATCCCAGGTTGAAGTGGCCTGTCGCCATGATGATCAAGGCTATAAAGGCGATCTTGACCGGCTTCTCAGGCTGCTCCAAGCTAACAGTATGCTCTCTGTGAATCTGGTCATTCGCTGTATCTCCCTGCTGGTGAGCCGTTACGCTCAATGTTCATCAAGACCTGAACATCCTGCCTTACGCGACTCGGCAGTAGGCCATATCGGCAATCCGTGGTTGAAAAGAACTGCCTGGGACGCCCACGTCAAAACCAAGGACGGACAGCCCTACGAGGCCGCAAGGGAGATGGTTAACGGCTGGCTCAAACGTGAATTAATTAAAAACTTCTTTGAACTCCTCTCTGACGATGGTTCCGCTGATCAGCGGCGGCTCAACTACTGGCTTCGCTTGGAGCCGAATATAGAAGATTATTGGTTTGCTTTGGGGCCTCATGCAAACAAACACCAGAGTTCCAATTTTAAAGAGTTCCGAAATCGGGCCAAAGGCAAATTACATACACTTGAAGCCCCACCAGGTTCATCACAGAATAATGCTTTTATCATGCGGTTGGGGCCTGTGACAGTTGTCGAGTTCGGGTTAAAGGGCAGCGCCTCGTATATGTATCGATCGGATGAACTGCCTTTTGATCTTAGTAAAAGCTGTATTCGGGGGGATAGCGCTGGCTTAAAGAATCAAATGGGAGAACGATTTATCCATCGGGACTCCCAGAGCACCGGGACAAATTGGGAAGAGAAACTCGACGAGATACTTTGTCCGCTCATCGGTTTCAGACCACCTCAAGAAAAATTTATACGGCGCAGAGCTACCTCCGTTCCACAGACTGGAGCGACGATACGAAGGCCGGCATCACCGTCAACATCACCGAACTCTATTCCTACTTGGGAAAGAGACGTTAAGATTTTTTGCGAACGTTATCATTACATTGCAGAAGATAATCGCCCCAGTGGTGGTGCTTTTTGGGTCATATATGATTGGGGTCATTGTCATGACTTGGATCAACTGGGTTTCAAATTCAAATCCGGCAGAGGTTGGTGGAAGGAGTAAGCATGGGTTGGCCATTTTCTTCATTAAAAAAAGACGAGCAATATCGGCTCACATGCGAAATTCGTCCTCAGGGGTCTATTTACAGTGTTGTTCCAAGAATAGATGACTGGATTGCCACTCCCTCTGCCTTTGGCCCACAAGCAGAACTGGTTTCCCTCCTCAGCCAACTTGAAGAGGAAGGTTTCGCACAGTGGCACGACCAGGAGCTCATGTTACCATGGCCAGCCTTTTACGAACTAGCCTGCAATAGAGACTATCAAGACAGCATAAGCTTACTCGGTCTTCCGAACATAGAGGAGTGGCGGCCTGTGCTCTCCAGCCGGGGAAGCCTGAGCGACCAGGGGTTTTCGGTTATCCTCTCCGGATGGCTGGATCCGAACGGCCGGCCAGTGCATGACAACGTCTCCCGGACTGGTGCTCAGTTGGAACATGGCCAGACAAAGATTCTGTTACCTCAGGCGGCCTGGGAGACAGTTGAGGCAGTGACCATCTTTCATCAACGGGATTCGCACCAACGGAATCTGGAAGCCAACAAGCTTGCCTGGGCCGTTATTCGACGCGCAGCCTTCAAAGCCAATGCCGATCTGACCGATTTCCTGCGCAAGACCATTGTCTTGACTCCTGAACGTTTGAACATTGAATTGCGTAAAGCCCAGTTTGGCGAAAGCAAGACCGTGGAGGTGTTGCCAGGCTTCGATGGTGCCCCAGCTCGGTGGTTGGAAATCTTTGACCACTTACCCGATACTCAGGAACGTTACGAAATTGCCGACGGTGAGGGCCTGGTTCATGTCATTCTGGCCCCAGAAGTGCAGACGGTATTGCGTGAGATCAAGCGGATGCCAGGCCGCAGGGTGGCCGGTGAACGGGCCGAGGCCTTTATCCGCAATCCTTTTGCCGCTCTGGGACCAGATGCGGACAAGGCCATCGACCCCGCCCAATTTGAGCAGGCCCGCGAGCAGGCGGGGATTTCTTTTGCCCGATTTATTGCCAAGGTGCAACGAGATGAAAACGGCTTACCAGTTCATATCGCCTTGCTGGTTGAAGAATCTCTCCATGGAGAGATTCGCAGTGAAGAACTAGACCTCACTGCGAACGATGAACTGCAAAGGTTTGTGACTAAACTTGAGGATAAGATTGCACGCGGAGCACAGTGCTGCTTCTGGGAAGGCTACGACTTGGAGATTCTGGGCGACACGCCGGATCAACTTGCCCTTCTCAAAGCCGCACTACGGAATTTACAGCCGTCCCAAGAATTCAGCGCCAACGAAATTTTTGATCTGTCGCGTTACTCGGAGAGGGTGCAGGGCTTTGGGGTCGAAAAACCGTACTATTCAGCTTTTATTGCCAAAAAGACCGCCGACGATAAATGGTTCCCCGAAAATGTGGTTTTTGGGCTCTTCTACACCCCGGACGGTAAAGACGAACCAATAGCCCTGTCTCTCGATGACACGATGCTGGGAGAGCTTCAGGAGAAATTGCAAAAGGCCAAAGATGAGGGGAAAGAGATCTTTGAATTTCCAGGGTGCCCTAAACCGCTGAAGGTAGCTGAGGCCGAGGAGATGGCGGCTATCTTCAAGGAGGCGGGTAGCGATATCAGAAAAGGGGTATTCGATCCCAATAAGGCACGGGGAAAGACTAGTTCCATAGAAAAGATAGGCCTAGTGCTCAAGCCCAATGTGGACAAGCTTGACTATGCGGCAGAGAGAGGGGTCTTACCTCTTAATCCCCAGGGAATTAAGCCAAGACTGCCGAGCTCATTAAGAAATGATATCCAATTGAAAGACCACCAACTGAGCGGTCTGGCTTGGCTGCAGCATCTTTGGGCGAACTCTCCTGATAACTGTTGTGGGGCATTGCTGGCCGATGATATGGGGTTAGGCAAGACTATTCAGCTACTAGCCATGATCGCAACTTGTCTGGAAGACGATCCCACCCTCGATCCGTTCTTGGTGGTGGCGCCAGTATCCCTGTTGGAGAACTGGCAGGAAGAGATCGCCAAATTCTTTGCTCCCGGTACTCTGCCGGTGCTTACACTCTACGGTAACACACTTGCCGATAACCGATTGCCTAGGAGGGCTATCGAGGCAGAACTTACTGCCGCCGGGGTCTGTCGTCTTCTGCGTCGCGATTGGATCGGTCAGGCAAAGATAGTGCTGACCACCTATGAGACCCTTCGCGACCTGGAATTTTCCCTGGCTGCTCAACGCTGGTCGGCAATGATTTGCGACGAGGCTCAAAAAATAAAAAACCCCAACGCAATGGTGACCAGGGCGGCAAAAAAACAGAACGCCCGGTTGAAAATTGCCTGCACCGGCACACCGGTTGAAAATACCCTGACCGACTTGTGGTGCCTGTTTGACTTCGCCCAGCCAGGACTCCTCGGGGCTCTTAACTCCTTTGGCGACCGCTATCGCCGGCCAATCGAGGCGGAGAGCGAGGAGGAAAAGGCACGGGTGGAAGAGTTGCGCACCATTATTGCCCCTCAGATCATGCGCCGCACTAAGGCCGAGGTGGCCAAGGATCTACCTAGCAAGATCATTAATACTGAATGCCGGAGTCTGCCGATCTCTGATCGCCAACGCGCTCTTTACGCCCATGCTATCAGTCAATTCCGTCATCGACCTGCAGCAGGTCCCTCCGTTTCCGGCCTGCATAGCCCACTGGGATTGCTGCAGTATCTGCGTCGACTATGTTCCGACCCAAGACCTCCTGGGCAGCTTGGGACAGAGCGGGAGTCCTTGGCGGAAATCGAGAAGGACTCCCCAAAAATGGCTTGGCTGCTGCGGAAGTTGGTGAAGATTCAAACAAAAGGCGAGAAGGTTATTGTTTTTTGTGAATTTCGTGACCTTCAGCGGACCTTGAACCGTGCCATTACTGAACGTTTTGGAATTACCGCTGATATAATCAATGGCGACACCTCAACTAAATCCCAGAGTGCGACCAGTCGGCAGAAGCGGATCAGGGCCTTTCAGCAGAAAGAGGGATTCGGGGTCATTATCCTCTCGCCGCTGGCCGTTGGTTTTGGGGTGAACATTCAGGCCGCCAATCATGTCGTCCATTTCACCCGGCCCTGGAATCCTGCCAAAGAAGACCAGGCAACCGACCGGGCTTACCGCATCGGACAGACCAAGGATGTCTTTGTCTATTACCCGGTCATCACCGCCCATGACTTTCTGTCGTTTGACGCCAAGCTCGACAAACTGCTGGACTGGAAAAGAGGCCTTTCAGACGATATGCTCAACGGAACCGGTGACATCTCGTCAGTGGAGTTCGGAGACTTGGAGGATGTGGGTGGCGGCAACGCTTTTGGGAACGAGCCTGTTTCCCCAGAAGATCTTGCCGCCATGACCCCGGAATGTTTTGAAGCCTTCTGCGCCTCTCTATGGAATGCCCACGGCTATTCCAAGGTCTATACAACTCCTCGAACGGGCGATGGGGGTATTGATGTGGTCGCCATTCATGGCAATGGAAAAATCGGAGCTCTTATACAGTGTAAAAGCTCTTCTCTTGTTGACCAGGAACTGGGGTGGGAGGCAGTTAAGGATGTCACAGCTGGGACTGCGGCTTACGCAGCCAGACACTCAGGTGTTGCCTTCAAGAAAATTGCAGTAACCAATCAGCGTTTTAACGGGATGGCTAGCACCCAGGCCAATCTCAATCATGTCGAACTGGTTGATCGGGATGATTTGATTCAGATGCTGAGTGAAAAACCGGTAAAGAGAAGAGATTTGGAATTCTTTTTGTTGTCTGGAGCAGGGAACCAATTACGATAACCGGGTACGGATGCAGTAAGGACGTTCTATGCGCGACTGCAGGCCTGACAACATCTTCGACAAGGACGATGCTCTTGATTTTATTATCTACGAGGAGATTGAGACGCATGGTCAAGAGCGAAAGGGTGGAAAAGGCGGCTGTCTCGGTGTTGTAGTGCTACTGTTGTTACCGGCGGTGAGTGTGATGCTTCTGAGCTGGAAATGATAGATCACCCCTTATGCCTCTCTTCCTGCTTGCTTTCATACCATTATTTTGTCATTAAAAGATCATCCGTTCCACATCACCATAAAATCAACAGGAGAACTATCATGAACAAGTCAGAACTCGTCAGCCAGGTCGCCGAATCAGCAGGTCTCACCAAGGTAGAAGCAGAAAAAGCTCTGAAATCAGTGTTGGAGGCCATCGCTAAGGCATTAGCCAAAGATGAGAGCGTGACCCTTATTGGGTTTGGATCTTTCTCAGTGACCACGCGGGCAGCCCGTACCGGCCGTAACCCTCAAACCGGTAAAGAGATCAAAATTGCAGAGAAGAAGGTTGTGAAATTCAATGTTGGCAAGAATCTGAAAGAGTCAGTCTGTGCCAAGCCAAAGGCTGGTTGTGGCTGTGGATGCAAGACCGACAAGTTAAAGAAGAAATAGATGGGTTTTGCATTATTAAAGGTTGCCGATTCCTCAAGGGGTAGTGGTAGTATTATATAATAGGGATTATGAATAAGTATAAATACCGAATATTGAGCAAAAATAATCAGGAAATCTGGGTATGTGAGGCCTGTAAAAAAGAAAAAATTGAATCCATTTTGACTGGTAACTGGAAGTTAATTGATCGAAGCACTGAACCTGATATCCTATGTACTGTTTGTGAAGGGGTTGGGGATAAGCCTGCGAAGAAGTGTGGCCGCTAACTATCTTACTCTCTCAGCGAGAGGAATTATCCTCTCGCTTTATTTTATAGAGAGACATCTTGAGTATGAAAAATTATCCAATGATCCTTGCTAAATGGCGGTTGGAGGAACTTGTCAGGCAGTAACCGTACAGTGATAATTATCTGGCAGGGAGCTCATTCTTTTTCCCACTCACCGCCTTCTGCATTTCCTGTAATTCCTGTGGTACGAAATACTTGAATTTGACTTTTTTGCTCAACTTGCCGGTGAGCCCAGAAAAGGCCATTGTGAGCTCTCGTGCCTCATCCATGAGCGCGACACCTTCTTCGTGAGAGACTCCCCCGGGCTCTCCTAATTGCCCCTTGAAATTGGCATACGCCTGGTCAAACTGCCGCAGGACATTGAACATGATGCTGCCCATCGGCGAACTGATCTTCATGATTCTGGAATCCCGTTCCTTTGCCATAGAAATCTTTTTTTCCATGATTTCTTCACGGGTCATTCTTGGCCTTTCTCCTGGTTTTTCT